>JANQMB010000362.1 GCA_028280355.1 Verrucomicrobiales bacterium
TCCCCCAGTAGCGGTCGTCGACGATCGCCCGGAGGCCGATGTCGGTCTGGTCGGCAATCAACAGCGAAACCCGGTTCCCGCCCCGCACTCCGGGCGGCGCTTCCCCGGCGACGAACCGGTCGAGCTTGGCGGAGGCCAGCAACCGCCCGCTGACCGGATCGACATGGACGTAGACCAGCTCCTCGTCACCGGCCTTGACCCGCCGCGCCTGCGCCCCGAAGGGCAGGAACAGATCCTTCGGCATCCCCCAGTCGAGGAAGGCGCCGATGCGGCTGGTGGCCGCCACCTTCAACAGGGCGAACTCGCCGGCCATCGCCAGCGGCGTCTCGGTGGTCGCCACCGGCCGATCCTCGGAGTCGAGCGAGAGGAACACCTCGATCTCGCCCCCGGGCTCGAGCCCGGCGGGGACATAGCGCTTGGGCAGCAGAACCTCGCCAAACGCGCCGCCGTCGAGCAACAGCCCCGAGCGGTGGCGGGCGGTGACGGGCAAGGTGTGGCGCCGTCCGAGAGAGGGTTCGGGCATGGGCGACCCTATATCGGGAGCCGGCGGTCCGCCACGCCAGAGGGCGATCGGATCTGGACCGATCTCCCCACGGTCGCAATTCGGCCTCGACCCGCCGCCCGGCATCGCGAAACTCTAGCTCCAGAACGAACACCACCACGGGTCCCCCGCCGCTCCGCCAACACGGGACCCAACATCTGTTCGTTCGATTTTTTTTGATGGATAATCGATTTGGCGAAAGGGCAATCTGAACGGATGGATCCCCTGGACGAATGACGCAGCCCGCCGCCCAGCAACCGGAACCCACCGCGGACGAGCCCGAGACCACCCCCTCGCTCAAGGGGTTCTGGCTGCTATTCCTCGTCCAGTTCCAGGGCGCCTTCAGCGACAACCTGTTCAAGTTCCTGGCCATCTTCTTCGGCAGCCGGGCGGTGCGCGAGGCGCGGGACAGCGGCGTCGGCGGCCCCGAGATGGACGCGCTGCTGGCCGTCCGCGACGAGCGGATCTTCCACATCCTCCTCGCCGCCACGATCCCGTTCATCCTCTTCGCGATGGCGTCGGGCAGCCTCTCCGACCGCTTCTCGAAAGGCAGGGTGATCACCTGGACGAAGCTCCTGGAGATCGGGGTCATGTCCCTGGGCACCTACGCGCTCTACACCGGGAGTTTCACCTTCATGCTGGTGGTCATGTTTCTGATGTCCGTACAGAGCACCATCTTCAGCCCGGCGAAATACAGCTCCCTGCCGGAGCTGCTGCCGACGTGGCGGCTGAGCTGGGGCAACGGCTTCCTCGGCCTCGGCACCTTCGTGTCGATCATCGCCGGGGGGATCGCGGGCGGGGTGTTCTCCTCCGCCAACGCCCTGGAGGACTTCTGGTTGGCCGGGGTCATCCTCGTCGGCCTGGCGGTCGCCGGCATGCTCCTGAGCCTGGGCATCCCGAGGGTCCCCGCGGCGAACCCCGGGAAGAAGATCCCGGTCAACTTCTTCTCCGGCCTCGGCCAGAACCTGCGCATCATCCGCTCCAACCGGACCCTCACCCTGGCGATCGCCGGCAGCGTCTACTTCTGGCTGATCGCCGCGCTGATCGACCCGACCATCATCGTCTACGGCCAGGACCTCCTGGGGCTCGGCGACGACCGCATCGCCCAGCTGCGCGCCTTCCTCGCCATCGGCATCGCCGTCGGCAGCGTGCTCGCCGGCTTCCTGTCCGGGCGCAGGATCGAATACGGGCTGGTCCCGCTCGGCGCCTTCGGCCTCTCGGTCTGCTCCACGGCGATGGCGGTGCCCGGCCTGCCCTTCTTCGCCGTGGCGCTGCTGCTCTTCCTGGTCGGCGTCTCCGGCGGCTTCTTCGTCGTCCCGGTCAACGCCCTCATCCAGTACCTGCCCGACCGGCGCGACAAGGGGTCGGTGATGGCGGCGAACGGCTGGCTCAACTCCTCCGGGGCCCTGATGGCGGCGTTGCTGTTCTTCGTCCTCAAGCGCACCATCGGCGTCGAGGCGAACGTCATCCTGCTGATCATGGGGATCTCGACGATGGCGGCGACGGTCTTCACCATCCGCCTCGTCCCCGACTCCCTGGCGCGGCTCTGCCTGCGCGCGCTGACGCGCACCCTCTACCGCGTGCGCGTCCTCGGCCGCGACCACGTCCCGGCGAAAGGCGGCGCGCTGCTGGTGTCCAACCACCTGTCGATGGCCGACGCGCTGTTCCTGATCGCCTCCACCGACCGCCACATCCGCTTCCTCATGCACCGCGACCAGTACGAGAAATGGTGGGTGCGGCCGGTCGCGCGCATGTTGAAAGTGATCCCCATCAACCCCGACGAGCTCCGGCCGCGCGAGACGCTGGCGGCGCTAAACGCGGCGCGCGAGTGCATCGACAGGGGCGAAGTGGTGTGCATCTTCGCCGAGGGCGAGATCAGCCGCACCGGCCAGACGCTGCCCTTCCGCAAGGGCATGGCGCGGGTCATGAGGGGGTCGGACGCGCCGGTCGTGCCCGTCCACCTCGACAACGTCTGGGGGAGCGTCTTCAGCTACCAGGGCGGGAAGGTGTATTGGAAGATGCCGCGCCGGATCCCCTACCCCGTCACCGTGAGCTACGGCGAACCGATGCCGGCCAGCTCGGAACCCCACGGGGTGCGCGACGCGGTGGTGGCGCTCGGCGCGGCGGCCTGGGGCGAGCGCAAACCCCGCATCCCCACCGTGGGGGGCGCGTTCGTGCGCTCGGCGAGGCGGGCGCGGGGGCGTTTCGCCTTCGCCGACTCGGGGGGCGCCAAGATGCGCTTCATGGGCGCCCTGACCCAGTCGCTGTTTCTCGCCCGGCGGCTGCGGGAGCCATGGGCGGGGCAGGCGACGGTCGGCCTGCTGCTCCCCCCGTCGACCGGCGGAGCGCTGGCCAACCTCGCCGGCCTGCTGATGGGCAAGACGGTGGTCAACCTGGACGGTTCGCTCGGGAACGATGGGATCCGCGCCCGCGTACAACAGTGCGCGATCGGCTGCGTGCTGACCTCCGAGGAGGTGTCGGGGAAGCTGGCCCGCGACCTCGGCGTGCCCGTGATCACCCTCGAGGAGATCGCCGCCAACCCCCGCCTCGCCGAGAGGGTCCGGGCGGCGGCGATGGCCCGGCTCTGCCCGCGCGGGCTGCTGCTGCGACAGCTCGCCGGGGGGCGCGCGCCTGCGGTCGACGACCTGGCGACGATCGCCTTCAGCAACGGTAGCACCGGCGAACCGAAGGGTGCGATGCTCAGCCACTACAACGTGGTATCGAACATCCTCCAGCTGAACCAGGTGTTCGACTTCGGGCGCGGCGACCGCTTCCTCGGGGCGCTGCCCTTCTCCGACCCGCTCGGTTTCACCACGACGGTGGCCGGCCCGGCCGTGCTCGGCGCCGGCGCCGCCTACCACCCGGAGCCGACCGACGCGCGCGCGATCGGGAGGGTGGTGGCGCGCCACGACCTGACCCTGCTGTTCGCGACGCCCGCCCTCCTCGACTCCTACCTGCATGGCTGCGAGCCGAGACAGCTCGGCAGCCTCAACCTGGTGGTATCCGGAGATGAGAAGATGCCGGCGCGCCTGGCGACCGCCTTCGAGGAGAAGTTCGGGATCCTGCCGCTCGAGGCTTACAGCTGCCCGGAGTGCTCCCCCGGCGTCGCGGTGAACACGCGCGACGTGCGTGCCCCGAACGTCCGCCAGGCGGGCAACCGGCCCGGGACGATCGGCCAACCGCTACCTGGGATCGCGGTCAAGATTGTCGATCCGGACACCGGCACGCGCCTCGGCTTCGACCAGCCGGGCCAGCTGTGGGTGAAGGGCCCGAACGTGATGTCGGGGTATCTCGGGGGGGCGGCGCTGACCGCGGAGGTGCTGGTCGACGGCTGGTACAATACCGGCGACACCGCGACCCAAGACCGGGACGGCTTCATCACCATCGCCGGCTGACCCGGCCGAGCCCGGTGGGCTAGCGCCCCAGCAGCAACCCTCTATCGCTCGCAAGCGAGCTCCCTACGGACGGCACCACCCATGTAGGGAGCTCGCTTGCGAGCGATCTGGGTAGCCTCCGGACGCCCTCGATAAGACATCTCGGAACGGCATAGAAGAAGCGATGAGTCCACCTGAAACACCCTAGTCACCGAAGTGGATCTTGATGTCATTCGGATAGGGGCGCCCGGCCCCGGTTTCGATCAGGTCGCGGAGGCTCAGCAAATACAGTGGCCATTTGGTGCTGAAGTACAAGAAATCGTCCTCGCTCGCCCCCTCGTTTTCGTGGACCAACGACAAGAACACCTGATCCTCGGCGTCCTGGAGACCGAAACTCAACCGGGAACCGCGCCAGGGGCCTAGCCCTTCCGTACAGATCAGGGCCACCGCCTCCTCCGGGATCATCTCATCGACGGCGAACTCGAGCGTCGTCAGCCCCGCGAAGTGGAGGCTGATCGTCCCGCCGACCTCTGGGGTGCCAGACGCCGAACTCGCCCACCATCCCGCCAACCTGTCGAGGTCGGACAGGGCGCGGTAGATCTCCGAGAGCTCACCCCGGATCCCGACGCGATGTCTCACTCTAGCCATCGATGCCCAACTGATCCGCCCGCCTCACCGGGTTCCATCCGATCTGACGATCGAGGTGAGTTCCCACCGATAGCCATCACTAGGAGGACAGAGGTGGGAGTGGCGGCGACTCATTCGAACTTGGGGCAGCAGACTTCATCCCTCAAGGCGCTAGCCCTCTAGATTCTCGTTCTTGTTATGTGGGATCTCGGCGGCCGATGACGATATGGGCCTCGTCATTGTAATGGCGATAGTCTTCGAAACGCGCCTCAAGCTCGTTCTTTACAGAGACAACCTCCACAAGAAATCCAGCTTTCTGCATCTCCTCCGAGAGGCGGGGTATACTTAGGAGGTTCCAGTAGTAGTCCCCCTCTCGGCAGATCTCGTGGTCGGGGATATCTGCAGCGTTAAAGAGCGAGATCCACAGCTCGTCCCCGGTGACCCTCAGGCTCTCGCTCAACCCGGCGGCCAACAGTTCGGCCGACAGGTGCTCGTAGAGGTCGAACGCGAAGGTGGTATCGAACTCCCCGTCATCCGCGTCCAGGGCCCCCACATCACCCACGGCGAAGTCGACGGACGGGAACCTGGCGATCGAGTTACGCACGTTAGGCTCCGAGACATCGACACCCCTGTAATCTAGGTGGGCCGCGACGCCGAAAGAATCGAGGAACCGGTAGTCGTTCGCGGAACCACAACCCAGTTCGAGAACCCTGCATTTCGTAGATACCTTGTCACGGAGGAAGCCCCGCCACACCGGCCCGAAGGGGCTGGCGAAATCGTCGAACCCGACCGTCAGGCAGGCGGCGATCTGGGTATAGAGCTCCAGGAGATCGAAACGCCCCCCGAGGCGATCACGCATCGCCGACTGGAGGAAAAAGGGAAGCTCCCCGTCAGGCGATCCGCTACTGACCTTCCGGTATAGGGTGGGGAACCAGCCCTCCCGGTGCCCTAGGAGGCCGAAACACGCGCACGCCGAGAAATACAACTCCTCCTCGATGATCCGATCGGCCTCAGTCGGGAACAGGCGATCGATCATGAAGGCGCGCAGTAGTACACTCTGAGGGTTGTAGGCCGGATGTTCGACTTCCTGGATCAGATAGCGATCCAGTTCCCCGGGATCGATGCGATCCCAATGCCGCCCGAGGCGCCTGCCCTCATCGGTGATCATCCTGCGAGAAAACGCAGGGGGTCAGCCACCCGGCTTGGAGCTGGGACTGCCGCAGCCGACCCCCGGGTCACCGACCGCTTTCATCTTTTCGCTAGTCTTCTGTCTCATCGGGAAGCGGGAGAAAACCGACCAGCGAAACACGGTTCTCCTTCACCTCCCGGGCATAGAAACGGACCCGTTTCCCGGTGAGGAACACTTTTCCCGGGAACTCGGGGTCTTCGCTCGAGACGTGGTTCAGGTAGGACCACCGCGACCGGGAGATGTATAGCTGCTCCCCTTTGATCATCGTGACGCCCATGAACCTGGCGAAATACTGGACGTAGTGGATCGGGCATTCCGGGCTCATCGGCTGATCGGTCCGTCCGTCGAAGCCCCCCTTCAACAGGTCGGACGGCTCTGTGATGGAAAACCCGTCACGGTCGCGGTATTCGCGTTTCTCGATCAGAACCGAAGCCTCGAAAATGAAGTCCGAGGCGGCGCTGTACTCCCTGTCCTTGGCATCGGTGTACTCGATATCGCCCGCGTTGAGGTAGGGGGCAACAAACAGCGGGATACAATATGTCCAAAACGCACGTTTCATCGGTATCTTTGGGTCAGGCCAACGACTCTCTCGTATGACCGCCCAGCCTGGCATGTTATTCAAGACAGCTGGGAAGCACAAGCATCCGGGGGCTACGGGCTGAGATCCAGTAGCGACGAGCCTGAGCGAGTCGGAGGGGAGGCGGGAGGGTGTCCGACCCGCCTCGCTCGACGTTCACGACTCGCTCTCGCTCGTCGCTACAGTATACCTGCTGCGTTTCTGGGATCGCCGCCAGAACCTCCCGCCAAGCCGGGCCAGTGCACCCGCGGATCCGGGGGCAGACCCATCGCCAGAGCGGCCGGGAAGCGCAGGTCGAGATCCGGTGGGACACCTCGGGCTAGTTTGGAAACGCCGCGGACACACCCGTCCCGACAGGTTCCCGCGCGCTGCAACCCACCGTCGAAATTTCGCAAGGCGCCGTTAGCCGCCCCCCGGCGGTCTCGCTAGGGTCGCCACCGATGAACTTGGACACCTCCGACCTGCGCCTCAAGCGGCGCACCGTAAGCTTCAGCACCCGCTTTCTCAAACGCCTCCAGGACGCCGCCGACCGCCGCATGGCGCAGCTGCGCAAAGGGGGCAAGATCCGCCGGGCCGCGACACCCGTCGCGCCCTTCGCCCTCGCCGCCTGGTTCCTCGGTGCCCCCGGGGGGGCGCGGGCGGTGACGAGTTTCACCGAGCCCTTCGGCACCGGCAACTCTGACTGGGGCAACGCCAGCTCGCTCCCGATCGGCTGGGTGGCGGCGGGCGGCTCGGACGGCGGCGGCTATATCACCACCACCGCCGCCTTCGACAGCATCGGCCAGGG
>JANQMB010000023.1 GCA_028280355.1 Verrucomicrobiales bacterium
GACCCGCCGCGTTTCGCCGAGCTCGATGGCGCCGGGGCGGCGACCGCGACGGTCTCGCTCGTCCCCGCGCCGGCCGCCGCCACCACGGTCGATCTCGCCGCCGACGTCGCCGGCGAACTCGTCCTGCCGGCCTCGGTCGAAGTCGGGCCGGGCGGCTCTGCGACCTTCGCGGTCGGCGCGGTCGCCGACGGGGTGAGCGACGGCATCAGGGAGGTGGTGGTCACCGCCTCGGACGCCTCCGGGGGATACACCGCGGGTGTCGCTGCGGTGACGGTTTTCGACAGCGATCTGCCAGAGGGACGCGGGGTGGCGGTGAGGGTGGCCGCCTACAATCTCAAGAACGGCGTCGGCGTCCCCGGTAGCTCGGAGTACGATGCGGCGTTGTCGGTGTTGCGCCGGGTGGGGGCCGACGTGATCGCCTTCTCCGAGGCCGATGCGGCGGGCGACTTCGCCGACCTGCGGGCGCTCGTCGCCGACCTCGGCATGCCGGCCGGTGCCGGGCACTTGGCGACGGCCGGCGACGCCTTCGCGGGCGCCCCTTTCGTCGCCGGCGATTTCAGTGGCGGGTCGCAGTCGCTGGCCGTCGCCAGCCGCTGGCCGATCACCGCCGCTGTCCAGGTTGGCCGCGGGGGCGCGGGGCGCTCGGAGATGGCGAGGTACCCCCTGTTCGTCGAGGTCGATGTCCCCGGCGTCGGCGCCGACCCCCGTTTCGTGGCGGTGCACTTGAAGGCTGGCGACACCGATGCCGACAACTTCCGACGCGCGGTGGAGGCGCTGCGGGTCGCCGAGTTCCTGGAGGGGCGCGGGCTGTCCGGGGCGGGCGACAACGTGTTCGTGCTGGGCGACATCAACGAGGATTTCGAGGATGTCCTGCCGGCCTCCTACAGCACGGGCATCGCGACCGTCTCCCACGTCTTCGGCGACGGCTCTGTGCTGCCGGGCTCCTACCTGCTCGGCGCCGACCTCGCCCCGCCCAACGCGAGGGTCCTCCCCTACGCCGGTTTCCCGGGGCCGGCGTTCGCCGGCCTCGACATCGGCATCGTCGACTCCCGCCAGCCGGACGGAGCGAGCCGGACCTTCAACTTCGCAGGCGACGCCAGGCTCGACTACATCCTCGTCCCCGCCGCCTCGGCGGCGAACTCGCCGCCGGAGACTGAAGTGTATAACAGTTTGTTAGAGATCGGGCATGCCGGCCTGCCGAAGCTCGGCCCCGTGCCTGGCGGCGTGGCGAGTTTCACGGCGAGCGATCATCACCTCGTGTTCGGCGACGTCGTGCTCGAGCCCGCCCCGCGCATCGCGGTCGGGCTAGCCGGTGGATTGCTCGGTGCCGGCGGGGTCACCGGCGCGGTGATGATTTCGCCGCCGCCCGCCGCCCCGGTCGAGGTGGAGCTGATGGCCGACCGCGGGCGCCTGTCCCTGCCGGTATCGGTCGAGGTCCCGCCCGGGGCGGGCGGGGCGACCTTCGAGATCGGCCCGGCGCGGCCGGGTGGGGTCGCCCCCGATGCACTGTTGCGGGTGACCGGCCACGCGCCCGGCCATGTGTCGGGTCACGGGTTTTTCCGGGCGGGCGGTGGGTCGCCGTCGGGGTTGCTGCTGTTCAGCCAATACGTCGAAGCCCCCACCGGGGCGGAGCCGCGGGCGGTCGAGGTGGTCAACAACAGCGGGGGGGAGATCGACTTCGGGACGACGCCGCTGCGGTTGCTGATCGGCACCGACGGTGCGGATCCCGCGCCCGCCCTGACGTTGCTGGCGGGGACGGTGCCGCCCGGCGGCGTTTTCGTGATCGGCGGGTCGGCGGCCGGCGACCACCTGGTCACCGCGGGCTTGCTGGTGGCTCCGGCGGAGCCGTTTTCGGGCATCGCCGACGGGACGCCTTTCGTCGATGGGGCGGGGCGGCTGGTGTTCGTGAAACAGACCTTGCTGTTCAACGGCGACGACGCCCTGCAGCTGCAGCTCGCCTTTACTCTAGCGGACACTTTCGGGATGCCGGGGGAGGACCCCGGTGCGGCCTGGGAGGGTGGGGCGGTTTCGACGGCCAACCAGAACCTGGCGCTGCGCGACGATGTCGCCGTCGCCAGCCCGGGGTTCAGCGACCCGCGCGACCGCTTCACCGCCGGCGGCGGCGGTGGCCTGCAGGGGTTCGGAGTCGCCCCTGTCCTCGGCGACCCGTACGCGACTTGGGCGGGCGGCTTCGCGCTGAGCGGGGTCGGCGCTGCTCTGGGCGCCGACCTGGAACCCGACGGCTGGTGTCAGTTGTTGGAATACGCACTGGGTGGGCACCCTCTGGTGGCGGATCCCTCGCTGGCTCCCACCGCCCTGTTCGTCGAGGTCGGGGGCACGTTCCATCTCGCGCTGCGCCACCGGCGGCCGGCCGGGGGCGGGCGGCTCCGCTACGTCGTCGAGGGCAGCGGCGACGGCGGGATCAGCTGGGACACCGTCCAGACGGTGCCGCATGGTGGACCGGAGACGGTGGCCGCTGGCGTCGAGGCCGTGGTGCTGAGGTTGGCGGAGCCGTTCTCGGCGTCGGCGCCGGCCCTGATGCGTCTACGGGTTCAACTCCCGTGAATGTGGCTGTCGGGCGATCGGGGACGATCGTGGTCGATCCGCCCCGGCCCCGCGGATCGAAACCGTCCCGGTACGGGACGGTAGGAGGTGTGGGAGAGGAGTTTTCCATCGCTTGAGTCCGGCGGGTGAGCTATGTTTGCCAGAGTGGACGACAAACCCGAAGAACCTCAATTCAACGTGTTCGGTGGGGTGCTGGAGCCCTGTTCCACCGACCCAAACACCGGCTTCTTCCGTGACGGCCACTGCCGCACCTGCCCCGAGGACCTCGGCTGCCACGCGGTCTGCGTGCAGGTGACCGAGCGCTTCTTGGAGTTCTCGAAGGAGGCCGGCAACGACCTCAGCACCCCGGCCCCCGAGTACGGCTTCCCCGGCCTCAAACCCGGTGACCGCTGGTGCGTCTGCGCGCCCCGATGGAAGGAGGCGCTGGATGCCGGTGCCGCCGCCCCGGTGCACCTTGCGGCGACCCATCAGGCAGCCCTCGACTTCGTGCCGCGTAGCGTTCTCGAAGAATATGGGACGGACGCCGTTGAGGCGCTCTGAGCCTCACCGTTATGGTGGTTGTAACTTGCTGTCTGCAAGTTGTTTACGAGCTTGTGAAAAAATTCACAAATTGGGCTTGCCCCGTTATTTCAGCGATCAATAGTAGTTTTGGCTGCGCGTGGTTTCGCGGCTAGCTGAGCCCCATGGCCGACACCCTGCACGAGTTTGAAGCGCCCGACACTGCCGCCAAGACGGCCAGGGCGCTGGACGACTACCAGCAGGCGACGGACGACCTGGTCGGTGAGAAACTGACGCTGAACATGGGGCCGTCCCACCCCGCGACCCACGGGGTGCTGCGGCTGATCTTGGAGCTCGATGGCGAGCTGATCACCAGGGCCGACCCGGACGTGGGCTTCCTGCACCGCGGCGACGAGAAGATCGCCGAGAACATGCACTACAACCAGTTCGTGCCGTATACCGACCGGCTCGACTACCTCGCCCCGCTGGCCAACAACGTGGCCTATGCCTGCGCGGTCGAGAAGCTGATGGGCTGGGAGCTGCCGCCGCGCGGCCAGGCGGTGCGGGTGATGTGCTGCGAGCTGGCGCGGATCTCGGCGCACCTGTTGGGGGTCGGCTGCTACGCGATGGACGTCGGCGCGATGACGGTGTTCCTCTACACCTTCACCCAGCGCGAGACGGTCTACAACCTGTGCGAGCAGATCTCCGGGGCGCGGTTCACCACCAGCTACACGCGCGTGGGCGGGCAGACCCGGGACATCAACCCGGAGATCATCGCGGGCGTCGAGAAGTTCTGCGACGAGGTGAGCGAGTGCATCGAGGAGATCGACAAGCTGTTGACCCGCAACCAGATCTTCATCGGCCGCACGAAGGACGTCGGGGTGATCTCGGGGGGGGACGCGATCGGCTACGGGCTGACCGGGCCGAACCTGCGCGCCTCCGGGGTCGAGTTCGACATGCGCAAGAACCACCCCTACCTCGGGTACGAGGGGTACGATTTCGACATCCCGGTCGGCGAGCATGGCGACAGCTTCGACCGCTACCTGGTCCGCATGGAGGAGATGCGGCAGAGCGTGAAGATCCTGCGCCAGGTCTGCGCGGCCATGCCAGGCGGCCCGGTGAACGTGGTCGACCCGAAGGGCGCCCTCCCCGACAAGGAGCGTGTCCTGATGAGCATGGAGGAGCTGATCCACCACTTCATCGTCGCCACCCAGGGCATCGACGCGCCCGAGGGCGAGGTCTATTTCGGCGCCGAGAACCCGAAGGGGGAGCTCGGCTTCTACATCAACTCGAAGGGCGGCGGCGTCCCGCATCGCCTGAAGATCCGCAGCCCCTCCTTCGTCAACCTGAGCATCCTGCCGAAGCTGCTGCCGGGACATATGGTGAGCGACGTGGTCGTGATCCTCGGCAGCCTCGACTTCGTGATGGGGGAGTGTGACCGCTAGCAACCCGATGGAAGTTTCCGCAGAGCTCGAGGCGAAGGCCGACGAATACATCGGCCACTACCCGGACGACCAGCGGCGCAGCGCCTCGCTGCCGCTGCTGCACCTGCTGCAGCAGGAGTTCGGCCACATCGGCGAGGACGGCGTCCGCTGGGTGGCGGACAAGCTCGGGCTGGAACCGATCAACGTGCTCGAGCTGGTGACCTTCTACCCCGGCCTCCGGCAGAAGGCCCCGGGCAAGTACCACATCCGCGTCTGCCGCACGCTGTCCTGCGCGATGGCGGGCTGCCACGAGACGATGGACAAGATCTGCCAGGTCGCCGGGATCGACCGCTCCGGCGTCACCCACCACGACCCGATCGCGATCTCGGAGGACGGCAAGTTCAGCATCGAGTTCGCCGAGTGCCTGGCCAGCTGCGGGACCGGTCCGGTGTGCCTGGTCGGCGACGACTTCCACGAGGGGGTGACCCCGGAGGCGGTCGGCGAGCTGTTGGAGAAATACGACTGATGGCCGCCCCGAAATACATCAAGGGCAAGGAGCCCCACAAGCGCGAGCGGCGGCTGATCTTCCGCAACGTCGACCGCGAGGGCTGGGACCCGTCGATCGCCACCTACATCGCCGACGGGGGCTACAAGCAGCTGGAGAAGGCGATCAAGATGGAGCCCGGCGCGATCACCGAGGAGGTGAAGGCCTCCGGCCTGCGCGGGCGCGGCGGGGCGGGCTTCCCGACCGGGGTGAAATGGGGCTTCATCCCGCCGAACAACACCAAGCCGGTCTACCTGATCTGCAACTGCGACGAGTCGGAGCCCGGCACCTTCAAGGATCGATACATCGTCCACCAGGACCCGCACCAGCTCATCGAGGGCATGGTGATCTCCTGCTACGCCGTCGGCGCGAAGGTCGCCTACATCTACATCCGCGAGGAGTTCCCCGAGGGGGCGAAGATCTTGGAGGAGGCGATCGAGGAGGCGCGGGCGAAGAAGTTCCTCGGGGAGGACGTGCTCGGCAGCGGGTTCGGATGCGAGATCTACGTGCACCGCGGTGCCGGCGCCTACATCTGTGGTGAGGAGACCGGCCTGATCGAGTCGCTCGAGGGCAAGCGCCCCTACCCGCGGATCAAGCCGCCGTATTTCCCCGCCGCCCTGGGGCTCTACATGTGCCCGACGATCGTCAACAACGTCGAGTCGCTCTGCCACGTGAAGCACATCATCGAGATGGGCGGCGAGGAGTACAGCAAGATCGGCACCCCGCGCAACACCGGCACGCGCATCCTCTGCGTCAGCGGCGACGTCAACAGGCCGGGCTACTACGAGGTGGAGGTCGGCAAGGTCACCATGGGCGAGCTGATCGACGACTTCTGTGGCGGGGTGAAGAAGGGGCGCGAGCTCAAGGCGGTCATCCCCGGCGGCTCCTCGGCCAAGGTGCTGCGGGCCGACGAGGAGTACACGGTCAAGGCCGGCGACGGGGAGAAGACCATCGGCATCCGCGACATCCCGATGGACTTCGACACCATGGCCGCCTGCGGCTCGATGGCCGGCTCCGGCGGCGTGATCGTGATGGACGACAGCCGCGACATGGCCTGGGTGCTCAACAACATCAACGCCTTCTACGCCCACGAGTCCTGCGGGCAGTGCACGCCCTGCCGGGAGGGCTCGCTCTGGATGAAGAAGATCACCGACCGCATGCTGGCCGGCGGCGGTGTGCCCTCGGACGTCAAGACGCTCGGCTCGGTGGCGGACAACATCGCCGGCCGGACGATCTGCGCCTTCGGCGAGGCCTGCGCCTGGCCGACCCAGAGCTTCGTGGCCAAGTTCCCGGAGGAGTTCAAGAAACACACCAGCCGCAAGAACGCGGGCAAGCCGCTGAGCGGGGAGGCGAAGCTGGCCGCGGAGGGCTTGGCGGGGAGTTGATTTGTCGATTTGAGAATTTGTTGATTCGGTTTCCCATGAGCGATTTCAGAACATTTGAGGATCTCGAGGCCTGGAAAGCCTGTAGGGATTTGCGTTTGTTTGTCGCAAAGCGGGTGGTGCCGAGCTTGCCGAAAGACGAGCGTTTCCGGATGGCCGACCAGCTGCTCAGGAGTAGCCGCTCCACGACCGCCAACGTGGCGGAGGGATACGGGCGCTTTCACTATAGGGAGTCGGCGAAGTTCGTCCGCAACTCGCGGGGCTCCTGCTACGAAGTCCTCGACCATCTCATCGCCGGCAAGGACGAGGCTTTGATCTCCGATGAGCTTGAGGCAGAGGGGCGTGGCCTGGTCGAAAATTCCGTCAAACTTCTCAACGGCTACGTGCGCTATCTGGAAAAGCGGGCGGGCGGGAACCCCTAATCAACCAATCTCCGAATTCCCGAATCAACCCATCCCCATTGAGCGAGGAAGCGACAGTCAACGTGCAAGTCGATGGCACCTGGATCCAGGTCCCCAAGGGCACCCGCATGATCGAGGCCTGCAAGCAGGCCGCGGCGGAGGTGCCCCACTACTGCTACCACCCGAAGCTCACCTCGCCGGGCAACTGCCGCATGTGCCTGGTCGAGATGGGCATGCCGCCGCGCCCGGCGCCGGGCGAGGAGCCGGAGCTGGACAAGGACGGCCACGCGAAGATCGGCTGGATGCCGAGGCCGGTGATCGCCTGCGCCAACACCGTGGCGGAGGGCATGGGCATCCGTACGGACTCGCCGCTCACCCGCGAGTGCCGCGAGGGGGTGATGGAGTTCCTGTTGATCAACCACCCCCTGGACTGCCCGATCTGTGACCAGGCGGGCGAGTGCACCCTGCAGGAGTACAGCGTCGAACACGGCAAGGGCGAGTCGCGCTTCCTGGAGAACAAGGTCAAGAAGCCGAAGAGCGTCGAGATCGGGCCGCGGATCCGCCTCGACGACGAGCGCTGCGTGCTGTGTTCGCGTTGCGTGCGCTTCACCCGCGAGGTCGTGGACGACGACGTGCTCGGTTTCGTCGACCGCGGCAGCCACAACGTGCTCACGGTCCACCCCGACCGGCCGCTGGCCAACAACTACTCGCTCAACACCGTCGACATCTGCCCGGTCGGGGCGCTGACCTCGGAGGACTTCCGTTTCCAGATGCGCGTCTGGTTCATGCGCGAGACGGAGTCGATCTGCACCGGTTGCGCGCGCGGCTGCAACACGCTGATCGGCTCCCGCGAGGGCAAGATCTACCGGCAGACGCCGCGCGAGAACAACGATGTCAACTCGGCGTGGATGTGCGACGAGGGGCGCCTCGGCTTCCACTACCTAAACAGCGACGCCCGGCTCACCGAGCCGCTGGTCAAGGACGGTGCGGGGCACCGCCCCATCGACTGGCCCGAGGCGATCCGCCGCGCCGCCGAGGGGCTCGCCAAATATCGCGGCGGCGGGCTGGCGGTCGTCGCCTCCGGGCGCATGACCAACGAGGAGCTCTACCTCGCCCGCACCCTCGCCGAGACCCTGGGCGCGGCGGCGGTCGACATCGTCAAGCGCGAGGGCGAGGGCGACGGCTACCTGGTGCACGCCGACAAGAACCCGAACACGGCGGGGGCCAGGGCGGTCCTGAAACTGCGCTCGCCCGGCTCGAAGCTGAAGGCCATCAAGAAGGGCATCGAGGACGGCTCGATCAAGGCGCTGCTGGTGCTGGGCGAGAATTTGCTCAAGGCGGGTTTCGAGGAGGGGACGCTCAAGAACCTGAAGTTCCTGGTCTCCTCCCACCTGCTGGCGAACCCCACCGCGAAGCTGTCCCACGTCGTTTTGCCAGGGGCCGGCTTCGCCGAGAAACGGGGGTCGATGGTCAACGCCACCGGCCGCCTGCAGCGCCTCAACAAGGCGGTCGAGCCCCCCGGGGACGCGCGGGAGGACTGGGAGACCCTGCAGGACCTCAACCGGGCGGTGGACGGCCTGGACGGCGTTGGCGAGATCGCCGACGTCTTCGCCGAGATGGCCGAGAGGGTGTCCGCCTTCAAGGGCATGAGCCTGTCGAAGATCGGCGGCGGCGGGGTGCACCTGATCGACACCGACGAGCGCGTGCCGCTGCTCGAGCGCGAGGCGGAGCGGGTGCGTGAGGGGCTCATCGTTGGCTAAGTACAATGGAACTCACCGACCTCATCATCAGCGCGGCCAAGATCGGGGGGCTCATCTTCGCGGTGATCCTGCCGATGGTGGCCTATTCGGTCTGGGCGGAGCGCCGCGTCAGCGCGATCATCCAGGACCGCGTCGGGCCGAACCGGGTTGGGGTGCCGTTCACCAAAATCGGGCTCGCCGGGCTCGGGCAGCCGATCGCCGACGGCATCAAGTTCCTGCTCAAGGAGGATTTCACGCCCGGCCACGTCAACAAGTTCTACTACTGGCTGGCGCCGGCGCTGACGATGGTGCCGGCGCTGCTGACCTGCGCCGTGTTGCCCTTCGGCAGCGAGCTGTTCGGCGAGAAGATGGTGATCGCCGACCTCAGCGTCGGGCCGCTGTTCATCTTCGCCATCGCCTCGCTCAGCGTCTACGGCATCGTCCTCGCGGGCTGGGCGTCGAACTCGAAATACCCCTTCCTGGGCGGCGTGCGCTCGAGCAGCCAGATGATCTCCTACGAGATCGCGCTCGGCCTCTCGCTGGTGCCGGTGCTGCTCATCTTCGGCGAGCTCAACCTCGGCGCGATCGTCCGCGAGCAGAGCGAGAACGGCTGGCTGCTGCTGCCGCTGTGGGGGGAGGGGGCGATCTGGAACGGCGGCGTCGACCGCCTGCTGTTGCTGTTCCCGGCCCTGATCGCCTTCGTCGTCTTCACCACGTCCATCTTCGCCGAGACCAACCGCCTGCCCTTCGACCTGCCGGAGTGCGAGACCGAGCTGGTCGCCGGCTACCACACCGAGTACTCCTCGATGAAGTTCGCGCTCTTCTTCCTGGGCGAGTACGCGGCGATGATCATCGGCTCGGGGCTGATCGTGACCCTGTTCTTCGGCGGCTGGTCGCTGCCGTTCGGGTGGGACGCGATGTTGATGGGTGACGCGACCGAGGTGCCCTGGTGGCTCGGCCTGATCCACATCGGGACCTTCTTCGCCAAGGTGACCGGCTTCATCCTCTTCTTCATCTGGGTGCGCTGGACGCTGCCGCGCTTCCGCTACGACCAGCTGATGAAGCTCGGCTGGATCGTCTTCTTCGAGCTCGCTCTGCTAAACGTGTTCATCACCGCGGGGATCCTCATCCTCACGCGCTCCAACTAGCCATGGCCATCGTCGTCCAACGCCCGAAGCTGACGCTCGCGGAGAGGTGCTACCTCCCGGCGCTGGCCAAGGGCCTGCGCATCACCCTGGCGCACGCGGTCCGCATCCTGCGCCGCAAGAAGAAGGTGACGATGCAGTACCCGGAGGAGAGGTGGGACAGCGAGATGCCCGAGCACTACCGCGGGGCGCCGGCGCTGGTGACCGACGAGCACGGGCGCGAGCGCTGCGTCTCCTGCCAGCTGTGCGAGTTCATCTGCCCGCCGCGGGCCATCACCATCGTCCCCGAGGAGATCCCGGCGGAGGACCGGTGGGCGAAGGTCGAGAAGCGGCCGAAGGAGTTCGAGATCGACATGATCCGCTGCATCTACTGTGGCATGTGCGAGGAGGTCTGCCCGGAGCAGGCGATCTTCCTGCGCAAGGACTACGCCATCACCGGCACCTCGCGGGAGGAGATGGTGCACGACAAGGAGAAGCTCTACGAGATCGGCGGCGTGCGCGAGGGGCTGGTCAACAAATGGAACGAGCTGAAGTGACCCGCTTAAAACTTAATCACTTAAGACTTAAAACTTGAGTTTGCTCTTCTACATCTTCTCCGGCGTCATGCTGCTGTTCGCGGGGCTTGTGGTGGTGAACCGCAACCCGGTGTCGAGCGCGCTGTCGCTGGTGGTGTCGTTCCTCGGCCTGGCGGCGCTGTTCGTCACCCTGAACGCCTACTTCATCGGGGTGATCCAGGTGCTCGTCTACACGGGTGCCGTGATGGTGCTCTTCCTGTTCATCATCATGCTGCTCGACATCAAGGCGGAGCGCCGCCGGGACATCAACTACCTCGCCCTCGGCGGGGGCGCGGTGGTCCTGCTGGCCCTGGTGGTGCAGCTGGCGACCGCCGTGGGCAGCCTCGGGGCCGGCCCGGAGAAACTCTCGCCGCTGCCGGACGACCCGGCCGCCCACCAGGACGTGCGGCAGGTCGGCCTGGCGATCTTCACCGACTACAACTTCCACCTCCAGCTGCTCGGCGTCCTGCTGCTGATCGCCACGGTCGGCGTGGTGGTGCTCAGCCGCCGGCAGGCCGACGACGTCGCCGGGGGGAGATAGACGATGCCGAGCCTGAACGAATATCTGATGGTGAGCGGGCTGCTTTTCGCGATCGGCCTCGCCGGGGTGCTGTTCCGCCGCAACATCATCGTCATCTTCATGTGCCTGGAGATCATGCTCAGCGCCGCCAACCTGTCGCTGGTGGCCTTCTCGCGTTTCTCGGGGCAGGGCGGGCTGCCGGACTACGACGCCCAGGTGCTGGTGTTTTTCGTCATCACCGTCGCCGCCGCCGAGGTGGCGGTCGGGCTCGCCATCATCGTCGCCCTGTTCCGCGCCCGGCGGACGGTGCACGTCGAAGACCTGACCAGCATGAGGGGCTGACGCCGACCGGACCATGACGACCGCTTTCCTCATCCTCCTGTTGCCGCTGGTCTCCGCCCTGGCGATCCTGCTGGGCGTCAAGCGCAACCCCGGCGCCAGCGCGCTGGTGTCGGTCGGCTCGGCTGGCCTCTGCTTCCTGCTGGCGCTGCCGCTGTTGGGGGCCGACAACGACGCGGCCGGCTCCTTCACCTGGCTCGCGGTCGGTGGCCTGCGGTTGGAGATCGGCCTCGAGGTCGGCGGCCTGGCGCGCGGCATGTTGCTGGTGGTGACGCTGGTCGGCCTGCTCGTCCACGTGTTCTCGATGGGCTACATGAGGGACGACGAGGCGAAGGCGCGCTATTTCGCCGGCCTGTCGCTGTTCATGTTTTCGATGACCGGCATCGTGCTGGCCGACAACCTGGCGATGATGTTCATCTTCTGGGAGCTGGTCGGCGTCAGCTCCTACCTGCTCATCGGCCACTGGTTCCAGAAGAACAGCGCCGCGGAGGCCTCGAAGAAGGCTTTCCTGGTGAACCGCATCGGCGACTTCGGCTTCATGATCGGCATCCTGCTGCTGTGGGGTTCGCTGGGCACGGTGAACTTCGGCGAGATGGCGGGGCGCCTGTCGGAGGGTGGCTACGACGCGACGCTGATGAACTGGGCGATGGTCTGCATCTTCTGCGGCGCGGTCGGCAAGTCGGCGCAGGTGCCGCTGCACGTCTGGCTGCCGGATGCGATGGAGGGCCCGACGCCGGTCTCCGCCCTGATCCACGCGGCGACCATGGTGGCGGCCGGGGTCTTCATGCTGGCGAAGATGGCCTTCGTGATCGCGGTCGCGCCGACCGCCGCGGGGGTGGTCCAGCACGTCGGTGCGCTGACCGCCCTGCTCGCCGCGCTGCTGGCCACGCAGCAGGCGGACATCAAGAAGATCCTCGCCTACTCGACGCTCTCGCAGCTCGGCTACATGGTGATGGCGGTGGGTTTCGCCGGCGCCCAACACGGTGGTGCCGCGGTGGGCGAGGTCGCCGCCAACTCGGGTTTCTTCCACCTCTACACCCACGCCTTCTTCAAAGCCCTGCTGTTCCTCGGGTCTGGGGCGATCATCTACGCCTGCCACCACGAGCAGGACATCTGGAAGATGGGTGGGCTGCGCCGGTCGATGCCGGCCACCGCGGCCACCTTCCTGATCGGCACCGCGGCGCTGGCCGGGCTGCCGCCGCTGAGCGGGTTCTGGAGCAAGGACTCCGTGCTGGCGCTGGCCTGGGACAACAACCCGCTGCTGTTCGCGGTCGGCGCCTTCACCGCCTTCCTGACGGCCTTCTACATGACCCGCCTGTGCGTGGTGGTGTTTTTCGGGGAGCCGCGCGGCGGTGGGGCGAGGGGGGCCAAAGAGGTGGCCCCGGTCATGCTGGCCCCACTGTACGTGTTGGCGGCGGGGGCGGTGGTCGCCGGGTTCCCCTTCGCCTACGGTTGGTTCATCGGCGGCGGGGGCGCCGGCATCGCCCACCCGCACGGTGGCAAAGCCCTCTTCCTGACGATCCTCATCGGCCTGGCGCTGGCGGGGATCGCGGCCGGCTACCTGCTCTACCGGGACCGGGAGGAGGAGCCGTTCCCGCTCAAAGCCCTCGCGGACAAGCTCTACATCGACGAGGCCTACCTGGTGGTCGTGCGCGTCTTCCAAGACGCGGTCGCCTATGTCGCCAAGTCGGTGGACCAGCTGTTGATCGACGGGCTGCTGGTGCGCGGTAGCGCGCGGCTGGCCGCCGGCGTCGGCGGGTTGCTGCGCGGCATGCAGGTCGGCAACCTCCAGGGGTACGCGTTCCTGTTCGGGCTGGGGGTCGTCTTCGTCATCTACATCATCACCACCGCCGTCCGCTAGGCGCCGATCGAAGTGACCCTGCTGCTCATCATCTTCCTCCCGATCATCGCGGCCGCCGCGATCGGCCTCGGCGCGCCGGCGCGCCTCGCCGCCCTGCTCGCCTCCGGGGCCAACCTGTTCCTGGGGCTCGTCGTCGCCCTCGTCGTCGCCCTCAAGGGGGATGGCGAGATGCACTTCGAGTCGGCGCGGCAGCTGCTCGACTCCCCCGAGCTGACCTTGGGTTTCGGGGTCGACGGCATCAGCGCGACGCTGGTCCTGCTGACGGTCATCGTGACCTTCTGCGCCGTCCTGGTCTCCCCCGCGAGGGTCGCGGGCCGCGGCGAGGGGCTGTATTACATCTCCTCGCTGCTGATCGCCGCCGGCGCGCTGGGGGCGTTCTGTGCGACCGACCTGTTTTTCTTCTACGCCTTCCACGAGCTGGCGCTGATCCCGACCTTCCTGATGATCGGCCTGCACGGGCACGGCCGCGACCGGGTGGCGACCGCCTGGAAGATCACGATCTATCTCGGCGCCGGTAGCCTTGTCCTGCTGGCGGGCCTGATCGCCCTCTACGCCAGCCTCTCGCCCGCCGGCGGGGCGACCTTCGACATCGCGAAGCTGACCGAACTGGCAGCGGGTGGGGAGGTGGAGCCCGGGGTCCAAGCGTGGATCTTCCTGGTGTTGCTGATCGGCTTCGGCACCCTGGTGTCGCTGTTCCCCTTCCACAGCTGGGCGGCCCCGGCGTACGCCGCGGCGCCGACACCGGTGGCCATGTTGCACGCCGGGGTGCTGAAGAAATTCGGCCTCTACGGCATGATGCGCGTCGCCTTCCCGATGCTCCCGGAGGGGTTCCGCGAACCGCTGTGGGCCGGGGGCTGGACGCCGGAGGACATCTTGCTCGTGCTGCTGCTGGGGAACATCCTCTACGTCGGCCTGGTGACGATCTCGCAACGCTACCTCGACCGCATGCTCGGCGCCTCCAGCGTCATGCACATGGGGTACGCCTTCCTCGGCATCGCCTGTCTGAACGCCGCCGGCTGGGGCGGGGCGGTGTTCATGATGTTCGCCCACGGCATCTCCATCGCCCTGCTGTTCGCCCTCTGCGGCGCGCTGCGCGGGCGCCTGGACACCCTCGAGATGTCGCGCCTCGGCGGCCTTGGGGCGCGGGTCCCGGTCACCGCGACCCTGTTCGCCTTCGCCGCCTTCGCCTCGCTCGGGCTGCCCGGCTTCGCGAACTTCGCCTCCGAGATCACGATTTTCTTCGCCGCCTTCGAAGGCGCCTTGGGGGGGGATGCCGCGGGGCTCGGCGGCCTGCAGGTCGCGACCGTCCTGGCGCTCTGGGGCGTGGTGATCTCGGCGGTCTACATGCTGCGCGCCTACCGGAACATCTTCCAGGGGGAGCTCGGGGGCGACCGCCGCCCGGACGAGGTCTCTCCGCTGGAGCGGGGCGTCGCGGTGCTGATGATCGCGGTGCTGCTGCTGACGGGGTTCTTCCCCAACCTCATCCTCAACCTGGTCGGGCCGGCCCTGGGTCTGCCGCACTGAGTTTCACCGTCCAATGCCTGCCTACCTGCTAGAGATCTTTGTGGTTCTGCTCGGCCTCGCCATGCTGGGCATGGAGGCGTTCGCGGGCAGGGGGTCGCGGGCGACCATCGGGCTGGTCGGCGTGGCGGGCCTCGGGCTGACCTTCGCGCTGCTGTTGTTCGCCGTCTGCTGCCCGGAGGAGGGCCTGAGCTACTGGGGTATCTACCACTTCGACCGCCCCGCCGCCTTCTACAAGGGCATCGCCCTTCTCAGCACCATGCTGGTGCTGGTGATGGCGCGCGAGTTCGCCCCGGTCCTCAAACGCTACACCTCGCAGGCCGAGGCGCACGCCGGCCTGGGCGAGTTCTACTCGCTGCCGGTGTTCGTCTGCGCCGGCCTGATGTGGATGGCGTCGGCCAAGGACCTGATCACCATCTTCGTCTCGCTCGAGGTGGTGACGATGGGCTTCTACGTGCTGGTCGCCTACATGCGGCGCAACGTCGGTTCGCTCGAGGCCGGGGTGAAGTACCTCATCCTCGGCGCGCTCTCGACCGGTTTCCTGGTCTACGGGATCGCCTGGGTGTATGGGGTCACCGGAGAGTTCGAACTGGCCGCGATCGGGGAGGTGCTGGCCGGGGGGGCGTATTCGGAGCGGGCCGCACTGTTCGCTTTCGCCCTGGTGGCGGTCGGCCTGGGCTTCAAGATCGCCGCGGTGCCGTTCCAGATCTGGGTCCCGGACGTCTATCAGGGGGCGCCGATGCCCGTCACGGCTTTTCTCTCGGTGGGCTCGAAGGCCGCCGGCTTCATCGTGCTGTTGAGGGTGGCGGAGCCATTTCTCGGCGCGCCGGCGATCAACGGGCCGGTGGTGTTGCTGCTGGCGGTCCTCACCTGCGCGACGCTGATCTACGGCAACCTCGGCGCCATCCCGCAGACCAACGTGAAGCGCCTGCTGGCCTACTCGAGCATCGCCCACGCCGGGTTCCTGCTGATGGCGCTGCCCTCGGTCGCCGGCGGCGGCGAGATCGCCGGGCCGGGCGGCGGCCAGGCCATCTCTTTCTACCTGGCCGGCTATCTCCTGATGACCCTGCTCTGCTTCACCGTCCTCACCGTCGTGCGCGCCGGGACGGGTGCGGAGGACCTGGGGGGGCTGGCGGGCCTGGCGAAGCGCTCGCCCCTGCTCGCCTTCGCGATGCTGGTGGGCGTCGCCTCGCTGGCTGGCGTGCCGCTGACGGTGGGCTTCTTCGGGAAGTTCTTCCTTTTCAATATCGCCGTCCAGGAGGCGATGCGCAGCGGCCTGTGGATCGTGGTCTCCGTCGCCGTGCTGGGCGCGGCGGCCGGGTTCTACTACTACTTCAAGATCATCCGCGCGATGTATTGGGACGACGCTGGCGCCGACGGCGACCCCGGGGGGGATGCGGCCCTGCAGCTCGGGGGGCTGACCAGGGTGGCCGTGGTGCTGCTGGTGCTGGCGGTGTTGTTCTTCGGCATCTACCCGGCGCCGATCCTCGGGCTGCTCGGGTGACGGTGATCCCCGTGGCCGGGCGCGGCGGCCCCCGCGGGAAAGCCGGGAGGCGGGCGTTGTAATTTCGCGTCGGGCGGGTTAGATAGACGCCGTGAAGATCCTGTTGGTCGAAGACGAAACTGAGATCGGCTCGTTGGTGAAGGACGGGTTGGAGAAGGAGGGCTACTCGGTCGACTACTGCGAAGACGGCGATTCCGGGATGGAGCACGCCACCACCAAGTCCTACGACGCCGTCGTCCTGGACGTGATGTTGCCCGGCAGGAGCGGGCTGGAGATCCTCGAGTCGCTGCGCGAGGGGCAGAACAACGTGCCGGTGATCATCACCACCGCCCGGGGCGAGAGCGACGACCGCATCGAGGGGCTCAACCTCGGCGCCGACGACTACCTCCCGAAACCGTTTTTCGTCGAGGAGCTCGTGGCCCGCCTGCGGGCCGTCTGGCGGCGCTCCTCCGACAGCGGCATGAGCCTGCTCAGCGTCGGCACCCTTTCCGCGAACCTGATGAGCAGGGAGGTGTCGCGGTCGGGTCAGAAGATCGAGATGACCCCCAAGGAGTTCGCCCTGCTCGCGTTCCTGATGCGTTCGCCGGGCCGCGTCCTCACCCGCACCCAGATCCTCGAGCAGGTCTGGGGCTACCACTTCGACCCGGGCACGAACCTGGTCGACGTCTACATCCGCCGGCTGCGGACCAAGATCGACCTGGAGGGCGAGGTCGCGCTCATCGAGACGCTGCGCGGGGTCGGCTACCGGATGATCGACCCGGACGACCCCGCCGCGGGGGGCGGTTAGATCGCCATCGCAGCCAGCCGTGACGCTCTCCTTCCGCCCGCGCCTCGCCCTGTGGTCGGCACTGTTGTCGGGGATCGTCCTGCTCATCTTCTTCGCGGTCACCGCGTTCATGGTCTTCGACAACATGACCGAGGAGGCCGACGACGAGCTGCGCCGGTTCACCGCGGAGACGGTCGCGGCCGTCTATGACATGGAGGAGGGGGGGGTGCCTCAGACCCAGCTGGTCGGGACGCTGAGCGCCGAGCGGGCGGAGGTGAGGCTGGTCTCCCTGAGCGGCCCCGGCGGCGTGGTGATCTACGAGGACCCGGGCTGGCCGAAGCTCGCGGAGGGGGAGAAATACACCAGGCAGGGCTGGTCGGTGACCAGGCGTTTCGACGGCAAGACCTGGCGGGTGATGACGCGCTCGATGGAGCGTTCGAAGAAGCGCTACCGGGTGAAGATGGCGATCGACCTGCGCGAGATCCGCGACGAGGTGAGCGTCATGTTGAGGCGCTACCTGCGCGCGCTCCCCTTCGCCCTGGTGTTCATCGGCCTCGGCGCCTGGTGGGTCGCCGGCCGCGCGGTGAAGCCGATCCAGAAGATCATCGCCACCGCCGAGCAGATCACCCCCCAGGGCCTCGGCGCTCGGGTCGAGGGGGTGAAGTCGGGGGACGACCTCGGGCGGCTGGCGCGGGTGCTGAACCGGATGATGGACCGGCTGGAGGGCGCCTTCCGCCAGCTGCGGCGGTTCAGCGCGGACGCCTCCCACGAGCTGCGGACGCCGCTCGCGGTGATGCAGGGCAAGATCGAGGCCGCGCTGCAGCGCCCCGACCGCCGCCCGGAGGACATCGAGACCTTCGCCGAACTGCTCGAGAGGGTGGGGCAGCTGCGCTCGATCATCGACAGCCTGTTGCTGCTGTCGCGTTCGGACGCGGGGAGCCTGATCCCGGAGCGGGGGGAGCTCGACCTGCCCGAGCTCATCTCCGACGTGCTCGAGGACGCCGAGATCATCGCCGAGGAACACGGGATCAGCGTGGAGTCGGACCTCGGCGACGGCACGGCGCGGGTCATCGGGGACGGGCGCCTGCTGCGCCTCGCGGTGTCCAACCTGCTCACCAACGGGATCAAGTACAACACCGGTGAAGGCGGGCGGGTGCGCTGCGAGCTGCGGGAGGTCGAGGGCGCATACGAGGTGGCGGTCGGCAACACCGGGCCGGCGATCGGCGCCGGCGAGCGCGAGAAGATCTTCGAGCGCTTCTACCGCGGCGACCCGGCGCGCGGCGCCGCCAAACCCGGGTTCGGGCTCGGCCTCAGCCTGTCGATGGTGATCGCCGACGTGCACGGCGGGCGCCTCGGCCTGGAGAGTTCGAAGGGGGGGTGGAACTGCTTCGTTCTCTCCCTGCCGGCCGCCCCCACACCGGGCGCCGCCGCCGTCGGGACAGAGGGGGGGGAGGGGGCATGAACTGGCGGTTCGTCGCCGTTGGCAGACCCTCGCTCGCCTTTGCCAAGATCGGGCTCGACGAGTACATCCGGCGGCTCGGGCGATATGTGCGGGTCGAGTTCACCCCGGTGAAGGCCGGTGGCCGGGAGGGGGAGGGCGAGCGCCTGCTGAAGGCCAGCGAGGGTTGCTACCGGATCGCCTTCGACGAGCGGGGCGAGGCCCTCGACACCGCGGCGCTGGCCGGGCGGGTGGATGCGCTCGAGATGGACGGGGCGGTCAAGTCGGCCGCGGTCCTGGTCGGCGGCGCCGAGGGGCACGGCGGGGAGGTGCGCGCAGCGGCCGACCTGGTAGTCTCCTTCGGGCGGCTGACCCTGCAGCACGAGCTGGCGCTGGTGGCGGCGGCGGAGCAGATCTATCGCGTCTATACCCTCAAGCGCGGGGAGCCATACCACCGCTAGGGCGCGGCCGGGTCCCGCGATCTATGGGGTTGTTAGGGGCCCCGAAGTAACTCGCCGGGAGCCCGACACGGGACGCCGGCCGCCCGGGGGTAGGGGAGGCCATGGCGGCCTGTTTGGAGGGGGTGGACGCGGGGAACTAACAAACAGGAAACACATATTATACGGTTGAGTTAATATAAAAAATTATTGTTGATAAAAATGATATCAATTTTGTATCTAATATATCGGTCAATCGGACGGGCTATTTTACGAACGGCATCTCGCCACGAACCACCGCGTTGTCATGAAAACGAACGAACGTCGTCGCACCATTTCCCCGGCCTGTTCCCGGGCTGCTATCGCGGCGCTCCTGCTGTCTCCCGGGGCCGCCGGGGAGCTGCGGGCGGCGACCTTGGGGGCACCTGTCTATCAAGTCGTTGGAGATGACCCGACATGGACAAGGCAGGGATCCACGGACGTCTTCACGGTGCCGTCCTCGGCCTACGTCTACGGGGAGGAGCGCTTCGAGCTGCCGGTGGAGATCGGGAAGTGGACGGTCTCCGGCGGCGTGATCACCAACCAGGGCGACGCGAAGTACTACGAGTACATCGATATGAAACAGGGCAGGTGGGGGGTGGACGAGTGTTTCTTCTATGTCTCGTGGGAGACCGTGGGGAGCCGCATCTACACGCCGGGGAGCGGCTACTCGAGCAACGGTCTCACGGGGCTCTACTATGCCTATTTCGGGATCAGGGGGAAGCCGGACATCGTCGTCAGCCTGGCCGGCACCGCCAAGGACATCTCGGCGACCGACTACATCGACATCAGCACCCCCGGTTGGGGGAAGGTCTTCGAAGACCTCACCGACAGCTCCGGGGCCGACCAGGACGTGCCCGGCCCGAACGGCGACCCCGCCGAGATCGGCAACACCTTCCAGGAGGGCACGGGTTTCGACACCGAGAACTCCGGCGCCTCCCTGTTTGGGAGGGTGAACGGGAACGTCGTCGAGGTGGCGCTCGACCTCTCCAGCCTCGGGCTGACGAAGGCCGACATGTCGATGCTCGACTACGCCTTCATCGGCACCGCCGAGTCCAACCCGTCCGCGCCCAGCGACCTGTTCGCCAACGACCATTTCGTCTCGGGGGCGGTGCAGTTCGACAACGCGGTGCTCGGCACGGCGATCCCCGAGGCATCGTCTGCCCTCCTGGCGATGCTGGGGGCATCCCTCCTCTGCCTCCGCCGCCGCGCCCGGTGACGGCCGGATATCCCGGCCGGTGGGGAAGGGGGCATCGGCGATGGGCCCGGCGGGGATGCCCTAGCCACCCCGTGCCAGCTCGAGCACCTTCATCGCGGCGTTGTGCCCGGGGATCCCGCTGACGCAGCCGCCGCGCCGCGCCGACGAGCCGCATAGGAGGAGGTTCGGGTGCGCGGTCTCCACGCCCCAGAGGCCGGCCTCCCCGCCGTCCTCGACGAAGGGCCAGGTGAGGTCGCCGTGGAAGATGTTGCCCCTCGGCAGGTGGATCTCGCGCTCCAGGTCGACCGGCGTCTTCGCCTCGATGCACGGTGCCCCGTTCCGGTCCGTCGCCAGGCAGCCCTCGATCGGCTCGTCGAGGAACTGGTCGATGCCCCGGAGGTACCTCTTCAGCGCCTCGGCCCGCGCCGCGTCGTTGTCGCGTTCGAACAGCCGGTAGGGCATGTCGAGCCCGAACAGGGTGAGGGTGTGGAAGGAGCGCCGGCCCAGGTCGGCGGACAGGATGGAGGGGTCGGTGAGCGTGTGGCAGTAGATCTCCCCCGGCGGGGTCGCCGGCAGGTCGCCGGCCTGGCTCTCACGAAAGCTGGTCAGCATCTGCCCGTATCCCTCGTCGATGTGGAACGTCCCCGCGAAGGCCTCCTCCGCCGAACACCGTGTCGAGCGCACGCGCGGTAGCCTTTCGAGCAGCATGTTGACTTTAAAGACCGAGCCCTCGAGGGGGGAGGCCCCCGGTGTGGTGTCGTTGCCGACCAGCGCCCCGAGCGTGTGGGCGGAGGCGTTGCAGAGCACGTAGCGGGCATCGACCTCGCCCGGGCGCCCGTCGATCTCGAAACCCAGAGACGAGCGCTTCGCCCCGGGGCTGACCGTATGGACCCTGGCGCCGGTGGCGATGGTCACTCGCCCCGAGGCGTGCGCGGCCTCTTCCAGCTGCCCGACCAGCGCCCCCATACCGCCGACCGGTACCCGCCACTCGCCGGTCCCCCGGCCGACGAAATGGTAGAGGAACGTCCGGTTCTGCAGCAGCGAGGGGTCGTGTGGGAAGGTCGATACCCCGATCTTGCCATCGGTGAACAGCAGGCCGCGGACCAGGTCGTCGGAGACCTGCCTTTCGATGATGTCCCCGAGCGGCTCCTCGACCAGCGCCCGCCACGCCGCCTGGGATTTGCGGCCGAGCCGGCCGCGCATCTCCTCGCGGGTCACCAGCGGCTCGGTCAAGCTTGGCCAGACCACCTTCGCCAGCCGGGCCTGCATCTCCTGGAGTTCGAGGTAACCCCTGTGGTCTTCCCCGCCCGCCAGGTCGAAGAAGGCGGCGCGGTTGGCATCCGGGGGACCGTTGCGGATCAGCAGTTCGCGGAGCTTCCCCCCGCTGAAGGCTGGCGTCCATGACGCCACCCGCCGCGGCTTCAACCGCAGGTCGAGGCCGAGGTCGGAGGCGATCTTCTCGGGGAGGAGGCTGACGAGGTAGGAGTAGACGGAGAGCTTCGCGTCGACGCCGTCGAAGGTGCGCCTCGACTGCGTCGCGCCCCCGGTCTGCCGGTTGCGCTCGAGGACCAGCACGGACATGCCCGCCCCGGCCAGGTAGCAGGCCGCGACCAGCCCGTTGTGGCCCGCGCCGATGATGGCGACGTCGTACTCCGTCCGTATGGGTCGCATCGCGGTGGCGCGGTCTTCCCCCGAGGCCGGCGCAGGCGTCGCCAGCGGCCTATCGGAACAGCTCGTCGAAGAAGAGCTGCATGTGGGACCACGACCGCCGGTCGGCCGACTCGTCATAGGCGGCGCCCTTGCCCGGGTCGTCCCCGGCGCCGGGCTTGGTGAACGAGTGGACGGCGCCGGCGTATGAGATGAACTGCAGGTCCACCCCGGCCGCCTTCATCTCGGCCAGGAAGGCATCGATCGCCTCCCTCTTCACGAAGGGGTCGTCGGCGCCGTGGCAGACCAGGATCTTGCACTTGACGTTCTTGCCGTCCCCGGGGCTCGGCGAGTCGAGCCCGCCGTGGAAGGAGACGACCCCCTTGATGTCGGCGCCGCTGCGGGCGAGCTCGATGACGCCGGTGCCGCCGAAGCAGTATCCGATCGCGGCGACCTTCCCGGCGTCGCAGGCCGGCTGCGCCCTGAGCTGTTCGAGGGCGGCGTTGAGCCGGCGGCGGAACAGTGACCGGTCGCCCCGGTAGAGGCCCGCCTGGACGCCGCACTCCTTGGGGTTCGCCGGGCGGATGCCTTTGCCGTAGATGTCCGCGGCGAAGGCGACGTACCCGAGGTCCGCCAGCTGTTCGGTGCGGCGCCTGGCGTAGTCCTGGAGCCCGGTCCAGTCGTGGACGAGGAGGACGCCGGGTCGTTTCTCGCCCTCTTTCAGGTCGGCCGGCAGGGCCAGGTACCCCTCGAGTTCCGCCTCGCCCGAGCGGTAGTTGAGGGCTTTCGTATCCGCGCCGCGGGAGGGGGAGGGGAGGCCGAGAAACAGGCCGGCGAGCACCAAATAAATCGCTTTCATGGGCGTTATTCTGAGGGATCTGCGGCTGTGGGGCGACCTTATTCCGATGGCCGGCTGCGGTTGCAGTTGGCCCCTAGAAGTTTACACTGCCCGATGTTGAAGCCCCCCGCACGAACCCTCAGGATGCTCGCTGGCGCCGCTGCCGCGCTGGGTGCGGCCGCCATCGCCGCGCAGGACGAGGGCCCCGGGGAGGCGGCCGACCTGAAGCCGCTCAAGGTCTCGGAGACCGAGTACAAGCTGGGCGAGCTGTCCTTCAACCCGAAGACCCGCGAGATCTGGTTCCCCTGCCGGGTGAACCAGGACGAGGTGGTGCTGGAGTATGCGATCTGCGACGAGTTTCGCGGCAAGCTCCACGAGAGCCTGCTGTCGACCAAGGTCACCCCCCTCGAGATCCAGATCGCGATGAAGCTGCTGCGCTGGGAGGCCTCGGGGCGGGACGTCTACCTTCGCTACGACGAGGAGGGGCGGCCGCTCGGGCCGCTGAGGGACGACGGCAAGGGGCGCATGGAGATCCTGGTCCGCCACAAGGGCGCCGACGGCAAGGAGGTCACGGAGCCGCTCGGCAACTGGGTGCACAACGAGCGCACCGGGGTGCCGGTGGGCGAGAGGGTGTGGACTTACACTGGGTCGAAGGTGATCGACGGCCACTTCCTCGCCACCGCGGACGGCGCCATCGCCGCGGTCTACCGGTACGAGGGGGCGCTGTGCAACGCGTTCAACCCCGGCAGCGACAACGACGAGCTATGGTTCCCGATCGAGGGCAAGGTGCCGCCGCTGGACACCGAGGTGGTGGCCATCTTCAGGCCCCTGCCCGACGTCGAGGTGCCCGAGGCGCGCCGCCTGGCGCCCGGGGGGGACCCCCAACCAGAAAAGGAAAGCCAGAAAGACCCCGAGTGAAGATCATGAAGACCACGAGCCTCACCATCACCGCAAGCCTCGCCATCGCCACCCTGGCGCCCGGGCAGGACAAGATATCGAAACCGGCCAACGAGTCCCTCAAGAAGGAGGTCGTGCGCGCCATCGACCGCGGGATCGCCTTCCTCGAGAAGAAACAGGAGGAGGACGGCCGCTGGGGGGAGGAGAACTACCCGGCCCTGACGGGGATGGCGGTGCAGTGTATCCTCGGCGACCCCTCGCGCGAGGGGGACGCGCTGCCGGCGAGCGCCGGGAGGGGTCTGGAGTTCATCCGCAGCAAGGTGCGGCTCGACGGCGGGATCTACGGCAAGGGGCTGGGCTCCTACAACACCTCGATCTGCATGATGGCCTTGCTCGAGGCCGGGCAGGAGCGGGACAAAGACGTGCTCGTCAACGCCCGCCGTTTCCTGGTCAACCAGCAGTCCGACTTCGACCGGAAGGGGGAGGCCGACAACGTGTTCGACGGCGGGGTCGGATACGGGTCGAGCTATTCGCACCCGGACCTGTCGAACACCTACCATGCCCTGGAGGCGCTGCACTATACGCGCGACCTGCTCAAGGAGTCGGACGAGGAGATGCTCGACCTCGACTGGGAGGCGGCGATCACCTTCGTGCAGAACTGCCAGCAGCGGCCGGAGACCAACAAGGCGGAGTGGGTGAGCAAGGACGAGAAAGACCAGGGCGGCTTCGTCTACTTCCCCGGCAAGAGCATGTCGACCGAGGAGCTGCCGGGCGGGAAGGTCGCGCTGCGCTCCTACGGGAGCATGAGCTACGCGGGGCTGCTGAGCTTCGTCTACGCGCAGATGGACAAGGACGACCCCCGCGTGGGGGCGGTGCTGGGATGGCTGAAGAAGAACTACTCGCTGGACGAGAACCCCGGGATGGGGCAGCAGGGGCTGTATTACTACTACAACACGATGTCGAAGACGCTGAGCATCCTCGACTTCGACGTGTTCGAGCTGGCCGATGGCACCAAGGTCAACTGGCGCGAGGACCTGACCAAGAAGCTCTTCGACCTGCAGCGGGAGGACGGTTCGTGGATGAACGACAACGGCCGCTGGTGGGAGAAGGACCCGGTGCTGGGGACCTGCTACGCCCTGCTCTGCCTGCAGCGGATGTACGAGGGGCTGTAGCCCGCCTGCGCGGGCGCAGGCGGAATGACGAATGGGCTAATGACGAAGGCCTAAGGGAATGCCCAATTCCCGAATGCCCAAGGGGTACTTCGGAAGATCCGTAGTCTTTCGCT
>JANQMB010000030.1 GCA_028280355.1 Verrucomicrobiales bacterium
CACCCGCCCCTCCGCCTGGACCAGCGACCCCATCCGGCCGACGATCTCCGCCTCGATATCCAGCCGGTCGCCGGGCACCGCCGCCGCCAGGATCTTCACATTGCGCAGCGCGGTGAGGCGGAGGCCGGGCATCGGCTCGCCCCCCGGACCCGGCTGCGCGGCGACCCCGGCGAGCTGGGCGATCGCCTCGGCGAGAATGACGCCGGGCATGATCGGCTCGCCGGGGAAATGCCCGGCCAGGAACGCCTCGTCGCCGCGGACCTGATAGCAACCGGCCGCGGCCTCGCCGGGGGCGAGGCGGGTCAGCCGGTCGATGAAACGGAACCCCTCGCCGTGCGGGAGCCTGTCGAGCGCCGCCTGGATATCCTCAGCCTGCATGGTCCCAACCAAGTCCACCGCCGCTCACTCGCCGACCACCTCGTAGCCCTCGAGGTCGACTTCGAACAGCCGGTCGTCGATCGCCACCCCCTCCCGTGGCTCCTTGAATTTGGTGGTAATGCTAGAGGTATCGCGGAAACGGAGGTAGAGCTGCCTCAACGCGAAGCTCGAGGCGTCGACGGTGAACTCGACCTTGCGCAGGGCGACCGATGTCCTGCGATCGCTCGGCCTGCCGACGAAAACGAAATCCCCCCCCTCCCGGCGCACGTCGGTGACGGTGAACCTCTCCACGAACGCCTCGTAGCTGCGCGGGAACCCGGACTCCAGGAAACCCGCGACCTCCCCCCCGCCGCGGGCCTCCAGCTCCCCGCGGCTGTGGCGCCTGGCCTGCGCCTTGCGGGTGCGCAGCACCCAGAGGTCCCCGTCCGGCTTCTGGAGGGCGATGGTCTGGGCCGGGTCGCCGAGCTCCCAGCGGAACGCCCCAGGCGCCTTGAACCAGAGCCGCCCCGGGTTGCTAATCGGCCTCTTCACCGCCCGCAGCCGCCGCTCCTGCACGAACTCCACGGCGAGCGAGCGCACCTCCGCCTGCCGCTCCAGCCAGCGCCTCACCGGCTCCAGGTCGGGCTCCGCTGCGGCGGGGGCTTTGGCCACCAGGGCGGCGATGAGAGTTACGCTCAGGCGGGAGCTGACCATATCGGAGACCATAGCCAACGCTGGGCCTCCCGTCGCGGAATTCCTGCCGACAATCGCGCTGGCGGCACCGCCGAACACGGGACACCGTGTGGGCGATGCGCTGGCGGCTGCTCCTCCCAATCCTACTGACCTGCCTGGCGGCCCACCGGGCGCCGGCTGCGGAGTGGCAGGTCGAGTTTCGAGATGGATCACGTGTCGCACTCGACCTGGCGGAGGCCGAGCTGCTCCTCAAACCGGCCGGCAACGACCCGGTCGACGCACAGCGGCGCGTCCTCCTCTCCGAGATCAGCGAGATGAGGATCGCCAAGTACCCTCCCCTGGAACGCGTCAAGAGGATCGGCGAGGCCCTGCGCGCCCTGCACAGCGACGACTTCGCCGCCCGCGAGCACGCCGTGCGAAACCTGCGGGAGCTCGGTGGAGGTTTCCGCGAACTCCTCCAGCAGCGCCTGCAGGCGGCCCCCGACCCCGAAATCCGCTGGCGGCTCAGGCGGGTGTTGGGCGGCCTGTCGAGCACCGGCGGGGGGAACTTCGACCACGTCCTCGTCGACGGAGCGGCGCTGAGGGGCGAGCTCGCCCCCTGGGAGATCCGCTGCCGCTACCGGGGTGCGGAACTCCGCCTCGACCGACACACCGTCCGCACCATCCGCGCCGCTGACCAGGGGCGCGAACGGGGAACCGGTGCCCGGCCCCTGATCGTCCGCGACGACCGGCCAGGGCTTCTGCCCGCCGGGGCACGCCGCGTCGGGTTCGACCGCGACCCCCAAGGGAGGGCGCTCGAAGTCGGCGACGACATCGGGCTACGGTTCACCGACTGGGGCGTCAAACTCTCGACATCGATCAGGAGCTCCTACGTCTCGGTGAACAAACATGAAATCGCCGGCGCCGGCGGCGGGCTCACCGCCGCCACCCACGACCCCCTGTTCGAGGGCACCATCACCCTCGAATTCTGCCGCCCCGGGGAGCCGGGGATACCGGCGGGGGTCCACTTCGTCGGCTGCTGGCTGGCTATCGTCAGCCCGGCGGGAACCGCGCTGGTCGCCTATGACGCGGCGGGCGAGGAGATCGCCCGCGCCGAGGTGGAGCGCGGCCCGGCGGAGTTCCTCGCGATCCGCAGCGAGGTGCCGATCGCCCGCGCCGAGATCGTCCCCAACGTGGAGATCGATTCCAATTTCACGCTAGACGACCTCGTCTTCGACCGCCCCAGCCCGCTCGACGATGCCCCACACCCGAAACACTTCTCGCTGCTGCTGCGCGACGGCGCACGCCTGAACTGCCGTGCGTTCACCACCTCCCCAGACGGGCGGGAGTTCCTCGCCACACCGGATGCCGGTTTCGCGACGCAGATCCGGATCCCCTACGGAGATGTGGCCTCGCTTCTCACCCCAAGCAGGCTGGCGAGGACGGGGGCACCGATGGGGACATCGCTCTGGGCGCTGTTCTACGACGGGTCCTGTCTGCGCGCCGATCCCGGCGCCCCCCCAAACACACTCCTCGGGAAACTTCCCCTCGAGAAGGGAAAGCTCGCCGCGATATGGAACAGCAAGGTCGAGCTCCGCCGCCCGGAGGACGCACTCCAGATCCCAGACGGGGGCGCCGCGATGCTGCTGCGCGACGAGCCGATCTACCTGGAGAAGGTGGAGCTGCGCGACCAGGAACTGGCTGGGATCCGCGAGGACTCGTCGACGGTGCTCTACAACTACTCCCGCCTCCCCAGCATCTGGTTCACCTCCAGCCCCCCGGTGCGCGACGCACGACATGGAGAGATCCGGCTGAGCACCGGCGAGCGCCTGGCCCTTGGACCCGGTGCCCACTTCGCACTGCAGGCGATCCCCGGATCCGGCGAGGGGCTGAGCATCCGATCGGCCTCCGACGAGGTCTTCGAACTCGACCTCTGGATGATCCGCCGCGTCCTGTTCCCCGGAGAGGCCGGGCCCCCTTAGAACCGGTGTCGCTCGTCCCGCCGTGCAGGGACGGCTCAGTCTCCAGGAACCTCCTCCGATGCCACACCGGGAAGCCCGGCGATGTCGGCGCGCAGCTGGGCGAGGATCGAGAGGCCGAGGAGGACGACCACGATCGTCGAGACGAGCACCGCGACGATCTCGCCCAGGCTGAAGCGCGGGAACTTGCGGGGGGGGCTAGGCCTTTTCAATTCGGTGGGGACAGCGGTTGCGCGCCACCCCTCCCCTCACCCCCACACACCCGCAAGAGGTTTTCAAAAAAATTAGGGCCGCCCCGCGAACGGGGCGACCCATGTGTAGGCGCGGGATGAGATCGATACGGGGGGCGTCCTAGGGCTCCTTAGGATTGTAAATCAGCACGCTGTCACGCAGCTCAAGGTGGTGGGCCGCTTCGTTCTGATCGGCCAGGGTCACGTTGGGCAGACGGTAGATGGTGTCGGCAAACACCCCTGTGCCACTGACGCCCTTGACCAACTGGTCCAAGGCTTCCGCGACACTCGTCGAGGCAATGAGCTCCTCGCTACCGGAAGCGACCGCAAAATTGGAAAGGGAGGCAAACTCCTGGGCGATCCGCTGGCAACGCTTGGCGTTGGCATTGTCCGATACACTCGCCATCGCCGGGACAACGATGGCGGTGAGCACACCCAGCACAGCGACAACAATCACCACCTCGGCCAAGCCAAAGCCCGCCTGCCGGGCTTTCGTCGCTTCGCGCTCTGTCTGATGGTGTCGCATTCTCTTAATTGTGATAACGGTTCTATTTTATGACAATTAATGATGCAAATCAAGGATATTCTAAAATTTTTGATAAATAGTTGAAATTTATATCATTTTTGAGAACAATTCGGGTGTTTTTACCCTTCCGAGGGGGCTTTCCCTCCGCCGCCGCTCCCATCGGCCGCATGCGGCCTTCCTACATGCCCAAAACGAGGCGGATCCGCCTTCTGTAGGAAGCCCGCTGGCGAGCGATCACGGCAGGCGGCGAGATCGCCCAGATGCCGGAAGCGTGGCCAGATCAAGTTCTGGCGAACTTGCGGGCGAGTTCTTGATGGGAGAACTGGATCAGGGTCGGGCGCCCCTTGGGGTCGCAGTAGGGCATATCGCAGCGCATCAGGCGCCGCAACAAGCCCTCATGCTCTTCTCGATGTCCAGACTCGCCATCCCGAGCTGCCCTCCGGCTAATGGAGGCCGCCAGGTCACGCTCCCCGATGCGTTTTCCGACCGCCGCGCCCCGCTCGCGAATCTCCGCCACCAAGGCCGAAACAAACGTCGCGGGATCCCGGTCGCCACATGAGGCGGGTAGGCGGTCGATCTTCACTGTGTTGGCGCCGAATGCTTCGACCCCCACCCCGAGGCGGGCGAGGGGTTCGGAGTGATCGATCGCCACCTGGTAGTCCTCCGGGACGAGCTGCAGGGTAACCGGCGTCAGCAGCGCCTGGCTGGGGGTCCCGGCGCCCTCGAGCGCCGCGAGCGCCTCCTCGTAGAGCACGCGCTCGTGCGCCGCCTTCCGGTGCAGCAAGACAAGCCCCTCGTCACCCTCGAGGACGAGATAGCGATCATCGAGAGTGCCCAGCAGCCGGAATTCGGTGGTCGCCCCCTCGACCCCAGGCGGTTCAGAGGGATCCCGATGGTTGCCGGTGGGGGTAGGGCCGCCGGCGGTGATCGAGCCGATCTGTGCCTCGCCCAAGCCGCCCCCCGGAACCTTGACCGGCAGCGAAGGCTGGACCGAAACCTCGGCCGCCTGGACCACCAGGTCGCGCCCGGGCGGCAGTTCCCGCACCGGCGCGACATCGATCGCCCCCCCGCTCACGGGAGGGGCGGGCGCCGCTCCCCTGGCGGGGGTCAGCTTGCGGGCGAGCGCCCCCTGGACGGCGCTGGCGACAGCGCGCTGTAGCCCGCGCCCATCGTGGAACCGCACCTCCCGCTTCGCCGGGTGGACGTTGACATCGACGGTGGCGGGGTCGGCCTCGATGAACAGGAAAACCGGCGGGTGCCTCCCGCGCTCGAGCAGGCCGGCATACGCCTCGCGCAGCGCGAAGCCGACCGCCGGGCTATCGATCGGCCGGCCGTTGAGAAACACATACTGCAGCGCCCGGTTCGGGCGGGCCGAGCCGGGCGGACCGACCCAGCCGGTAACCCCGATCCCGCCAACGCCCCCTTCGCCGGCGACCTCCAGCAGACCCTCGGCGAGCTGCTGTCCGGCGAGGTCGGCGATCCGCTCGAGGCGCCCGGAGGCCGCACCGATCTGGAACACTTGCCGCGTGCCGTGACGGAGGCTAAAGGCCACCGCCGGCTGGGCGATCGCCGCTACCCTCACCGCCGACTCGATGTGGCCGTATTCGGTGGCCTCGGCGCGCAGGAACTTGCGCCGGGCGGGCACGTTGAAAAACAGGGAACGCACCTCGATCTGGGTACCGGGGGCCTCGCCGCAATCCCGGACCTCCTTGAGCTTGCCCCCGTCAATCAGCACCTCGGTGCCGGCGAGGGCGCCGTGCTCGCGGGTGGCCATCCTGAACCGCGAGACGCTGGCGATGCTCGGCAGGGCCTCCCCGCGGAACCCGTAGGTCGTCACCCGCTCCAGGTCGTCCTTGCTGCGGAGCTTGCTGGTCGCATGGCGCTCCACGGAGAGCAAAGCATCCTCGCGGGACATGCCGGCGCCGTCGTCGACCACCCGGATCAGCGAGGCACCGCCGCGCTCCACCAACACCTCCACCCGGCGCGCCCCGGCGTCGAGGCTGTTCTCAAGCAGCTCCTTGACCACGGACGCCGGCCGCTCGACCACCTCGCCGGCGGCCACCTGGCTCGCCAGCGCGTCTGACATCACGCGGACCTTACCCATAGCGGACGACGCGCGCCGAGGCACCACCCGGGCATACCCGGGCGCGGGGGAGCCGCCGCGGCGGATGCGGACGAATTCGCGATTTCCAGTTTCTCATGTCAGCACATCCATGCTTGGTTTCCCTGTGGGAGCCCATCCCACAGGCCGCGCCTGGCCGTTCTGCCCACCATGATTACGGTCACCGAAATCGCCGTCAAACATCTTCAGGCCCTCCTCGCCGAACCGGGGCGGTCGGCGGACGGCGACGGCCTCCGCCTCCGGGTCGCCCGCGGGGGCTGCGCCGGGATGGAGTACCAGATGCAGATCGACCGGCGCTCAGACGGGGACACCATCGTCGACGTCGGCGGCGCGCCGATCTACATCGACGCCGACAGCCTCCCCTACCTGGAGGGTTGCCAGGTCGATTACAGCGACGACCTCACCGACTCGGGGCTCAAGATCAACAACCCCAACGCCGCCCGTAGCTGCGGTTGCGGCACCTCCTTCGAGCCGCGGCAGGAGGGCCGCGCCCCGACCTACGACCCGGCGCTCGACGGCAGCGTCTGCGGGGGTTCCGAGTAGCCCGCCCGATGCCCTACGAGGTTTCCGCCCCCCCCGACCGCGAGCGGCGAAACCCGCGCCGGCCCGGCAACTTCCGCCGCCCCCAGATCGGCGCGCTGTTCTGGTGGACGATCGCCATCATCGTCCTCGGCATCGGTGCGGTGCTGTCCTGGTTCTTCAGCATCTACATCTTCAACAACCCGTCCGAGCCGCTGCCATACCGGGTGCTCACGAAACTCAAGAAGATCGACCCGCCGAAGCGGTTCTCCTCGGAGAACCCACCCGCCGGCAAGTTCCGCAAGCCCCGCTCGCTGCTCGAGGACGACTACGCGGGCTTCGAGCCGCACCACCTCGATTACGTCAACTCGATCCTGTTGCGCGACTACCTCGAGAACTTCAGGCGCTCGGAGGGGGCGATCTACGTGAAGGGCGACTTCATCGTCGAACAGGTCCGCGCGCTGGGCACCGGCGACCTGTTCCAGACTGGGCTCGTCTGGCGCGGGCGCAACAAGGACTTCCCCAACGCCAGCGTCGAAGTGGTGCTGCCGACCGCCGGCCCCGTGTCCCCCGACCTCATCCCCACCGGCGAACCCTTCGCCCTCACCGGCGCCTTTTTCGCCGCGCTGATCCACGTGGCGAGACCCGACGACGACTCGATGTGCTTTACGCTGGTACCCATCGTCTACGGTTCGAAGCAGATCGCAGACGGTGCGCGGATCGCGCTGCGCCCGCCACCGCGCCTCAACCTCGAGGGGCAGTGGCCGCTCACCGCACCCTCCCCGGACGACGACACCCCGCCACCCGCCGGGGGCGAGGGGTAGGCTCCCCCACGCCGGGGGGGCAGGGGCTCAGAAGGTGTGGATGAACAGGCCGGAACGCAGCTTCGGCTCGAACCACGTGCTCTTCGGCGGCATGACCGCCCCGGCGTCGGCGATCGCCATCAGCTGTTCGACCCCGACCGGGTACATCGAGAAGGCGACGGCGTCGCGGCCGGAGTCGACCCGCGCCTCCAGCTCTCCGGTGCCGCGGATCCCTCCCACGAAATCGATCCGGGGGTTGGTACGGGGATCGTCCACCCCCAACACCGGCGCGAGAAAGCGGTCCTGCAAGACGCTGACGTCGAGCGCCGCCACCGGGTCACCGCCGGCCTGTCCCCAGCGCAGGCGGTACCACGTGCCGGCGAGATACATGCGGGCCTCGCCCGCCCGCGCGGGCACCTTATCTTCCGCCACCTCGACATCAAAACGCTCGCGCGCCGCCGCCAGCACGCCCTCCGGCCCGAGGCCATTGAGGTCGGCGACCACCCGGTTGTACGGCAACACCTTGAGCTGTTCCCCCGGGAAAAGCACGGCCAAGAACCAGTTGTAGTCCTCCTCGCCGCTGTGGTCAGGGTTCGCCTCGCGGCGTTCGGCCCCGACCCGCGCGGCGCTCGCGCTGCGGTGGTGGCCGTCCGCGACATAGGCGACGGGAACGCTGTCGAACAGCGCCACGAACTCGCCGCCGCCGGGGATCTTCCACAGGCTGTGCCCCACCCCGTCGGGGGACACGAAATCGATGTCCGCACCCCGTGCCCCCATCACCTCCCGCACCGCCTCGTCGATCGCCCCCTGCTCCTTATAAGTCAAGAACACCGGGCCGAGATGGGCGCCCAGGGTCGACGCGAGCCGCGTACGGTCGTCCTCCTTGGCCGGCCTGGTCTTCTCGTGTTTCCGGATGATGTCGTCCCGGTAGTCGTCGATGTGGACGACCGCAACCACCCCGACCTGCGAGTGGTCGCCCATCGTCTGCCGGTACAGGTAGACGCAGGGCTCCCCCTCCCGCACCAGGGCGCCGCGCTCCTGCAGCCCATCCAAATTGGCCTTGGCGGCCGCATAGACCGCGTCCGAATAGGGGGGGGTATCCGGGGGCAGGCCGATGTCCGCCCGCGACACGTGCAACAGGCTGTCGGGGTTGCCGGCAGCGAGGGCCGCGGCCTCGTCGCGGTCGACCACGTCATAGGGGACGGCGGCGACAGCCTCCGCCCTCCCCTCCGCCGGGACGAGACCTTGAAACGATCGGATTCGCATAGTTCGTGTAGCCTTTGACCTAGTTCGGAACGGTCGCCCTCAGCGAGTCGCGCACCCTGGCGACCGGCAGCCCGTGGCGACGGCGCTCGTGGAAATAGCTGACCTCCTCGATACCGGCGTCCTCCAGCATCGCCAGGGCGGCGCCGAAATCGGCCCCGACCCGCTCGGGGCGATGTGAGTCCGAACTGACGACCATCGGGATGCCTCGCGCGGCGATCATCCCCAGCATCTCCGGCCCGGGGTTCATCTCCGGGTACGATTTGTTGACCCCAGAGGTGTTGAGCTCCATGGCGATACCCGTCGCGGCGATCCGGTCGAGGGCCGCCGCCACCGCGCTCTCGACCAGCCGGAAGTCCCAACTCGAGGCGACCATCACTTTGACGATGTCGGGGTGAGACAGGCAATCGAATAGGCCGGTCTCGGCGGCGTCGGCCAGGTGCGCGAAATACCCCCGCTGGAACGCCACCGGGTCGCCCTCGTAGAAGGCGTCCTTGTACTCCGGCAGGAAAGGGTGCACGGAGCCGAGGATGTAGTGGAAATCCGCCCTCCCGTGCAGCTCGCGCAACCACCCCTCCATCCCGGGGAACCAGTCGCTCTCCAGGCCCAGCTTGATCTCGACCTGCCCCTCGAGCTGCTCCGCCGCCGACTCGACCAGGCCCAGGTACTCGGGGAACTCCTCCGGCGCCATGCGGACGCTCGCCGAGAAACCGCCCGGCATCGGGCTGTGGCAGGTCATGACGATGCCCCTCAAACCGCGCCTCATCGCCGTCCTCCCGTACGCGGTCGGTTGCCCGAAGGCATGCTTGCACAGCGGGGTGTGCATGTGGCTATCGTAGTAGATCGGCTTCTGGTCGTCGGTCGCCATGGTGCCCGTCGGGGCCGACAAGGGAACCACAGGCGGCGCGATTCGCAACGGAAAGCGTGCCCCGATATGCGGCGTAGAAAAGGGGTTGTCCGCCGATGGGCCCTCGTTACAGTTCGGGCGTCCCGTCCCGGGCGCGCGCATGATCTCGTTCTCGACCTGCTGGAATAGCGGCCGCCACACGGAGGGTGGCGAGGTGATCGACGAGATCGTCGGCATGGGCTTCGACACCGTCGAGGTGAGCCACGGCCTCAACGTCTCGCTGATCCCGGGCATCCAGCAGGCCTACCTCGACGGCAGGGTCAAGGTGTCGGGGGTCCACAATTTCTGCCCTTCGCCCGTGGAGGTGATGATCGATGCGCCGGACTGCTACGAGTTCACCTCCCACCGCCCGTACGAGCGGAAGAGGGCGCTCGACCTCACCTTCAAGACGCTGGAGACGGCGGCCTCCTTCGGGGCCAGCTACGTCGTGCTCCACATGGGCAGCGTCCCGATGCGCAGGATCTCGCCGGAGCTGGAGGGGATGCTCGACGCGGGCGAGGGCGACGGGCGGAAGTACGTGAAGGCGAAGATCAAGCTGGTGAAGAAACGCGAAAAGCTCGCCCCGCTCTACCACCAGCGGGCCGGCGAGGCCCTGGCGGCGATCGCCGAGGTGGCCGAGGAGGTCGGCGTCCCCGTCGCGGTGGAGAGCCGCAGCGCCTTCGAGGACGTCCCCAACGAGGTCGAGATGCTCTCCCTCATGGAGGAGTTCGCCGACAACGAGTGGGTCGGGTACTGGCACGACTTCGGGCACGTGCAGCGCAAGCACAACCTCGGCCTGCTCGACCACGAGGAGTGGCTGTCGGCGATGTCGCCCCACCTCATCGGCTGCCACCTCCACGACGTCGAATGGCCGGCGCGCGACCACCGGGTCCCGCTCTCGGGAGAGATCGACTTCGACCGCCTGATGCCCCATGTCGGCGCCGGCAAACCGGTGGTCTGGGAACTGAGCCCGACCCGCAAGAAGTCGGACATCAAGAAGGCCCTACCCCAGTGGATCGAACGCTACGGCAGCTGAGATGATCGGCCTGACACGCAAGGCGATCGCCGAATCCTGGCGGTTCTACCGGGAACACGGGCTGTGGACCACGCTGCGCTCCCGCGAGGTCCCCGGCCTCGTCCAGTTCGCCAAATACGGCGCCTGTGGCGCCGCGGCAACCGCCTTCCACATCGCTGTCGTCTACGCCATCGGGCTCACCCTCAACCCCGCCGTCGGGGAGCACATCCCGAAGGAGCTCAAGGAGACGAGGACGATGGTCAACAACACCGTCGCCTTCTTCGCCTCCAGCGCCTTCGTCTACCTGCTGAACACCGCCTTCGTTTTCACAAGCGGGCGCCACGGGAAGAAGAAGGAGATCTTCCTGTTCTTCCTCATCAACGGCATCAGTTTCTTCGCCGGGCTGTTCGCCATCGACCGGGTGTTCTCGGCGATCGACACCAACAAGAACATCGAGCATTTCGCCAACCTCGGCTTCATCATCACCTCCGCCCTGGTGAACTTCGTCTGCCGGAAGTTCGTGGTCTTCCAGAACTAGCCGGTCTAACCGGTGGCAACCCCCTGACAGAGCCGCTCTCCCCTGAGCCTCTCCGGGGGCAGGGCCCGGAAGGTAGGGGCCGGCGGGCGCGGGGTTGGACCGTCGCCCGTCCTGCCATTTTCCTATGGGGTTGTCTGGGGGGGATGTGTGGGGTTGGTGGGAACCCTTTGGGGGGATCTCGCTTTCTTGTTTTTTCCTATCAGGGGTGTCGGGGGTGTATTTCCTATCGGGGGGTGTTCTGCCTATGGGGAAAAGGGCTACGGGTTCATCGTGATGGTGAAATTGCCGTGGAAGGCGTCCTCGAGCTCGCCCTGTTCGAACTCGTTGGCGATAAAGGCTCCGGCCGACCCGTCCTCCCTGAAAGTCAGGCGGTAGACGGTCGTCTCGAAGCCCCTCACGGTGTTGAAAGTCAGCGTCACCCTCGCCTCACACTTGCCGCGTTTGTCGAAGGTGTAGGCGAAAGGCGTGATCAACATGTCGCCGCCGCTGCCCTCGACCAGTTCACCGCGGGTCGCGGTCTTGAAATGGAGGCGCTTGCCCCCGGTGACGACCATCTGGCGCCCCACGAGATCCGCCGGCACGCTGCAGTCGGGTTCGCCGACCGAGTTGGCGGGATCCGGGGTGTCCTCGGCGCCGGTCGACCCACCGGTCGCGATGGTGGCGCGGAGCAGCGCACCCTCGAAGAAGCCATCGCCCGGGATCGCAAACTCTTGGGGGAGCCCGTTACCGCGCACCGCCTCGCCGATCCTCACCCACACGTCCGAACCGACCCCCTGAGCCTCGAGGAAGAAATCGCACCCCTCGAAAGTCTCCACGGTCGCCACGATCACCTTGGACTCCGCGTCGTAGCGGATGTCGAGCACGCGCGGCGTGACCGACGCATCGCCGGGGTTCCCGCCACGCTCCTGCTCGACCCCGTCCGGGAACATGTCGTCGTCGCTGTCACTGTCGAGCGGGTCCCAGCCGTTCTCGATCTCGACCGCGTCCCCTAGCCCATCGCGATCCCGGTCGATCTCGAACTCGAGAACCCAACCGCCAAATGCGATCACCACCCGGACCGAGGCCCCCTCGACATCGCCGGTGATCTCGAAGGAGTCCCATATGTCCTCGATCTCCCTGACGCCCTGGATCTCCAGCTCGGGGAGAAGCCGCCCGAGGACGTCGACCACGGCCTGTGGCAGCTCGTCGGGCCGCTCGTCACCCCCGCCCTTGTTCACGACCAGCGCCGGGCCATCTGGCGAACCTGCCCACAGGAAATCGCCTGCCGGGCCGAAAACGAATTCCCGCTCCCCCCCGATCAGCTCGCACCAGACCCGCAACAGGCCGCTCGGCTCTTCGACGATGGCGATCAGGTCGTCATCGCCAATCCCCGTAGCGGCTTCCCCAAGGACCACCACCACTGCATCGGGTAGATCCTCAAGGGAAGCCGCTTTTGCGGGGGCTTGGGGGAAGATCGCAAAGAAGATGAACAGGAACCCGGCGCCGCACCACCCCAGCCCTGGAGCCGTGCAGCCGGTTCGCGTTCCCCTCATCATTGTTGCCAGGTTAGCCCCCCAACATGAACCGAACCTAAACAGGGGGTGGAAATCGGCGGATTTTCCTAGCTCGCCGCCGGCAGATCCAGCGCGATGCGGAAACAGGAGGCGTCGATCTCGGCCTTCAGCTCGCCGCCCAAGGTCGCCACGATACGCTGGCAGAGGCCGAGCCCGATACCCGCGTGGGCGCCGCCCGAGGCCGAGGCGTCCCCGCGCCGGAAACGCTGGAAGAGCGAGTCCATCTGCTCCCCCTCCACCCCGGGATTGGTGTTGGCGACCTCCAGCCGCAGCCCCGCCGCGCCGAGCCCCACCGCGGCGATCCGGATCTCGCCCCCCTCGGGCGTATAGCTCGCCGCGTTGTCGAAGAGGTTGGAGAGCAAGATCTGGAACAGCTGGGGGGCGGTCTCGATCGCCTGCGGGGCACCGTCGAGATCCCAACGCACCCGCAGCCCGCGGTCGGCCGCCATGTCGAAATAAGGTTTCCAGATATGCCGCAGGACCGGCCGGACCTCCACCGTCTGCCGCTCGACCTTCTCCGCCCCGGACTCGAGCCGCGCCAGCGTCAGCAGGTTCCCCACCACGCCCTCCATCTGCGCCTGGATCTTGAGCGCGTGCCCGAAGGTGGCCTCGTCCGCCTCGGGGTCGCGGGCCGACCCGAGGGCGAGCTCCAGCTGCGAGCGGAGGCCGGCCAGGGGGTTGCGCAACTCGTGGGCGGCGTTGGCGGTGAACTGGCGCTCGTTCTCGATCGCGCGATCCACCCGCCCCATCAACAGGTTGAGCCGGTCGACGACAGGCGCGACCTCGGTGGGGGCGTCGTCGAGGACGAACAGCCTGGCGGAGCCGCCGACCGGCATGGTGTCGATCTGCTCCGAGAGCTCGCCCATCGGCCTCAGCGTCCGCCCGACAATCAGCGCGGTGACGGCGAGCGAGCCGACCGTCGCCACCCCGCCGGCGGCGATGATGAGCCAGCGCAGCCGGCTGAGGCTGGCGTTCATCTCCTCCCGGTCGCGCGCCACGACCAGGTGGATCTCCACCGCCTCGGTGTCCGGGTCGCTGCGGTCCGGGCGGAACACCAAGCCCATACAGCGCCCCGCGTTCCCGTTGGGCAGGACGCAGTCGTGGGCCACCAGCGCATCGGCGCCCAGGCCGACGCGCGGCAGGTCGTACCCCCCGTCGCCCAGGGCCTGTGAGCGGTAGATGTCGCGCCCGTCCAGGAAGCTGAACTGGAAGAACTCCGGGTCGTCGGGGTCGTCGATCCGCTTCCACTCCGGCTGCGAAATGCGGAAGGAGATCCGGCCCCCGTTCTGCACCGCGGAGATCTGCAGGTAGCGCAGCTTGTCCTCCAGGAACACGTCGAACTCACCGTAGAGATACCGGCGGACCAGGCCGTAGGAGAGGCCGCTGCCGACGAAGATGACCGCCACCGCACAGAGCGATAGGCCGACGAGCAGGCGCGAGCGGATCGAGCGGATCGCCATGCCCTAGCCGGACGCTTCGGGGTCTAGCAGGACGTAGCCCAGGCCCCTGCGGGTGTGGATCAGGCGGGTCGCGGCGCCGGCCGCCTCGGACTTCTTGCGCAGCCGGTTGACGAACACGTCGATGACGTTGCTGTCGGTCTCCTCGGCGAAGTCGTACAGCTGCTCCCAGATGTCCGCCCGCGACACCACCTGGCCGGCGCGCAGCGCGAGCAGCTCGAGCAGGCCGAACTCCTTCGCGGTCAGCTCGAGCGCCTGCCCGCCGCGGCGGGCGATATGGGATTTGGTATCGATCTCCAGATCGGAGATGCGGATCACCGGGTCGTGCTTGCCGTAGACCCGGCGCAGCTGGGCGCGCACGCGGGCCATGAGCTCCTCCAGCGAGAACGGTTTGACCAGATAGTCGTCGGCCCCCGCATCGAGCCCCGACACCCGGTCGGTCACCGCGTCCCTGGCGGTGGTGATCAAGAGCGCCATGTCCCTGCCCCCCGCGCGCAGCCTCCGGACGATCTCCAGGCCGTCGAGCCCCGGCAGAGTCAGGTCCAGGACCGCCAGCGAATAGGGGTTCTCCTGGGCGAGCCAGAGCCCGTCGTTGCCGTCACCGGTCGCGTCGACGGCGAACCCGTCCCGCCTCAACCGTTCCGCGACGGCCTCGCGCAGGGATTCGTTGTCCTCGACCAGCAGGATTCTCAACGCACCATCCTTCCAGGGGGACAGGCGGTGGTCAAGGCCCCGCGGTCAAAGCTCTATAGCCCAGCCCCCTCTGGAAGCCCCGCTCCTCGGTGCCCCTACTTTTCGTGCTTCTCGCCTCCCCCGTCCGCGCCTTGCCCGTCCCCACCTTTACCATGGTCGTGGTGGTGGCCGCCCCCGTGCGGCTGGAAGAGATGCTTGGTGCCCGGCTTCTTGCCGTCCTCCGAGTCCTCCCAGGAGTGGCTGTCACAGGCCGGGAACACCGGCAGGAGGGCGAGGCAGGCGAGGGCGGCGAGGGCGGGCTTTCTCATCGTGTAGGGAAATGGTGCGCTAATGAAGGGGATCCGCCCAAAAACGCAACCCCCTTTAGCGGGGCTAGACACCACGCTCCTCCGGCGCCCAGATGAACTTGTGCATCTGCAGCTGGAACCGCACCGGAAGCTTGTCACGCACGATCCAAGCCACCATGTCGCTCGCCTCGATGGAGCCGAACACGGGCGACAGGAGCACCGCCCCGCAGCGCTCGTCGAGCCGGTATTCGCCGATCTTCTCCCGCGCCCAGCGGTAGTCCTCCTCCGACCCGACCACGAACTTCACCTCGTCCTTTCGCTCCAGGTGCCCGATGTTCTCGTAGCGGTTGTTGGCGCACTCCCCGCTGCTCGGCGTCTTCAAATCCATGATGATATGCACCCGCGGGTCGACCGCGGACACGTCGCGGTTGCCGCTGGTCTCCACCAGGACCGTCCTCCCCGCGTCGCAGAGCCGGGCCATCAACGGCAGGGCCTCCGCCTGCAGCAGCGGCTCGCCACCGGTCACCTCGACCAGCGGACAATCGAAGGCCAACACCTCGTCGAGCACCGCCCCCAGCGGCGCCCGGCGCCCGCCGTAGAACGCATACTCCGTATCGCAGTAGGTGCAGCGCAGGTTGCACCCCGTCAGCCGCACGAAGACGCAACGCTCCCCAGCACGGGTGCTCTCCCCCTGGATCGACTCGTAGATCTCGGTCACCCGCAGGGTCTCCGACCCTGCGCCTGCTGGCGTTTTGGCTTCCACAACGGGGCGACAACAAATAACCAATATGCTGCCACTACCAACAACGAATTGACCGACCCCATGGAGCCCAACGACGCCCAGGCCCGCGCATCCCAGCTGCGCGCCGAACTCGAGCGCCACAACCGCCTCTACTACCTCGACGCCACCCCGGAGATCAGCGACGCCGACTACGACGCGCTGATGGGCGAACTGAAGGCGATCGAGGCGGAGCACCCCGAACTGCTCACCCCGGACTCCCCCACCCAGCGGGTCGGCGGCGCCCCGCTGGAGGGTTTCCTCCCGGTCCGCCACCTGGTACCGATGCTCTCCATCGAGGACGTCCACGAGCTCAGGGAGGAGGAGATCGGGGGGGGCGACAGCGACGTCGGCCTGGTCGACTGGTTCGAGCGCTTCGAGCGCAACCTCGGCCGGTCCGACATCGCCCTGACCGTCGAACCCAAGATCGACGGCGTCGCGGTCTCGCTGCTCTACCGCGACGGCCTCCTCGAATACGCCGCCACCCGGGGCGACGGCAGCACCGGCGACGACATCACCCAGAACATCAAGACCATCCGCCGTGTGCCCCTGCGCCTCCCCGCCGGGGCGCCGCCGGTGTTCGAGGTGCGGGGCGAGGTGTTCATGCCCAACGAGGCGTTCAACCGCCTCAACGAGGAGCGCGACGCCGCCGGCGAGCCGGCTTTCATCAACCCCCGCAACGCGACCGCCGGAACCCTCAAACAGCTCGACTCGGGCATCGTCGCGACCCGCCCGCTGGACGTGATCTTCCACTCCTTCGGACTCGTCGAGGGCGCGGAGTTCGAATCGGTCACCGAGTTCCACGACCTGCTGCCGACGCTCGGCCTCCAGGCGGGCCAGTGGTTCCGCGCCGCCGGCGACCTGGGGCAGCTGCGCGCCGCGGTGGCCGAGCTGGGCGAGGCCCGCCACCGGTTTCCCTACGCCACCGACGGGGCCGTCATCAAGGTCGACGAGATCGCGCTGCACGCCGAACTCGGCGCCACCTCCAAACACCCGCGCTGGGCCTGCGCCTACAAGTTCCGGCCCGAGCAGAAACAGACGGTGTTGAAGGCGATCACCATCCAGGTCGGCCGCACCGGCGTGCTCACCCCGGTGGCCGAGCTCGAACCGGTATTCGTGTCCGGAACCACCGTGGCGCGGGCGACGCTCCACAACCAGGACGAGATCAGCCGCAAAGACGTCCGGGTCGGCGACACCGTGGTGGTGGAGAAGGCCGGCGAGATCATCCCGGCCGTGGTGAAGGTCATCGTCGGGGAGCGCCCGCCGGACACCCCCCCGTACGACCTCTACGGGGCGGTAGGGGGCAAGTGCCCGTCCTGCGGTTCAGCCATCACCCGCGACGAGGGCTTCGTCGCCTGGCGCTGCCCCAACTTCGCCTGCCCCGAGAAGGCGGTCACCCGCCTCAAACACTTCGGGGGCCGCCGCATGCTCGACCTCGACGGGCTGGGCGATGCGGTCGCTGAGAAGCTGGTCGAATCCGGGATGGTCGGCGCCCCGCTCGACCTCTTCGGGCTCGAGATGCCCGCGCTGGCCGACCTCCTGCTCGACCCGGCGCAGCTCCAGTCCGGGGAGGAGAGCAAGCCGCGGCGCTTCGGCGAGAAGAAGGCCACCGCCCTGCTCGCCAGCCTCGACAGGGCGCGCCAGATGCCGCTCGACAAATGGCTCTTCGCCCTCGGGATCCCGAACGTCGGCGAGTCGGCCGCCCTCGAATGTGCCCGGCTACACGAGCGCTTCTCAGACGTCGCCAGCTCGGCGATCCTCCCCAAGATCGTCTCGGCGTCCGGGCTCGAGAACCAGCGCAGGGAGATCTCGCCGCGCAACCGCTCCAACCCGCCGGCGGACGAGGCCGACAAGGCCAGGCGACAGGAGGCGCACGACGAGCTGAAGGCGCAGGTCACCGCGCTGCGCGAGGAGCTCGCCCCCCTCGCCGTGAGCCCGGACATCGGCCCGGTCGCGGCCGGTGCCATCGCCGCCTTCTTCGACAGTGATGCCGGCCGGGAGACCGTCGCCGCGATGGCCGACCTGGGGATCGACCCGCGGTCGGGGAACTACAACCCGAAGCCGGAGGCCGCGGGTGGGGCGGGGGCGCCGCTCTCCGGCACCTGGGTGATCACGGGCACGCTGTCCCAGCCGCGCGACCACTTCAAATCGCTCATCCAGAACGGTGGCGGCAAGGTGGCCGGATCGGTCAGCAAGAACACCGACTACCTGCTGGCGGGCGAGAAGGCGGGGAGCAAGCTCGCCAAGGCGGAGTCGCTCGGGGTGGCCGTGGTCGACGAGGCGGCCTTCGGCGCGATGGCCGCCGGGGCTCCCCCCGCTACCTAGAGGGTGCAGGAACAGGTGCGGGCGCCCCCCGCATCGCCGGCACCACCGTGAGGCTCAGGTCGTCCAGGCCGCGCAACACATCGAACCTGACCTCGACCCCTGGCGTCAGGGCGTAGCAGGCATCGATCACGTCCTGGTAGTCGGCGACCCGCCGGCTGCCGATCGCCACGATCACGTCCCCCGTCCGCAGCCCGGCCGCAGCCGCGGGGCTCCCCTCGCGCAGCGAGCGGACCTCCGGCGTCGTCGTCCCATCCTTCATCCCGAACCCGAGCCACACCGCGGCGGCCCGCCCGTGGCGCTCGAAATCTAACAACAGTTTACCAACCAATTCGACCGGCAGCGCGTAGCCCACACCGCCCGCCCTCTCGGACGCCCCGTCGAGCAACAGCACGCCGACCAGCCTCGAGCCCCGGTCGAAGACCGGCGCGCCCAGGGACTCCGCCGGCGGCGACATGTGCAGGCGCAGGACGCTGGTGGCCAGCTGTTGGCCCTCGAGCCCCTTGTCCCGGCCGGCGACCCGGCCGGGCGCACAGGCCTCGGCGACGTCCTCCGTATCGGCCACCGCGAACACGTGGTCGCCCACCCGCACCCCCGCGCTGCCGCCGATCTCCAGCGCCGGGACCCCGACGGCCCCGTCCACCTGCAACAGGGCGAGGCCGGTATAGGGGTCCGCCGCCAGCACTTCCGCGGGCAGCTTCCGCCTGGTGCCGACGCCGTAGGTCACCTCGATCGACCGGGTCTCGCCCACCGAGGAGAACACAGCCACCAGCTTGCCCGACGGGCCGACGAAAAAGCCCGAGCCCGTCTCGGTCCCGAGGTCGGTCTTGCGCACCACCCGCGCCACCGACAGGCAGGACTTCTTGTAGACCTCGGCCTTGGCCGCATCGATATCGACCTCGGCGGACGGGGCATGCCCCGTCGCCCCGAGCGCTGCGGCGAGCGCGAGAACTTGGACTTTTCGTCTCATCATGGTGTCTCTGGCGGCGGCGCCCGCCGCCCAGATGTTGAAAAACCTGAAAACCGCAGACCCCCGGCTAGAGCTCGATGATCTCGGGCTCCCCGGCTGCGCGCCGCGAGTCGAACGGCTCCACCATAAACAGCGGCAGGTCGATCTCCTCGTCACCAGCCGGGACGACCATCCCCTCCCAGAGGTCGATCTCCCCCTCGAACAGCGGACCGGCGCTGACCGGCGTCACCTCGCCCCGGGGCGCGTCGAACCCGGCGTCGACCGGCTGCCCCTCCGGGGCGACCCTCACAAACAACAACGCCAGCGCACAGGCGGCGCCGCCGGCCAAGAGCATGCGCCTGCCCCCGAAATCGGCGAGGTAGGTGCCCAGCCGTTCGCAGAACAGGCTGCGCGACGAGCGCTGCATGAGGTCGGCCCGCTGCCGCTGCTGGAACTCCTTGAGAAAGCCCTCGAAATAGCCCTCGTCGGGCTGCTCGTAGCGCTTGAGACGGACGAGCTGCTGGGCCCGTTCCAATCCGTCTGCGGTTCTGCGTTCTGGAGAAGACATGTCTTGTGGCTTGGTCTGCTGAAGCTAGCGCCGGAATTCCTCGAGGTGGTTCTGCAACTGGCGGTGGGCGTAGAACAGCCTCGACCGGACGGTGCCGGGCGACACCTTGAGGATCTTCGCGATCTCGTTGTGTGGCATCCCCTGGATGTCGAACATGGTGACCACCGCCCTGTGATCATCTGACAACTCCATCATCGCCTCGTTCAATCTCAGCTGCAGCTCGTGAATGTTCGACTCCCTGACCGGGTCAGTCTTGGAGGTCTGTTCGATGAACTCCTTGTCGAACTCGATGGCGGAGTCGACGTCGTCCAGGCTGATCTTCCAGTGCCGGTTGCGCTTCTTGAGGAAGTTGAGCGTCATGTTGACCGAGATCGAGTAGATCCAGGTGTAGAACGCCGACCTGCCCCGGAACCGCCTCAGCGAGCGGTAGGCCTTGGCGAAGATGTCCTGCAGGAGGTCGTTGGTGTCCTCGTGGTTCGAGGTCATGTGGTAGACCAGCCCATAGAGCTTGGGGCTGTATTTCGTCACCAGCTCATCGAAGGCGGCGGTGTCGCCATCTTTCGCCCGCTCGACGAGCCCCCGGTCTTCGTCCGGCTTCCTTTTTTTCACATCGGCCATGGGCGGGGCACAGGTCGTCGGGGCGCGGCGCCCCCCCTGCACCGTCGCGGCCGCGGCCAGACTACCAGGGGCTGCACTCTTGTCAAAAGTGCCGCCGGTTGTACCCATTGCCATCTCCGGGTGGGACAACCCCTGGGGGGAGGTGTTCAAATAAACTCCAGCCCCCCTACCCATCTCTGCGGCGCACTAGCTCCACCGCGACGTATTCCGTCTCCGGCAGGACGAACTTCTTCAGCTCGACCCCGACCTCGGCGAGGTCGAACCTGGCCAGCAGCATCGCCGCCAGGTCTTCGGCAAGCGTCTCCAGCAGCCGCCGCTCGCCGCCCGCCGCCAGTTTGAGCACCTCCTGGCACACCTGGTAGTAGTCGACCGTCCGGGCGATGTCGTCGCCGAGGTCGGCCAGCGGGAAGGCGGGCAGCAGCCGCAGCGAGACCGAGATCTCCTGCGGCTCGCCCCGCTCCGAATCGGGCACGCCGACCCGGGTGATCGCCCGCAGGTTCTGGATGGTGATTCGGTCAGGCGGCACGGGGGCTGGCATCTCGTCCGACGTTCCCTACCCCGATTGCGGCGCCATGCAAGCCGGCGATGGCGCGTTCAGATCTGCCCGATCAGCTCCGAGAGGTCACCGACGATACGGTCGGGGGCGCAGGCCTCCAGCTCCTCCCGGGAGTCGTAGCCGGTGAGGGTGGCGACCGACATCACGCCGGCGCCGCGCGCGGTCTCGACGTCGTGCTGCATGTCGCCGGCGAACAGCGTGTCCCCCGGGTCCAGCCCGTGGGCGGCGAGGATCTCGCCGATCCGTTGCCTCTTGTCCCACACCTCGGTGTAGGGGTGCTCGAAGAACTCGCGGAACCCCAGCCCGGCGGCCTGCCGCTCGAAGTGGTGGTGTTTGATCGAGCTGAGCAAAAAGACGCGGCGGCCGCTCTGCCTGCAGTGGTCCAGAAAGGCCCGCGCGCCAGGCAGCTCCCGGACGGGCGCCTCGGAGGCGTCGAAGAACTGCGTGTAGAGCGGGTCGAGCTCGGACATCGGCACGCCGGGCAGGACCTCCGCGTAGAACTCGGCAAACGGCAGCCTGAACGCCCGGCGGAACCCCTCGCGGGTGAACCCGGGTTTCCCGTAGCTCGCCAGCACCCGGTTGGTGGCGTCGACCACCGGCGGCAGGTCGTCGGCGAGGGTGCCCGACCAGTCGACCAACACGTTGCGGACCCCCTCTGTTCGTGTCACCATCACTTCGTTAGCCGAGCCGGAACCTGACGTCCCTCAGGTGCCTCCGGCCGAACAGGGACTGCAGCCTGCGGACGATCTCCCGCTTCATCTGGCGCTCGAGCGTGTAGTGGATGGCGGGCTGCAGGACGCTGACCTCGAGCACCCCATCGCGCAGGGCGCTCGGCCGCGTGTTGCCCGCGATGATCGGCGGCACGATGTCGGCCCACGCGGTGAGGATGTCCTCCTCGCTGAAGCTGGTCTGCATCCCGAGCTTCTCCAGGGCGGCGCCCACCTCGTCCGCCACCGACTTCGCCTCCCGCCCGGTGCGGGGGGCGGGCATGCGGCGCCACTCGTCGAGCACCTGCCGGCGCATGCGCCGCTGTCTGGCCCTGTCCGTCTCGCGCATCGTCGTGTGACAGCTGGAGGATCGCACCCTCCCCCCCGATGCCAAGCGGAGATCCCGGAGGGCAGAAAAAACCCGGCCGCCTCGCGGCGGGCCGGGTTTCGGACTCATTGAAGGTTCGAACTGGCGAACTACTCGCCGCCGTCGTCACCGATCGCCTCCACCGGGCAACCCTCCATCGCCTCCTCACAGGCCTCGCTCTCCTCGTCGTTCTCCGGCTGTTTGAAGACAAAGGAGTATCCACCCTCTTCCTGGCGGGTGAAATTGTTCGGCGCAGTCTCGCGGCACAGGTCACAGTCAATGCACTGGTCATCGACATAGTACTTGCCTTTGATGTTGTCCTCGTAGCGATTTTCGAGATCGGCCATCGATATATTTAAGTTATGTTAACCTTTTTAGAAGGGCGGCACCTTCTATCTTGATCCCCTGTGGCGCAATAGGTTTTTATGGGAATCGCGGCGCCCCTGGGCATCCATCCCGATTGGAAATCCGTGCCCAGATGGGCTACGCTCTACCCCGGCTCCTCCGAAACTGTATCTCCTCACGCCCGAACCCATGGCCGACCAAGATCCGCCCGCACCAAAACCTCCGGATTTCGATCTCGACCTCGACGACCTCGACCTCGACCTGGACGCCCCCGTGGGTCCGTCGATCCCGCCGCCGAAGCCCCCCGGGGGTGGCGCCGACGCCCTGACCCGGGACCTCGACTCCCTGGCTGGGGGGGGCGACGACAGCCCCGAGCCGGAGGACGACGGCGATCAGGAGCCGGGGGAGGAGCCCGACCTGCCGCCAGAATCTGAGGCAGATGGCGAAGATGCCGACCCCGCATCGGAGTCCCCCGACGATGCGGAGATAGAGATCGAGCTCGAGGAGGAACTCGAGGTCGTCCCGGCCGGCAGCGGCCCGGCCTCCCCGGCGGTGGAGGTCGAGCACGGCG
>JANQMB010000053.1 GCA_028280355.1 Verrucomicrobiales bacterium
GCCCGGGGGCCGGGTGAACGGGACCGGTTGTTGTACGCCCTGATCGACGGGTGGACCTTGGCGGATCTGGACGGTGCCGTGGCCCACCTCAATGCGAAACGGTTCGTCCCTAGCGGCCCGGGGGACACCGGTGCCCGGCGGAGCCTCATGTCCTTGGTGTCCGAACGCGTCTGGGCGGAGGGCGGCATCGAGGGCGCGCAGCAATGGCTCGCCTCGATCCCGGACTCTAACCGTTTCGACAAGGATCTGGCTTTCCAGCTGCCCCTTCTGGCGCTTGCGAGATCGGGTTCGGCGGACGCGGCCAGATGGTTCGAGAGACATGTGGACGAACCCTATGCCCGCCGCGGGCTGTCCGGAGTTGTGGCCGCGCTGCAGAAAACGCGATCGCCCCAGGAGGTGATGGAGTGGGTCGAGTCGATGCCCGCCACCGACGATCAGCTCGCGAGCGGGATGCTCGTACCCATTCAAGATTTCGCGATGAGGGACCCGGAGGGGGCCGGGCGTTGGATCGCGGAGCGTGCGGACCAGCCCTGGGTCGAAGACATCATCGGCGCTTTCACCATGCAGATCGTCAGGGCCGATCCGGTGGCGGCGACCCACTGGGCGCAGTACATCAGTGACCCCGTGGCTCGCGACCGCGCGACGGACACGGTCATCGACAAGCATCTGAAGAACGGCGGCGAGATCGACGAGCTTCTGCAGGGTGGCGTCTTGCAGGATGTGATCTCTGCCACCCAGGCCCGCTTTGCGGAGCGGGAAGAGCGCGTCCAGTCCATCATCCAGAGGGTCGTGCCGCACATGGATAAGGGGGATAGGCTGTACAAGCTCGTCGATAAGGGGATCTTGACCACCGAGGAGAACAATCTCGTTGGGCTCCACGGCGCCGAGGCTCTCACCGAGGCTTTGGAGCGCAAGCCGTCAGATGGGGCTTCCGATCTGCGGGAGTTCTAAACCGCGGCGATCTCCGGCGATCCGGCGCCCTAGGGTTGTTCACGCAAATCGTGTTTGGGCATCTTTGTAGCCACGAGCGTGAGCGAGTGGTTGGCCGGGTCGCAAGAGGGGAGTCCGCCCCCATCGACTCGCTCACGCTCGTCGCTACCCCCCCGGCACCCTAAGGCGCCTCCCCGGCGAGCTTCGACCGGCGTAGCGAGGGGTCGATCGCCGAGCGCATCGCCTCCAGGTCGAGGTCCTCGTCGAAGAATGCATCGATGCGGGCGAGGGCCTTTTCGGGTGCCTCGACGAGGCGGTCGTAGCTCACTTCGATGGTGTCGAACTCGGGCCGCTCGTGTAGCCAGCGCAAGACCTCGGCGCGCTGGCGGGTGAACTCCGCCGCCAGCGCCTCGGGGGCCGATGGCGCGTCGGCCCCCAGGCGCTGCAGCATCTTCCCCTGGCTGGCGACCACGTCGCCGATGTCGCGGTGCATGAACACGACCCGGTAGCGATACCCGGCGGGCAGGTGCCGGAGCTGCAGGTGGATGACCTTGACCACCTTGTCGACGGCGCCGGCGACCCAGGATTTGTCGGTCTGCAGGCGCTGCGCCGGTTCGAACTCGAGATAGCCCTTCGGGTTGTTCTCGTCCGCCTCGCGGAGGCCGTCGGTCATGATGTCCATGCCGCCGGCGCGCAGCATCTGCATCATCAGGCTGGTCCCGGACCGGGGCAGGCCGGAGACGAGGGTCACGGTGCGCTGGGGCAGCTCGCTGACGTTCCAGCGGACGTCGCCGACCTCGACCGCGGTCTCGAGCGCGGCGGCGGCGCGGGGGTCATGCTGTAGGCGGCGCAGGAGCCGCTCGGCCCGGGTCAGCGAGGGGTCGAGCTCGAGGGCTTTCTTGAACTGTTCGACGGCGGCCTCGACCCCGCTGGTCCGCAGCTTGCAGAGGCCGAGGTAGAACCGGGCGAGCGGGTGTCCGGGCTCGATTTCCAGCGCGCCCTCGAGCTGGCCGATCGCCTCCTCATGGCTGTCTTCGGCCAGGTGGGTGAGCCCGAGGTGGTAGCGCACACCGGCGGTCGGTTCGCCGTTGGCGACGAAACGTTCCAAGTCTTCCCGCGCCGCCTGCCAATCCCCGCCCCGGATGCGGCAGAGGCTGCGGATGTATAGGGCGTCGAGGTGGGCCGGGAACTCGTCCAGCACGCGGGTCGAACTGGCCTCCGCCTCCGCGTGGTCGCCGCGCGCCACCGCCTTGCGGGCGACCTGCATCCACCCGCGGACCTCCGAGCTGTCGGCGGGCCGTTCCCCCGCGGCCGCCGGCGCCCGTTCCCCGAGGTCGCCACGCCATTCGTGTTCGCGGAATTCTCCATCGGTCTGGCGGTGGATCTCTTCGAGGGCTTCCTCCGCCTCGGGGAGACCGTCCCCCTGCTGGGAGGCCAGGCTCAGGGCGCGCACAGCCATGGCGGGGTTGCCGGTCTGCATCGCGCTGAGGCCGAGGTAGTAGTGCGCCTTCGGGTTGACGAAACGCAGGCTGACCGACCGCATCAGTTTCTCGACGGCGCTCTCGTATCGCCCTTGGAAATGTTCGGCGACGCCCAGGTAGTACCAGGCGCCATCGAGTTCCCCGTTGAGCTCCAGCGCCCGCCCGCAGACCTCCGAGCATCGCGCCCACGAGCGGGTGTTGAGGTGGCAGAGGGCCAGTTGCAACAGCGCCCCCACCTCGCCGGGCTGGGCGTCGATCACCTTCTGCAGGCGTCCGATCGCGCCGCGGTGATCCCCCTGGGCGATCTTGAGCTGCGCCTCCAGGCGGAGCCTTTCCGGGCCGGCTTCGTCGCCGCCGAAACGCTGCCCGATCTTCTGCTGCGACTTCGAGAACTCGCCGACCTGGGCGAAGCTGGTGGCCTGTTGCGACCACACGGCGTCCAGCAAGGCCTGCCGGTTCTCGTCCTCCGCCATCGTCCCGGCGAGCTGTTCGAGTTGGGCGAGGGCATCGAGCGCCTGGTGGTGGCGGTTGGTGCTCTGGTAGACCGTGATGAGCGTCGTGAGCTGGGAGGTTTCGGCCTGCCGGACGGCCTTTTCCGCGTCCTCCGGGACGCGGTCGATATAGCCGAGCGCGACCAGTTGCTCGAGCGCCGCCGCGGTCGCGCCCGGCGGGCTCGCGGGGGTTTCGCCGACGGTGGCGTCGCCCTCGCCCTCGTAGCTATCGACGTAGCTGACCTGCGGGGGGTCGCGCCAGATCGGGGTCATCACCGAACCGTCCATGTCGGCGGCGACGGGTTGCCCGAGCAAGGTGAGGACGGTCGGCGCGACGTCGAGCAGGGTCATCCCGTACACGTGTTCGTCGCTGCGGAGGCCGGGGCCCGCGGCGGCGAAGACCCCGTATTCGCGGTGCCAGGCGACGGGGTTGTCGTCCATCGAGCTGCTGCCGGCCGGCCTCATGTGGTCGGAGTGGAAGCCGTGGTCGGAGAGCAGCACCACGGTCGCCTCCTCCCCCGCCAGCTCGATGTACCGCCCCAGCAGCTCGTCGTGGTGGGCGTAGACGTTGTCGATGACCTCGCCGAACACCGCGAAGTCCCGGTCGCCGACGTGCGGCATCTGCGGCGGCCGGTATTCCATGAAGTCGTGCGAGAAGTGGTCGAGCGACTCGAAGTACACCGCCAGCAGGTCCCAGTCGTCGCGCTCGGCGAGCCAGGTGCCGACCGCGTGGACGGTGTACATCTGCGCCAGCCGTTCGGCGATCGTGGTGATGCGCGGGTCGCGCTCGGGGACGACCTGCTGCGCCTCCGGCAGGATGTTCAGGATGCACGCGGCGTCGATCTCCCGCGGGTGGATGCGGAGCTCGGCGAAGGTCTCGGCGAAGTGCTCCGGTTGCACCGATCCCGGCGGCACGGGCCAGGTGTCGAAGTCGGCCCCCGCCGGGCAGCAGAACAGGTTGCTGACGCAGATCCCGTCGATGGGTTCGGCGGGGTAGCTGGCGAACCAGTTCACCACGTGGCTGCGCAGCCCCCGCCCGCCGAGGATGTTCCACAGCGCCTTGCAGCGCCGGCTCGCGCTGCTCACCGGGCGCACGCCGCGGCCGTCGGGCTGCGGTTCGATGAAGCTGAGGACGCCGTGTTTGTCGCCGGTCTTGCCGGTGGCGATGCTGTTCCAGAGCATCGGCGAGAGCGCCGGTTCCAGGGTGCGGAGGTTGCCCATGACCCCGCGTTCGATCAGCCGCTTGAGGTGCGGCATCCTGCCGGCGTCCAGCAGGGGGTGGATCACCCGCCAGTCGGCCGAGTCCCAGCCGAGGAGGAGGACCTTGTTGCGGCCTGCCGGCACCTGGTCGCTGTCTGCGGTCACCGCACCGACAGTCGGCGGGGGCAGGTGAGAATCAAGGCGTCAGGGCGCTCGCCTATCCGGGGGGCAGACGATATGACACCGCAGCAGGTGCGGCGACCGGCCGGTTTCCCTGGGACGGTGCTCTACTCGGCGGCCTTGCGGCGCCGGCGGCGCAGGGCGGCGACGCCCGCGGCGCCCATCGCCAACAGCGAGGCGCTGCCCGGTTCGGGGATCGCCGAACCGACCACGATGGAGTTGCCGCCGGTGGTGCCGATGGGGACGGTGTTGTAAGCGGCGCGGACGAGGACGTTCTCGCCGGCGTTGGCGTAGGTGGCCGGGTTGGTGATGTTGAACTCGGCCCAGTAGAGGTGGTCGCTGCCGCTGATCCGGATCGAGCCGGCGATGTAGTGTGTGCCCGCCCCCAAGGTCCCGTTGCGCGAGAAGTGGATGCCGGAGGTGCCGTTGAGCGATGTGCTGTTCACCGTCTCGCCCCCCGAGTAGAAGAGGAACTGTCTTATTGTGACCCCGTTGCCCGTATAGGTGCCCGCGCTGGCGACGGCTTGGGAGTCGTTCAGGTGGAAGATGCTCGCGTAGAGCGGATTGTCATAGGTCGCCTGGAGGCGGAGGTCGTTGTTCCCGTCGCCGTCGATATCGACGAATATCAGGGGAGGGGCTTGGTAGTCCACGTTCGAGACCGGACCCAACACGGTCACCCCGTAGGCGGGCATGCCGGCGGCCAGCGCAGCGGTTCCGGCGGCATAGGGCGCCGCTTTGCCGAGTTTCCCGGGGGTGAAGCGACCCCCTTTTTCAGTGATGCGATCCGTCATAGTGGCTAGAGAATATTGAAGGTTTGCTAATTATCAATATTAAACTGGGTTGATGATGAGGTTGTTGTAGCGGATTCCGAAGGCGTGTTCAGGCAGAGCCGGGGGTCGCCGAGCGCATCGGTAGATGTGGGAGGTAGGGGGGCCGATCCTCGTCGACTCGCTCACGCTCGTCGCTACAGAGATGATCACGCCGACCCCATGGGGATGG
>JANQMB010000089.1 GCA_028280355.1 Verrucomicrobiales bacterium
GAGTTCTCGCACCTGCGCAAGAGGTTCTGGGGGAGGCACCTGTGGGCGCGGGGCTACTTCTGCTGCAGCAGCGGGAACGTGACCGACGAGGTGATAGCGGACTATATCGCTGGGCATGTGGACGAGGGCGACGGTGATTTCACGGTTGAGGGTTGAACTGGGCGACTGGCTTCAGCCGGAATAGGGCTTGCAGCCCGCACCCCGAAGCCACCGCCTTGAGGCGGTGGAGCATTCACACCCGCAATAGTAGGTTCGACCTCGCTCGGGGCAAGGCGGCAGACGCGCCGGGTCCGGGGCGCCCCACGCCGTCACTCCGCCTGCTCGGCCTCCAGCTCCAGCGCCGCCTGGATCAGGAACCAGAGGGTCACCGCCGATCTCGAGCTGCCGTGTTCGGCCTCGGGGATGTAGTGGATCGCCTTCTGGAAGGTCGCCAGGGCATCGTGGAGTTCCGCCTCCGACGGGTCACCCTCGCCGAGCAGTCCCTTGCCGCGCAGGATCGCCGCCAGGCCGTCGTTGCGGCGCGGGTTCATCCCTCGCGGGGCGTCCGGCAGCCGGTAGATCGAGGTCTGGTATTTCCGTTTCCTCTTCGCGTGGTGGAGGAACTCCGTGTAGACCGCCTCGTCGCCGACGAAGAGGTCGAAGTGGTTCCCGTCGACGCGCCCGCCGGTGTCGGCGATCCAGAAGTATCCGTCCAGCGGGTCGGCGCCCTCCAGCTTCACGCCCTCTGCCGCCTCGACGTGGACCATCGAGCCGTAGCGGTGGATCGACTGGTCGGCGGCGACGTGCCGGAAGGCGGTCAGGGGGTTCATGCGGTTGCCCATGCCCTGGGCCCCGTCGGGGAGCTCCTTCCACTTCCCCTGGCCGATCCGGTAGGCGAAACGCTCGTTGCCCTCGGCGTCGATGCCGACGGCGACGGCCTCCATCTCCGCCCGGCGGTAGGAGCCGGAGGTGATGGTGTAGCGGGTCTTCTTCCCCTGCAGGTTGGTGAAACTGACCGTGCGCCCCTCGCCCTCCCCGGCCGGGCTCACCGGGGCGACGTAGTAGGCGGTCCAGAGGGCTTCGCGGACTTTCGGCTCCGCGACGCCGAGGGTCGTCGGCCGAGGTGGCGGTTCGGCGGGCTCCGGTTCGAGATCGGGCTCCGGTTGGGTCTCCGGCTCCGATTCCCGCTCCCGTTCGGGTTCATGTTTCGGCTCGGGCTTTGGTTCCGGCCCTGGCCCTGGCCCTGGCTCTGACTCTGATTCGGGCTCGGGCTCGGGCTCGGTTCCCGGCTTGCCGCTCTCCGAGGGGAGTTCGTCTTCCTCTAAGGTTTCCAGGGAACCGCTGGCGTTCCCTTTCGGGTCGCCGCCGTCACCTGGGTTGCAGGCTCCTAGCCACAGCGGCAGGAGGACGAGGGGGAGGAGAAGGTGCTTCTTGCTCATGTGGGACGGCAGAACGCTAGCACCGGGGGCTGTGATCCTTGAGCGAAATCCGCCGGGCGGCGTTTGCGTGGGGGCGTGGCGGGCGCGCGGTGGGTGGAACCCTACCGCCCCAGCGCCCAGGTGAAACCGCGGGTGACGAGCTCGAGGTAGGTGTCCTCGAGCATCGTCTCGTTGTGGTGGCCGATGGTGGTCCCGAACACCCGGGTGCCCCCGAAGTCGTTGACCCAGACGCAGGCCTCCTTCTTGTCGGCGCTCCTGGTATGACCGGTGGCCAAGGTCGTCATGGTGGGTTTGGTCTCGACGATCTCGTAGAGCTCGCCCTTCGGGGTCACCCACTCTGCGGGGAAGTCCTCCATCACGGGGTGGTCGACGGCGACGGGGAGCACGGTGATCGGGTGGTGTTTCTCGTGGCGCACGGACTTCACCCCGAGCAGCTCGCGCCAGGCCTCGGTCTTGGCGCCGCGGTAGCTGTGCATCGTGCAGTGGATGGCGACCGCCGGCGTGCCCCGGTGCCCCTCGACCATCTTTTCGATGAAGCCGACATCGGCCAGCCCGCCGAAGCACTCGTTGTGGACCACGATGTCGAAGGAGTCCGCCCAGTTTTCCTTCGAATAGATGCTCACCTTGTGGTCGCGGCTGGTGCCGCCTTCGTGCAACACCGTCCAGTCGATCTCCCCCTCGAAGCGCTCGGCGATGCCGGCGGTGAGGATGACCTTCTGCTTCTCGTAGTCGTGGCAGCAGCCGCCGGTCACCAGCAGGGCGCGGACCGGGGGGGCATCCTCCTCGCCCTCCTTGGCGATGGCGACGTATCCCGCGAGCAGAAAGAGGAGGGCGGTGGGCAGGGCGAGGGCTCGTGTCATCGGTGTCGAGGTATAGGTATACGTATCATATAGGTATAGGTATCCCGTCTGCGGATCTCAACCTGGGGCTCTGGGAAAGTCCCTGGATGCCCGGCGATCTGGGGGTTTCCGCCTCTCGCCGATCTGTTCGAAAAAGAGGGTCGAATTGCCTTGTCACGCCGATAGTGGCCTTGTCAGGATAGCGGGGTGTTGAGCGTGGTGTGATGTCTAGGAGATCCTCAAGCTTCCGCTGGACGTTTCTCTCGATGACCGTGTCGTCGATAGCCGTGAACGGGAGCCTCCCGAAGCCCTCGAGCCCACTTTGCCCGCCGCGGCCCACGTGGCCAATCGATCTCTGAGAACTGAAACCTGGAAACTGCATGCCATGAAACGCGCCCTCGCCCTACTCACCGCCACCACTGCCCTCACCCTCGCCCCCGCGCCTGCCCAGGATGCGGGCGTGCCGAGCGACGAGGTTCTCAAGGGCCTATACCCCGGCGAGACTTTCTCGCCCTACGCCAAGCGCAACTTCCCGAGCCGGGTGTTCTGGGGCGACACCCACCTGCACACCGGCCTGTCCCTGGACGCCGGGGTCTTCGGCAACACCCTGCGGCCGGAGGACGCCTACAAGCTGGCGCGGGGCGAGGAGATCAAGTCGTCCACCGGGCTGCCGGTGAAGCTCGGCCGCCCGCTCGACTGGCTGGTGGTCACCGACCACACCGACCTGATGGGGATCGCGCCGGATATCCAGGAGGGGACGCCGAACATCATGAAGAGCCCCAAGGGCAAGCAGTGGCACGAGGGCTACAGCAAGGGCGGCGAGGCGGCCGGCAAGGCGGCCTTCGACCTGATCACCAACTTCTCGCAGATGACCCTTCCCGAGGAGCTGGTCGAACAGTACAGCCCTGGCTCCGAGGTGTTCATGGGCGTCTGGGAGGAGATCATCGAGACGGCGGACAGGTATTACGAGCCGGGCAAGTTCACCGCCTTCATCGGCTTCGAGTGGACCTCGGTGCCGAAGGGCTTCAACCTGCACCGCAACGTCATCCTGCGCGACGACGCCGACCGCGCCCGCATGGTGCAGCCGCTCACCACCCAACCCCCCAACGGCAGCACCGACCCGCTCGACCTCTACAAATGGTTGGAGGCTTACGAGGAGAAGACCGGCGGCAAGGCCCTCGCGCTCGCCCACAACGGCAACCTCTCCAACGGCTGGTTGTTCCCCACCGAGAAGACCTACCACGGTGGCGAGGTGGACGAGGATTACGTGCGCCAGGTCGCCCGCTGGGAGCCGCAGTACGAGATCACCCAGATGAAGGGCGACGGGGAGGCGCACTCCAAGCTCTCCCCAGACGACGAGTTCGCCGACTACGAGACCTGGGACGTCGGCAACCTCGATCTGACGGAGCTCAAGAAGCCCGAGATGCTCAAGGGCGAATACGCCCGCGAGGCGCTCAAACAGGGGTTGAAGCTGCACGCCAAGTTCGGGGTCAACCCCTACAAGTTCGGCTTCGGTGGCGCCACCGACAGCCACACCGCCCTGACCACCGCCGAGGAGGAGAACTTCTTCAGCAAGTCGGTCAGCGTCGAGCCGAGCAAGCACCGCATCGAGCACCCCTTCATCGCCTCCGACCTCGGCCGCATCGAGGGGCACACCCTGGTCGCCTCCGGGTACACCGGGGTGTGGGCGGAGGAGAACACGCGCGAGGCGATCTTCGACGCCATGGTGCGCAAGGAGACCTACGGCACCACCGGCCCGCGCATGCGGGTGCGCTTCTTCGGCGGCTGGGAGTTCACCGACGACGACCTGCGCAGCCGCGCCCCGGCCTTCGTCGGTTACCAGAAGGGCGTGCCGATGGGCGGCGACCTGAGCAAGCCGGCCGGCGGCGCTGAGGCGCCGAGCTTCATGGTCTATGCCCTGCGCGACCCGATCGGCGCCAACCTCGACCGGATGCAGATCATCAAAGGCTGGCTGGATGCCGATGGGGAGCTGCACGAGCGGGTGTACGATGTCGCCGTCTCCGGCGACCGGGAGATCGGCGAGGACGGCCGCTGCAAGACCCTGGTGGGCAACACGGTCGATGTCGAGGCCGCCAACTGGACCAACACCATCGGCGCCTCCGAGCTGGCCGCGGTCTGGACGGACCCCGACTTCGACGCGGCCGAGCGCGCCTTCTACTACGTGCGGGTGCTGGAGATCCCGACCCCGCGCTGGATCCTCTACGACAAGGTCCGCTTCGGCGCCGAGATCCCCGAGGGCGCCGAGCTCACCGGCCAGGAGCGCGCCTACACCTCGCCGATCTGGTACACGCCCTGAGGGGACCTTGGCGCGATGGCCTGGCGGTGGCGTCGCGCCCTAGCCGGCCGCTGTCGGCCCGCACCGCCAAACCGAGTATCGACACCGTGAAACGACTCGCCGCGTTGGTGGCCCTCGCCACAATCTCCCCCGCCTGCCTCCGCGCCGGCGAGGAGAGCAAGACCTGGCCCGCCTCCGACAAGGCCAAGCAGTTCGTCAAAGACAGCATCGTCATCGGTTTCTTCGCCAGCCCATACGGTGCCGGCTGGCTGGAGGAGAAGACCGTCCACGACTACCTCGACCGCTCCCGCGCGGCGGGGATCACCGGCCACGACATGACCCTGGCGGCCGCCACCTTCACCTGGGAGCAGTACCTCGAGGAACTCGCCCGCTACCGGAAGGCCTTCGCCGGGCAGCCCGGGAAGTACATCTACGTGCGCAGCACGCGCGACATCCAGGCCGCCCACGAGGAGGGCAAGACGGCCGTGCTCTGGAACACCCAGACCTCGACCATCCTCAACAACGACCTGAAGAAGGTGCCTATCCTCAAGGAGCAGGGGATCACCAGCATGATCCTCACCTACAACGACGTCTTCCGTGCCGGCTCCGGCGGGCTCGCGGAATACAACGGCACGGTGATCGGGCTGACGGCCTGGGGGAGGGCGATTATCGACGAGCTGGTGAAGTACGGGATCATGGTCGACCTGAGCCACACCGGCCCGAAGACCTGCATGGACATCATCGAGTACATGGAGGAGGAGCACCCGGGCGTCCCGTTCTCCTACACCCACTCGCTGCCGGCCGGCCTCTACAAGGACGCGCCCGAGGCCACGGAGCGGGGCTGCTACCGGAACATCTCGGACGAGGAGGCGAGGCGCGCCGCGAAGTCCGGTGGGTTCGTGTCGCCGACCTTCACCGAGTGGATGATGGACGGGATCTGGCCCGACGACATCACGCCGGAGCAGTGCGCCGACATGATCGACTACTACGTGAAGCTGGTCGGCGCCGACCATGTCGGCATCGCCTCCGACGACATGTTCACCTACAAACCCACCCTCGACTTCGTCGCCAGGAACGCCGCGGCATACGACGACGGCGGCTACATGACCAAAGCCTTCGAGCGGGGTGCCGTCGGCTGTGGCGAGCTGGCCAAGATCCTCGCCGCCGTCACCGACGAGCTCTGGGAGCGCGGATACAACAATGAGGATCTCCGCAAGATCTACGGCCTCAACAAGATGCGGGTGTATGCAAAGATCTGGGGCGAGACTGCCCCCGAGGTGAAGGCGGCCGGCGAGGCCGATCGGCAGGGGGCGCTGCGCGCGCTGAAGGGGCGCATCGACCGGGAGACCGACCCCTATGACCCTTTGGGCGCAGCCGCTATCCACTCTGGCCGCAATTCGAAACCCGCCGCTACAAAGCCATGAAAGACACCGCTCGCCCCCGCAGGATCGCCGCCCTCGTCGCGGCCGCATTCTCCTGCGCACCCGGCCTTCTCGCGACCGCCGAAGAGGCGGTGGAGCCGTCCCGGATCCTGATCACCAACGTCAACATCTTCGACGGCAAGACCGAGAAGCTGACGCCGGGTGCAGTCCTCGTCGAGGGCAACTTGATCAAACAGGTCGGGGCCGAGATCGGGGCGCCGGCCGGGGCGTATACCCTCGACGGCGGGGGTCGCACGTTGATGCCGGGACTGATCGACGGCCACGCGCACGTGATGATCAACGCCCACTTCGACACCGTCGAGAAGAACATGGACCTGACCGATATCTCGCTGCGGGCGGTGAGGGTTATGGAGCGCTTCCTGATGGACGGGTTCACAGCGGTCCGTGATATGGGCGGCCCCGCCTTCGGTCTAGCGCGCAATATCGACGCCGGTTTTGTCCGCGGTCCGCGCCTCTATCCCTCGGGGGGCTTCATCTCCCAGACTTCTGGGCACGGCGACTTCAGGGATCGCGCCGATGCCGGGTTCTCGATCCAGGATGCGGGGGACCTCTCCAACTTCGAGCGTATGGGCATCGGTAATGTCGCCAACGGGGTGCCCGAATGTCTGGCGGCGACCCGCCTCAACCTGCGCAACGGCGCCACGCAGATCAAGATCATGGCAGGGGGCGGCGGTTCATCCCGCTTCGACCCCATCGACACCACCCAGTTTTCCATCGAGGAGACGACCGCCATCGTCGGCGCGGCCGAGGACTGGGGGACATACGTCGCCGCGCACGTGTTCAACGACCGCTCGGTGGCGAGGCTGCTCGAAGCAGGGGTGAAGACCTTCGAGCATTCCTTTTTCATCAGCGAAGACACCATGGAGAAGATCGCCGCCGCCGGCGCGTACGTCGTGCCGCAGATGTGGGGGATCTCCCCCGATCTGGCGCGCAACCCGCTGATGCCGGCGGACAAGATCCCGATGGTGAAGGAGCTGGGGGAGCAGTATGCCGATTTCGGCCGCAACCTCCTCAAACATAAGGTGAAGGTGGTGTTCGCCTCAGACTATGTCGGGGTGTTTGCCGATGCCGAGCGCGCCCGCCGCTACGAGATCTGGTGGCGCACCAAGACCTTCGACAGCAATTTCGAAGTGCTCAAACAGATGACCTCTACGGCCGGCGAGATGCTCCAGCTCTCCGGTCCGCGCAACCCCTATCAAGCTGGGAAGCAGGGGGTCATCGAGGCTGGCGCCTACGCCGACCTGATCCTTGTCGACGGCGACCCGCTCGAGGACATCACCTGCATCGGCGGCACCGACAAATGGTTCGATGCCGAGCCCGAATACAAACTCATCCCCACCATCCATCTGGTGATGAAGGACGGCGCGATCTATCGCAACGAGATCGACGGCAAGCTGTCCCCCGCCGCGGTGAGGTTCTCCGGTGCCCGCTACGAGAGCCTGCTGACAGCGCCCGGCGTGCCGATCGATTAGGGCGGTGGCGGGATCGTCACCGGTCGACCTCGGATCGCCTGCTTTCGCACCTTCGAAATAGATTAGCTATGAGAACATTGTACCGCACCGCTCTCCAGATCCTGGCCACCAGTATGGCATTCGCCGGCGCTTCGATGGCCGAGGGCTGGCACCGCATCGCCAGCGCCGACGGCAAGGCCTCGGTCCTGTTCCCCGTGCCCCTCGACCCCTCCAAGGTGCGCACCATGGAAGACAGGACGCCGGCGGGGAAAACGACCACACGCGTGCTGACGTACCAGGACGACGGCAAGCTGTTCACCATCAGCTCCACCCAGCTCCCCGGCCTGGCGGTCAGGCTGGCTGGGGAGGAGAAGGTCCTCAAGAAGTCGAAGGAGAAGCTGCTGGCCAAAGCGTACAGCGAAGAGGTCTCGTACGAACAGTACACCGGCACCGACGTCGCCAAGGTGATGGTGCTCAAATACGACTCCGCCAACTACGAGAAAGAGGGCCACCCCGGGTTTACGGGGGTGGCGGCCATGTTCGTGGTCGACAAGAAGCTCTACGTGATCAACTCGATGCTGACCAAGGGGCAGGACGAAGAGAAGAAGGCGGCGAACTTGGCGGCGCAGAAGAAGCTCCTCCGCTCGGTGAAGATTACGCCCTAGGCGCTCTAACGATGGGGACACGAGAGTTTGTATTTTTCTCGAACGAGCCCGGTCGGGATCGCGCCGACCGTGGACCTCTGCTCCCTGCCCGGTGTTCGACTTCGATAACACCCCGTCATCGGACACCCGCTGGCGAACTTGTTCGGGCGCCGGGATAGCCACCATGTTCAAGATGATGAAGACCGTCTTGCTCCCGCTCGCCCTATCTGCCGCCCTGGTCGGCCAGCTCCCGGCCCAGCGCGCCCGAGACGGGGGGCCGGATTCGGTAGACGCCCTGCTCGAGGATCGCGCGCGGGAGACGCCGGGGCTGTTCGAGCGAGGCTTCTCCCAGCGTTGGGACGATGCGCGGGAGGCGTTCTTCGAGCGCACCGGGTTGAATCTGGGGGCCGACTACAGCGCGCAGCTCTATTCGGCCAGCGGCCGGCCGGACGGCGCCGCCGGCGATGCCTCGGCCGGTATGGCAAGGCTCTACGGCCGCTGGGACCTCCTGGGGCGGGATGGGGGGAACGGGGGCAGCCTGAACTTTAAAGTGGAGCATCGGCACCGCTATTCGGACGTCGCCGCGTCGGGGTTCTCGCTCAACCTGGGCAACGTCGGGATCATGGGGGCGCCGTTCAACGACGACGGCCCGCGGCTCACCAACCTCTACTGGCGGCAGGAGCTCGGCGAGAGGGCGGTGACCTACCTCGGGTTCCTCGACGCGACCGACTTTGTCGATGCCTACGCCCTGGCCAGCCCGTGGACCGCGTTCGGCAGCCTGGCTTTCAGTACGGGTTCCGGGTCGATGGCCCTCCCCAACGATGCCACTTTTGGCGCGATGGTCGGCCTGTGGGCAACGGATACCATCTATGTGGTCGGCAGCGTCACCGACCTGAACGCCGACCCCACTGACCCCTTCCACAGCGCCGAGGCCTTCTTCGACGAGGACGAGTATTTCAAGTCCCTGGAGGTGGGATGGAGCTCGTCGGAGGACCGCTTCTATACGGACAACGTCCACCTCACCTTCTGGCACGTCGACGAGGTCCGGGCGACGGGGGCGCCGGATGGCTGGGGCGTGAACTGGTCGGCATCGTATTGGGTCGACGACGCGTTCATGCCTTTCCTTCGCGGCGGCTTCGCCGAGGACGGCGGCTCGCTGCTCGAGACATCGGTGAGCGCAGGCGTCGCGGCCAACCTGTTCGACGGCCGCGATCTGATCGGTGCCGCCGCCAACTGGGGGCGGCCGAACTCGACCACCTTCGGGCCTGGCCTCGACGACCAGTTCGGGATCGAGCTGTTCTACCGCTTGCAGGCTTCGGAGAGCGTCCGGGTGACGCCTTCCGTGCAGCTGCTGTGGGACCCGGCGCTCAACGCTGACGAAGACTTCGCCGCCGTGTTCGGGTTGCGCGGGGTGGTTACCTTCTAGGCACAAGTTGGTGGTCTATGTCCCGCGTGTTCCCCATCCTCCTCGCATCCAGCCTGATGGCCGGGGTGTCCCTCGCCGCCGGGCCCGCGCGCGAGATCACCTGGGACGACCTGTTGCCGGAGGAGACCGTCCCCTTTGACGACCCCTTCGAAAAGCTGAGCGAGGACCAGCTGCTCGACCTCGGCCTGGTGGCGCGCATCCGATACCTGCTGGCGAACGACAAGATCCAACCAGACGGCCCGGACGCGGGGGAAGAGAAGAGGCTCGTCGCGAGGTTGGCCGGGCAGGGGATCGACGTCGACTACCTGCTCTCGCAGCGCGAGCGCGTGGCTGCCGAACGTCGCAAGCGGGCCGAGGCGGTCGACCGGCGCATCGACGGCCAGCGGGTCAGGATTCCGGGATACATGCTGCCCCTGAAACGGGATCGGCTCGGCGTGACGGAGTTCCTGTTGGTGCCGTGGGTCGGCGCCTGCATCCACACCCCCCCGCCGCCGCCGAACCAGATGGTGCACGTCGTTGTCCCCGGGGGCGCCGAGGACAAGGGGCGCTTCGCGGCGATCTGGGTGGAGGGCGACATCCGGCTCGAACCGGGGAGCTACGATCTCTTCCTGGTCGATGGCTCGCGCGAGATCAAGGTCGCCTACACGATGACCACCGATGCCATCTCAGACTACTCTTCGCAGGAGTCCGATGTGCTGGCGGAGGTCGAGGTGCCCCCCGACCTGACCGCCGACCACTCCTGGTTGGGGCGCGTGCAGGCGAAGGCCGAGCTGCTGTTCACCAAGACGATGACCGACATGCGCGACTCGCGCTCTTCGCCGGCGATGCTATGGGGCCTGCTGGTCGCCCTCCTGTATGGCGTCCTGCACACTCTCGGCCCGGGGCATGGCAAGGCGGTGGTGGTCGCCTATTTCATCGGCGAGAGGGGGTCGCTCTGGCGCGGCGTGCGGATGGGGGTGCAGATCGCGCTGTTCCATGTGCTCTCGGCGATCGCCGTGGTGGTGGTGGTGGACTTCGCGGTGCGGGGGGCGACGGGTGCCGCCCCCTCCGACTACCGGACGGTGCGGCTGGTCAGCTACGCGGCGATCGCCGCAATCGGGTTCTGGATGTTGGTCGTCGCCGTCCGTGCGGCTTCGGCGTACCGCGGTGGGCACCACGAGCATGGCCCCGGCTGTGGCTGTGCCCACCTGGATGAGTCGAGAAGGGGCGTCGGCGGGTTCCTCTCGCTGGCGGTCGGCGCGGTGCCCTGTACCGGGGCCCTGCTGGTCCTCCTGTTCGGACTGGCCAACGATCTGCTCTGGCCGAGCGTGGCGATGGTGGCGGCGATCTCGCTGGGAATGGCGGTGGCGCTCTCCGGGGTCGGGGTCGCCGCGATCCTCGGCCGCCGGTTCGTCGAGGGGAGGTTGGGTGGGGAAGGGGGGCGCCGGGACCGGTTCGTGGCGGTGACACGGGTGGTCGCCGCCGCGGCGGTCGTGTTCATCGGTGGCGCGCTGTTCGCGCTGGCGTGGTAGGCCGCCGACCGCGGCCCCGGCGGATTATCACCCGTCCTCCTGGGCCTCGCGCCCCGCCGAGCGCAGGGCGCCGCCGGTGAAGATCATCGCCCAGCCGCTGAACAGGATGTTGATGCCGAACAGCATGCCGATCGCCCAGCTGCCGGAGAACGGCCACTGCCGCCAGATCATCAGCGCCAGCAGCAGGGTGACGATCCCGCTGAACAAGAGCCAGCCCCAACCCTGTTCGGGTTTCTGGTCGAAAGCGTCGACGATCTTGCACACGCCGTCGACCAGGAAGAACGCGATCAGCACCAGCGTCATGCCCAACAGGGCCGCCATCGGGCGGGTGGTCATGAAGATCCCGAAGCCGACCGCGAGCAGCCCGCCCAGGACCAGGAACAGGCGCCTCCCGCCGCCGCGCGGCACCTGGAACGCGTGGGCGATCTGCATGACCCCGCCGGCGGCGAGGAAGATCCCGACCGCCAGGCCGACGGCGACCCCGGTGACGAGCGGCGCCCCGATCGCCATCACCCCGCAGATCACGGTGAGGATGCCCAGCGCGATCAGCCAGCCGCCCCCCCGTTTTGCCTCCTCTGCCAACTCCATCCCCGTCGCTTCAGACATGGAGGAAGATTAGGGGAGATGCTCGATCGGTGGCAAGGTGGAAATTTCTCAGGGCGGCGGCCGGCCGTATAGGCGTGCGCCGTCGGTCTTCCGCACCCCCACCGTACCGCCAACGAAGAGGCGCCCAACCCGCTAGAGCGCCAACGCATTAAACTTGTCGACGTCCGCGCCCGGTATCGGAGCCTGGCCCCTCAGCGCTCGCCCCATTTGACCTCCACCTCCATCCAGGCGGCGCCGGATTTGGGGGAGCTCTTCTTGGGCGTATCGCAGACCCAGATCGTCGCGGTATAGTCGTTCTCCTCGGTGGGCTGCCCGACCACCGTCGTCCGGCCGCGGCCCTCCAGCATCTTCACCGTGACCTCTGGCGGCGTGCCCTTCATCGGCACCCAGAAAGGCGCGGTGGTCCGCTTGCTCACCTTCGACTGCCAGGTCGGCATCCATTTGGTATCACCGTTGATGAAGGTCGGATGGGGGATGGCCTCTCCCCCCCTTTCGCCGGGGAGCCCCTGATAGCCGTTGGTGTGATCCCACCAGACCTCGTTCCCGCGCAGCTTGAAGAAGCTCTTCTCCGGGAGATAGAAGCGCAACCGCATCGACTGGTAGGTGGCCCCGATGGGGATCGCGCCGGGGGGCGGTAGGGTATCGATGTACTCCTTGATGGCGACGGCCCCCTCGACGTCGCCATCGCGGGTGAGCTTCGGGACCAGGGCTTCGAGCTTCTTGAGGAAGGTCTTCTCGAGGCCCGCCAGTTGCCGGGTGATCTCGTTGGTCCTCTTTTCCCGCTCGCGTTTGTAGATGGCA
>JANQMB010000091.1 GCA_028280355.1 Verrucomicrobiales bacterium
CCCCGGCGGGCGAAACGATGATCGGCGGCGCCCCCGCCATGCAGGAGGTCTTCAAACTCGTCGGCCGCGCCGCCCGCGGCGACGCGCCGGTTCTGGTCACCGGCGAGAGCGGCGCGGGCAAGGAGGTCGTCGCGGGCGCGATCCACAGCTTCAGCCGGCGCTCGGGGAGCGAGTTCGTCGCCATCAACTGCGCCGCCATCCCCGAGAACCTCCTCGAGTCCGAGCTGTTCGGCCACGAGAAGGGGGCCTTCACAGGGGCCACCTCGCAGCGCAAGGGGCGCTTCGAACAGTGCGACGGCGGGACCTTGTTCCTGGACGAGATCGGCGACATGCCCGCCCAGACCCAGAGCAAGATCCTGCGCGCGCTCCAGTCCGGCGAGTACGCGCGGGTCGGTGGCAACGACACGCTACACGCCGACGTCCGCGTCCTCGCCGCCACCAACAGGGATCTCGAGGCGGCCGTCGAGAGCGGCGACTTCCGCGAGGACCTTTTCTACCGCCTGAACGTGGTGCGCGTCCATATCCCCCCGCTGCGGCAGCGCCGCGAGGACATCCGGCCGCTCGCCGACTTCTTCCTGGCGCGCATCGCCGACAAGAAGGGCGGCCCGAAGCTCCGCCTCTCCGAGGACGCCGCCACCTTGCTGGAGTCCTATAACTGGCCCGGGAACGTCCGCGAGCTGGAGAACACCCTCCACCGCGCCAGCGTCCTCGCCACCGCGGATGTCTTGCTACCCAAGGACATCCCGCTCGGCCCCGCCTCCCTCGCACCGGCCTCCACGGACCGCGCGGCAGTCGCCGCCGCCCTGGAGACCCTGAAGGCGGCCGCCCGCGGTGAACCGCTGATCCCCTACATCGAGAGCATGCTCGAGGAGGCGGGGCGATAGGGGCACCGTCGCGGAGGGAGGGTAATCCGAAGAAACTACGAAGCCGCAAGATATCGAAAAACCCCGCCCGCCGGGCGCCCATCTCATCGAGCACGCCGCTGCCGCGCCCCCGTTCCGGGCCCGCCTCCAGCAGATCGGCGATGGGGAGGTCGTGTTCGACCACGTCGCCCGCCCCGCCCAGGCCTTCGCGGCGGCGCTCGCCACCAGGCAGTTCCTGGCGGGGCGGGAGGGGGCCCATGTCTGGATCCTCGCCGACGACCTCCGGTCGCAGGAGCGCCTCGCGGAGGGCCTGCGCCTCTGGTACGGCGACGCCCTCTTCTTCCCGGAGCTCGAGCTCCCGGCCATCGCCGGGGCGCTGCCCGACCCGGACATCATGGCCGAGCGGCTCGCCGTCCTCGAGACGATCCACGGCGAGCGGGAGGGCGGCTCGGGGGTGATCGTCGCGCTCGCCAAGAGCCTCGACGAGACCGTCCCCTCCCCGGAGTCGCTCGCCTCGCGCAAGCTCGTCCTCGCGCGGGACACCTCTCTCGACATCGCCGCCCTCGCGACCAGGCTCGAGGGCGCCGGATACGAGCGGGTCCCGCTGGTCGCGGAGCGCGGCCAGTTCGCGATCCGCGGCGGGATCATCGACATCTTCTCGCTGCAGAGCTTCGCGCCCCACCGCATCGAGCTCTTCGGCGACGAGATCGAGTCGGTGCGCGAGTTCGACATCGACTCCCAGACCTCGACGGCGCGCCTCGACCACTGCGCGATCCTGCTCGGGGAGCCGAAGGAGCGGACGGCGCAGATGCGGGACTACATCGCGCCCGCGGATCTCATCATCGCGGTCGGGGACGCGGTGCCGGGGGCGGGGGTCCTGATCACCGAGGACGCCGAGGATCGCGCCGGCGAGGAGGACTACTCCGTCGCCTGCCACGACTCCCCTCTCGGCACCTTCGAGGCCGGCGACTTCATCCTCCAGCAGGCGCGCCGCGACCACTTCGCATCGACCCTGCAGAGCTGGCATGGGGACGGCTGGAGGGCGGCGGTCTTCTTCAACAACGAGGGTGAGATCGAGCGGTTCCGGGAGCTCGTCGCGGAGACCGGCGTCCTCCCGGTGCCGGGCTTCCCCGCGAACGAGGTCGGCACCCTCCAGCACGGCTTCACCGTCCCGGCCGCCAAGGTCGCCGCCCTCTCAGCGTCGGAGCTGTTCGGCCGCTACGGCTCCAACCGCGCCCGGCGCGCTTTCAACCGCGAGCGCCGCGAGGTGACCCGGCGCCGGGCGGACGACTTCCGGGAGCTCGCCGAGGGCGACCGCGTCGTCCACCTCGACCACGGCATCGGCTTCTACCGGGGCCTGGTGGAGATCGACGGGGGCACCGGCGCCGAGGAGGAGGTGCTGGTGCTCGAGTACGCGGGGGGCGCGAAGCTCTACGTGCCGCTCGAGCAGGCGCACCTCGTGTCGCGCTACGTCGGCTCGGGCAACAAGGCGCCGCCGCCCGACAGGCTCGGCGGCGGCCGCTGGGCACGGCGACGGGAGGGCGCCGAGAAGTCGATCCTCGATTACGCCGCGCAGCTGCTCCGGACGAACGCTGAGCGGTCGGTGCTGAAAGGCGACGCCCACCCGCCCGACACCCGCTGGCAGGTCGAGTTCGAGAACAGCTTCCTCTACCGCGAGACCCCGGACCAGGTCCGCGCCATCGAGGAGAGCAAGGCGGACATGGAGTCCGGCGAGCCGATGGACCGCCTGGTCTGCGGCGACGTCGGTTTCGGCAAGACCGAGGTCGCGATCCGGGCCGCCTTCAAGGCGGTGATGGGGGGCAAGCAGGTGGCCTTCCTCTGCCCGACCACCGTGCTCGCCCAGCAACACTACGAGACCCTGCGCGAACGCTTCTCCGACTACCCGATACAGGTCGATGTCCTGTCCCGCTTCCGGACCCCCGCCGAACAGCGCCGGACCTTGAAGAGGGCGCTGTCCGGCGACGCCGACATCGTCGTCGGGGCCCACCGCCTGGTCTCCAAGGACGTCGCCTTCAAAGACCTCGGCCTCGCGGTCATCGACGAGGAACAGCGCTTCGGCGTGCGCCACAAGGAGCGCTTCAAGGAGCTCTTCCAGCTCATCGACGTGCTCACCCTCTCGGCGACCCCGATCCCGCGCACCCTCTACCTCTCGCTGATGGGGGTGAAGGACATGTCCACCATCGACACGCCGCCCGCCGGCCGCAGCCCCGTCGAGACGGCGATCTGCCCCTACGACGAGCGCACCATCCGCACCGCCATCAGGCGCGAGCTCGACCGTCGCGGCCAGGTCTTCTTCCTGCACAACCGCGTCGCGTCGATCGGCGGCGTCAAGAAGACCATCGAGTCCCTGGTGCCCGACGCCCGCGTCGCGGTGGGCCACGGCCAGATGGAGGAGGGCGTGCTCGAGGAGATCATGCACCAGTTTGTCGCCGGCGAGATCGACGTGCTGGTGTGCACCACCATCATCGAGAGCGGCATCGACATCCCGAACGCCAACACCATCATCATCGACCGCGCCGACCGTTTCGGGCTGGCCGACCTCTACCAGCTGCGCGGGCGCGTCGGGCGCGCCGGCCACAAGGCGTACGCGATCCTCATGCTGCCGCCCGACCTGCTCGCCACCGGGGACGCCCGCAAGCGCATCAACGCGATCCGCCAGTACACGGAGCTCGGGTCCGGGTTCAAGATCGCCATGCGCGACCTCGAGATCCGCGGCGCCGGCAACCTGCTCGGGACGCAGCAGTCGGGCCACATCTCCGCCGTCGGCTTCGACCTCTACTGCAAACTGCTCAAACAGTCCGTCGAGCGGCTCAAGGGAAACCCCGCCGCGGGCCGGGCGGAGTGCTCGCTGCGGGTCGATTTCCTGTGCACCAACGAGGCCGCCTACCTGGAGTCACCGGACGGCGTCGTCCCCGCCTTCATCCCCTCCGACTTCCTCCCGGAGGCGAGCCTGCGCATCGCCGCCTACCGCCAGATCGCCGAACTCGACTCGATCAAGGGTCTCAAATCCCTGATCCGCGAGTGGCGGGACCGCTTCGGGCCGCCCCCCGCGCCGGCCGACAACCTCCTGCGCTGCACGGAACTCAAGCTCGCCGCCGCCGCCGCCGGCATCGGGTCGGTCGAGATCCTGGGGGGGAAGCTCATGCTCACCCGCAACGGCGAATACGTCCTGATCGAAGGGAAGTTCCCCCGCCTCGGGGGCGGCGAGCCGGAAGATCGCTTGAAAACCGCCGTAGATTTAGTTAAGAAGTTTTGAACAACTGGGAGGGCTTTCACCTCACACCTCCCGACGGACGATCCGGAGCCCACACGATCCCATGTCGCCAAGAACCCTCACATTCGCCCTCCTCGCCACCCTCCTCCAAGCGCCGCTCGGGGCGGCGCCCCGGGAGATCAACTCCCTGGCGGCCGTCGTCAACGGACAGGTCGTCACCCGCTCCGAGGTGAACGAGGCCATCAAGCACACCCGCGAGATGATCCTCCTCAGCATGCCTCCTGGCGCCGAGCGCACCAAGCAGCTGCGGACGCTCGAGGAGGACGCCCTGGACAGCCTCATCGAGCGCGAGCTCATCCTCGCCGAGTTCAACAAGCTCGGCGGCACGATCAAGGACGAGCTGGTCGAGGAGGACGTCGCCAAGATCATCGAGGGCGAACGCTTCGGCGGCGACCGCGGGCGGTTCCTCAAGGAGCTCAAGGCCACCGGGATGACCCTCAAGCGCTTCAAGGACCTGCGCCGCAAGATCCTCATCGTCGAGATGATGCGGGCCAGGCAGGCCGGCGGCGTCCAGCTCATCACCCCGCAGCAGCTCAACGACGCCTACGCGAAACACTCCGACAAGTTCCGCGAGGAGAGCTTCGTCCGCCTGCGCACCCTGATGATCCCCAAGGTCACCGCGGACGAGTCGGTCACCGCCGAGGACCAGCGCAAACACATCAACGATATCCGCAAGAAGATCGTCGGCGGCGCCGACTTCGCCCAGATGGCGATCACCTACTCCCAGGACAGCGTCGCCGACCAGGGCGGCGACCGGGGGACGATCGGCGAGGAGAGCATCGAGCTCCGCCGCGACCTCAAGGACCAGGCGTTCAGGCTCAAGGTGGGCGCGGTCAGCCAGGTGATCGAGGACCCCTACGCCTTCTACCTGCTGAAGGTCGAGAACAAGAAGCTCGGCAAGAGGAAACCTCTCTCCGACCCCGACGTCAGGGAGGCGGCCGAGCGGCTCGCCATGCTCGACCTGCGCAAGGCCGCCCACGAGCGCTGGGTCGCCAAGCTGAGGCGCGGCGCCTCGATCCGCATCTTCGACCGCAGCGGGAAGCCCGTGCACCGGACCCCCAAGCCGTCGCCGGAGAGCTCCTCCGCCGCCTCCCCGGCGGCCCCGGCCCCAGCCCCGGAACCCGCGGGCGACGGCGCCGGGGAGAAGAGGTCCCTGCTGTCACGCGTGCCCCGCCCCTTCGGCCTCCTCAAATAGGGCACCCGAGGCGCCTCCAAATCTCTACCCAAGTGGAGATTTTCAGATAGAGTCGCCGGGTGACCGACCGACAGATCATCGATCGCTGGAAGGGGCAAGACGCCCCCCTGTTGCCGACCCTCCACGCGTTCCACGACAGGGACGGCCACATCTCGGAGGACGCGATCCGCGCCGTGAGCGAGGGCCTCGGCATCCCCCTGGCCGAGCTGTTCGGCACCGTCACCTTCTACCACCACTTCGCGCGCGAGCTCCCCGGCAAGGCGGCGCCGCGGGTCTGCATCGGCAACGTCTGTTGCCTCAACGGCGGCGAGGAGCTGTTGGAGAGCCTCCGCGAGCAGGGCGCCACGCCCATGCCCTGCGCCGGCCGCTGCGACGATATGGTGCCGGTGATCCGCGGCGACGAGGTCCTGGTGGGCACCGGTGCGACGTCCCTCGAACACCGCCCCACCCCGCTCCCGGCGCCGAACCCCGGCGGTGTCGAAGAGTGTATCTTCCGGCACATCCGGGAACCCGGGCGGGCGACGCTCGAGGGCTACAGGGGCAGCGGCGGGTTCGCCGGCCTGCAGAAGGCGGTGGCGGGGACCCCGGAGGAGCTGGTCGCGCTGATCACGGAATCGAAGCTCGCCGGCCGCGGCGGCGCGGGCTTCCCCACCGGGGTCAAATGGAAGGCCGTGGCGGAGGCTCCGGGCGACCCCAAATCGATCGTCTGCAACGCCGACGAGGGCGAGCCGGGCTGCTTCAAGGACCGGGCGATCATGGACCACGACCCCTTCGCCCTCCTCGAAGGCATGGCGCTGGCCGCCTACGCCACCGGGGCGCCACGCGGTTTCATCTATCTGCGCTACGAGTATCCGGAGACCTTCGGGATACTCGAAGCCGCCATCGCCGAGGCCACCGCCGCCGGCCTGTTGGGCGAGAACATCCTCGGCGCCCAGGGGTTCGACTTCCACCTGCACATCGTCCGCGGGGCCGGCGCCTACATCTGCGGGGAGGAGGGTTCGCTGCTCAACAGCATGGAGGGCAAACACCCGTTCCCCCGCAACAAACCCCCCTTCCCCGTCACCCACGGGTTCGAGGACAAGCCCACCGCCGTCAACAACGTCGAGACCCTCGCCTCGGCTTCACACATCGCCCGCGAGGGCGCCGCATGGTACCGGGGGCTGGGCCTCGGCGACCACGCAGGCACCAAGGTCATCTCGCTCTCCGGCGACATCCGGCGGCCGGGCAACTACGAGGTCCCCTTCGGGCTCCCGCTGCAGACGCTCCTCTACGAGTGGGCCGGCGGCCCGCGCGACGGCCGCTCGATCCAGGCGGTCACCATGGCCGGGCTCTCCGGCGGTTTCCTCGCCGGCGACGACCTCGAGGTGACGCTCGACGAACCCGCGATCCGGGCGAGGGGCTCGTTCCTGGGCGCGGGCGGGATCATCGTCTTCGACGACAGCCGCGACATGGTAGCGGCGGCGCGCGGCGCGATGGAGTTCTTCGCCCACGAGTCCTGCGGCAAGTGTTTCCCCTGCCGCATCGGTACCCAGCGGCTCAGCGAACGCCTCGGCGGGGAGGCGCCGGTCGACGGCGCCGAGGCCTGGCGGGCGGAGGTCGAGGACATCGGCTCGGTGATGAAGGCCACCAGCGCCTGCGGTCTCGGGATGGCCGCCCCGCACGTCACCGAAAGCCTGCTGCGCTACTTCCCGGAGACCGCCGAGGCGATGGCGGGAAGGCGGGGCTAGAACCCCGGAGGACGGACGCGGTCCGCCTGCCGGATATCGCATCGCGGGGCGGAATATCAGGTCCCTTGCGTGCCTCTCTATACTCACCTACCCTCGCACCCATGAAACATCTGACCCTCGCAACCGTAGCGGCTTCGCTGCTGGCCACCCCCGATTCCACCTTCGCCCAGGGCGCGGCGGCGTTGATCGAGAAACACACGAAGCAGGCCGCCGAGGCCCTGGAGGCCTACCTCCAGGAGAACCCGAAAGCCGCCGATGCCGCCGAGGCCACCCAGTTCCTGATCGAGTCCTACGCCCGCCTCGGGGTGACCGAGCGGCAGATCGAACTGCTCGGTGACAGGCTCTCGATGCTGCCCACCGGGGCCGACCTCGCCCCCCAGGAATACTTCGGGACGCTCCAACACCTGTTCGGCCTGCTGGTCGAGGCGGGCGAGAAGGACAAGGCGAAGGCCGCGCTCGCGGCGGCGGAGAAGGCGATCGTCGGCCACCCACAGGCCGACCGCTTCGCGCAGTTCCTCGGACAGATGGGCGGCGAGCTCAACAAGCCGTCCGTGGGGGACACCATGGAGCTGAAGTTCACCAGCATCCAGGGGGAGGAGATCGACCTCGCCGCCATGAAGGGCAAGATCGTGCTGGTCGATTTCTGGGCGACCTGGTGCGGCCCCTGCATCGCCGAACTCCCCAACGTCAAGAAGGCCTACGAGGCCTACCACGATCAGGGTTTCGAGATCATCGCCATCTCGCTGGACCAGGAGGAGGGCAAGCTAAAGGACTTCATCAAGGAGCACGAGATGCCCTGGCCACAGGCCTTCGATGGCAAGGGCTGGCAGAACGAACTCGCCCGCAAATTCGGGATCACCGGCATCCCCGCCACTTTCCTGGTCGGCAAGGACGGCAAGATCGTCGCCGCCAACCTGCGCGGCTCCCAACTGGAGGAGGCCGTCAAAAAGCACCTCGCTGAGTAGCCGGGGCACGCTGGCCGCACAGCGGGCGAGACGCCCCGCGCAGAGACCGGTTTACGGGAACCGGCAGCCGTTGTCTGTTGGGCAGTTGAGATGTCCGCCCGAGCCGTAGCCCCCCTGCCCGAACGCTGGGCGGCGCGCTGGGATCAGGCGCGGGAGTGGATGGGGCTGGGGCTGGTGTTCATCCCCATCGGCGAACGCCTCCTCGAGCGCTACTCCGAACCGGGCCGCCACTACCACGACGGCCGGCATGTCCTGTCCTGCCTCGACGCCTTCGACAACTACCCCGGCTCGGTGGGCGACAACGACGCCGTCGAACTCGCCCTCTGGTTCCACGACGCCGTCTACGACGTCCACGCCGACGCCGGGGCCAACGAGTCGGACAGCGCCGAGCTGTTCCGCGTCGAGTTCGCCCCCCTCGCCCGCGGGCGGATCGACGCCGATGCCGTCTGTCGCCTGATCCTCGCCACCCGCCACGACGGGGAGCCCGCGGACGCCGACGCCGCGTTGGTCATGGATATCGACCTCGGCATCCTCGGCGCCGAGCCGACCCGCTACGAGATCTACGCCGAGGACATCCGCAGGGAGTGCCCCCACGTCGGGGACAGCGCGTTCTGCGAGGGGCGCGCAAGGGTGCTGCGAAGTTTCCTCGACCGCCGCTCGATCTACCACACCCGCCACTTCCGGAAACTGCTCGAGGGGCGGGCGCGGGCCAATTTGGAGGGGGAGCTGGCGAGCCTCGGCTGACCCGGGCCATCCCCACCGCACGCAATGGTTGGCAAGCGCCGCACCCTCCGATAACCTACCGCCGTGGTCACGGTCTCCTTCACGCCCAACCTCCACCGGCACCTGGACTCCGAGCTGACATCTCACCAGGTCGCCGCCGCCTCGGTCGGCGGCGCCCTCGACCAGGTCTTCGACAAACACCCGCGGCTGCGCAGCTACGTCCTCGACGACCAGGGCGGCGTCCGCAAACATGTCGCCGTCTTCCTGGACGGCAAATCTGTCTCCGACCGGCAGACGCTCTCCGACCCCGTCGCGGGCGGTGCGGAGATCTACGTGATGCAAGCCCTCTCTGGGGGATAGACGAAAGACCGATGGCGGACGAGCGATTCTATGTGGGCACCCGCAAGGGCCTGTTCCGATACGACAGGACGGCGAGGTCCTGGGAGGTCGGCGCCGAGGCCTTCCTCGGGACCGGCGTCCCGATGTTGCTCCCGGACCCGAGGGACGGGACGCTCTACGCCGCGGTCGAGCATGGCCACTTCGGGATCAAGCTGCACCGTTCGAGGGACGGCGGCGGCACCTGGGACGAACTCGACCCACCGTCTTTCCCCGCCAAGCCGGACGGCGTGCCCGACACGATGTGCCCGATCCGCGGCATCCCCGTGCCCTGGTCGCTCGAGAAGATCTGGTCGCTCGAGACGGGCGGCGCCGACCGGCCGGGCGTGCTGTGGTGCGGCACGATCCCGGGCGGCCTGTTCCGCAGCGGCGACGGCGGCGAGACCTGGGAGTTGAACCGGCCCCTGTGGGACAGGGAGGAACGCGGGAAGTGGGCCGGAGGGGGGTACGACTACCCGGGTATCCACTCGATCTCCGTCCACCCGGAGGACCCGGACCATCTCCTGGTCGCGGTCTCCTGCGGCGGTGTCTGGAGGACGCGGGACGGCGGCGGCAGCTGGGAGCAGTGTGCCCACGGCATGTACTATGACTTCGTCCCCGAGGACCAGGGCGGCGCCGACCCCGACGGCCAGGACCCGCACCGGATGGTGCGCTGCCCCTCCGCGCCGGACAGGCTGTGGGTGCAGCACCACTGCGGCATCTTCCGGTCCGCCGACGACGGCGCCAGTTGGCAGGAGGTGAAGGACGTCCGGCCGTCGGGCTTCGGGTTCGCCGCGGCGGTCCACCCGACCGACCCCGACACCGCCTGGTTCGTCCCCGCGAAGAAGGACGAGTCGCGCTATCCGGTCGGCGGCGAGTTCGTCGTCAACCGCACGCGCGACGGGGGGGAGACCTTCGAGACATGCACCGCCGGCCTGCCCGCCGCCCCAGCCTACGACCTCGTCTACAGACACGCCCTGGAGGTCGATCGCACCGGCGAACGGCTGGTGATGGGATCGACCACCGGCTCGCTCTGGGCCGGCGAGGAGCAGGGCGACCGGTGGCGGCAGCTCAGCGCCCACCTGCCGCCGGTCTACTGCGTCCGCTTTGCGGGATGACCGTCGTGCCCGCCCGCCCCACCCACCCGAGAACCCCGCCCCGGCGGCGGGGCTGGCGGATCACCCCACACGGGCCGGCCCGATGAAGGTCATCACCGGCTGCATGCGTAGCGGGACCTCCTTCGTCGCCCGGGTCATACACGAACTCGGCGCGGACTTCGGCGGCGGCGGCGAACTGATCGACGGCGACCGCTGGAACCCGGACGGCTACTTCGAGAACAGGACCGTCAACACTTTGAACCACCGGCTGCTCTTCGGCCCGTGGTCGAGGCCGGAACTCTGGGTGGACGTCATGTGGCCAGGGAGCATCGGCGTCCACCTGCGGAAGCTCGGCACCTCGGCCATGGCGCCGGCCATCGCCCACCCGTCCCTGGTCCGGCGCCGTGGCAGGAGATACCGCGACCGGATCCTCTCGGTCGCCGATGCCTTCGCGGGCAAAGTCGTCAAAGACCCGCGCTTCTCCTACCTGATGGAAGCCTGGGAGGAGGCCGCGGAACCGGAGTCGGTGCTGTACGTGATCCGGAACCCGCGGGGGGCCGCGCTTTCGATGTCGAGGCAGACCAGGTTGCCGGTGCGGCTGACCTATCTGAGTTGGGGCGATGCCGTCAGCCGCTTCTGGCGCCGCCCCCCCAAGGCGCCGACGAGCGTCGTCGATTTCGATGCCCTCCTCGACCCCGCCCGGCGTGTGGAGGAGGCGAGGTCGCTATACTCCTTCCTCGGCAAGGAGTACAGCCGCGACTCCGCGAGCCAGCTGCTCGACCGCCTGCTCCGCGCGGACCGCCCCCCCCCGGACACCGGCCGCGGGCGCCTGCCGCGCAAGATCGGGAAACTCTATCGCAGCGTCCTCGATCGCAAGGGGGCGCAGTGAGGCGCCCGCCCTTGGGGAAGTGTCAGAGCCGGCCACCCCGCACCCACAACACCCCCGGGGCCAAAGCCGCCCACAACCCGAAAAACTGAATTTCCCCCTTCACCCCTACCGATCTGGGCCTAATGTGCCCCACACGACCGATGATCGCCCTGAAAGACGCCCCGTCCGACGCCAGGATTTGCACGATGACCATCGACGGCGAACTCGTGGAGTTCCGTGAGGGCGAGACGATCTACGAGGTGGCGGAACGCTGCCGGCGCGAGGTGCCGACGCTCTGTTACGACCCGCGGCTCGAGGCCTTCGGTGCCTGTAGGCTGTGTGTGGTCGAGGTCGAGGGCATCAACAACCCGGTCGCCTCCTGCACCACCAGGGCGGGAGAGGGCATGGTGGTGAAGACCAGGACCGGGGCGGTCGAGAAACATCGCAAGACGCTGCTCGAGATGGTCGCCAGCGAGAACCGCACGCTCGACATCGACCCCCTGGCTGGCTACGCCTCGCAGGAGCTCGGCGACCTGCTCGAGCGCTACGAGGTCGGCCCCGGGCGCTTCCGCGGCAGGAGGAGCGGCACCTCGAACACGGATGACAAGAACCCCTTCATCCTGCGCGACTACGACAACTGCATCTCCTGCTACCGCTGCGTCCGCGTCTGCGCCGAGCAGGAGGGCGACCACGCGATCAACGTGATGGGCCGCGGTTTCGACACGCAGATCACCGCCGAGTTCGGCAACGACCTGCGGGACTCGCAGTGCACATTCTGCGGCCAGTGCGTCCAGACTTGCCCGACCGGCGCCCTCAGCGACAAGAAGGCCCTCCGCGGCAGCGACCTGCCAGGCGAGATCGAGAAGACCCGCTCGGTCTGCCCCTACTGCGGCGTCGGCTGCGCGGTCGACATCCTCTCCAAGGGGGACCGCGTGGTCGGCATCCACCCGGCCATGGACGGCCCCGCCAACGAGGGCGCGCTTTGCGTCAAGGGGCAGTATGCCTTCGACTTCGTCCACCACCCCGACCGGCTCACCAAACCGCTGGTCAAGGGGGCGGACGGGAGCTTCCGGGAGGTCGAGTGGGACGAGGCCCTGCAGAGGGCGGCCGACGGCTTCAGGGCCGCGCACGAGAAACACGGGCGCCACGCGATCTACGGCATCGCCTCCGGCCGCGCGCCGCACGAGGCCGCCTACTCGATGCAGAAGTTCATCCGGTCGAGCTTCGGCACCAACTACGTCGACACCTGTAGCCGAAGTTGACACGCCCCCACCGTCGCCGGTCTGGCGGCCACCATCGGCAGGGGCGCCATGAGCAACCCGCTCGTGGACATGGAGCACCCCGACCTCATCTTCCCGATCGGCACCAACATGACCGAGTGCCACCCGGTCGCGGCCACCCGCCTCAAGAAGGCCATCGCGCGCGGCGCCAGGATGGTCGTCGCCGACCCGCGCGAGACGCGGTTGGCGAAGATGGCGGACCTCCACCTGCAGATCCGGGTCGGGTCCGACGTCGCGCTCCTGCTGGCCATGGCACACGTCATCGCGCGGGAGGGGCTGGTGGACGAGGAGTTCGTCGCCGCCCGCACCGCGGGTGCCGGGGAGTTCCTAGAACACGTCGGGGCCTTCACGCCCGAGTGGGCGTCGCCGATCTGCGAGGTGCCCGCAGGGCAGATCGAGCAGGCCGCGCTGTGGTTCGGTCGGGGGCGGCCGTCGGCGATCTACTACACCCTCGGCATCACCGAGCACATCTGCGGCGTCGACAACGTGCAGTCGCTGTGCAACCTCGCGCTGATGACGGGCAACCTCGGGGTCGAGGGGGGCGGCATCAACCCCATGCGCGGCCAGAACAACATCCAGGGCGCCGGCGACTGCGGCGCCGTGCCGGCCAACTTCCCGGGCTTCCAGCCCTGCAGCGAGCCGGAGTTCGCCGATAAGTTCTCGCGGGCATACGGGACTGACATCGACGCGGAGAAGGGCATCACCAAGGTGGCGGCGCTCAACAACTGCGGCAAGGAGGGACCGGGCGGCATCCACGCCATGTTGATCGACGGCGAGAACACGGTGGTCACCGACCCGGACAAGCGGCACTGTGAGCGCGCGCTGGGGAGCCTCGAGCACCTCGTCGTCATCGACCTGTTCCTCACCGAGACCGCCCAGCTGGCCGACGTCGTCTTCCCCGCCACCGCCTTCGCCGAGACCGACGGTGTGCAGACCAACACCGAGCGCCGCGTCCAGCGCCTGAGGGCGGCGGTGCCCCCCCCCGGGGAGGCCAAGCCCGACTGGTGGATCATCTCGCAGATCGCCAGGCGCATGGGCAACACCCAGTTCGACCACTTCGAGAGCGCGAGGGACGTGTTCAACGAGCTCTGCTCGCTGAGCCCGATCTACGCCGGCCTCGACTGGGACCGCATCGACAAGGGCGAGTACCAGTGGCCTGTCCCCGAGGCCGGCCACCCGGGCACGCCTCGCCTGCACGAGGGGGAGTTCAAGAACGGCCGCGGCCTGTTCAAAGTGATCGGGTACCGCGACCCGGCCGAGGTGATCGACGACGACTACCCAGTCTGGCTCACCACCGGGAGGCGCCTGCAGGCCTACCACACGCGGACCCAGACCGGGCGCAGCGCCGGGATCGACTACCTGCTCGACGAGGAGTCGCTCGAGGTCCACCCCGCCGACGCGGAGCAGTGGGGCATCGCGGACGGGGAGTTCGTGCGGATGTCCAGCCGCCGCGGCAGCATCGAGATCAAGGTCAGGCTCACCGACCGCTCGCCGCCGGGCACCGTCTTCACCAGCTTCAGTTTCGCCAGCGTGCCGGTCAACGTCCTCACCGGCAGCGGTTACGACCCGGTGACGGAGACCGCGGAGCTGAAAGTCTGCCCGGTGAGGATCGAGGCCACCTAGCCCGATGGCAGGCGGAGGGCAGGTCACAACTGGCGTGGAACCAGCGCGTGGGCACAGCCCCGAAAAGACCGTTGCCCCCTCCCCCAGCCCCGTTAGAATGGGGTGCCCAAGCGAATGGCCGACCTTGCCACACAGACCGTAGGGGCGACCCTAGATCTGCCCAGCGCCTTCCAGGAGGCCTTCCGCTGGATGGTTCTGGCGCGCACCTTCGAGGAGAAGATCGCCAGCGTCTACCGGGCGGGGAAGATCGTCGGCGGCGTCTACGTCGGGCGGGGACAGGAGGCTTTCAGCGCCAGCCTCGCCATCCAGTTGCGCCGCGGGCACGACGTCTACTCGCCCCTGATCCGGGACATGGCCGGGCGGGCGGCCTTCGGCGAGCCCGTGATCGACGCCGCCCGCACCTACATGGGCTCCGCCAAGGGTTCGACGCGCGGCCGGGACGGCAACATCCACCGGGGGGCGCCCCGCGACGGTGTCCCGGCGATGATCTCCCACCTCGGCGCGATGATCTCCGTCGTCAACGGCATGCTCCTGGCGCGCCGGCTGAAAGGGACGCTCGGCGACGCCGTCGGCGCCACCTGCATCGGGGACGGAGCGACCTCCACCGGCGCCGTCCACGAGGCGCTCAACATGGCCTCCGTCGAGAAACTGCCGCTGGTGGTCGCCATCGCCAACAACCAGTTCGCCTACTCGACCCCCAACAGCCGCCAGTTCGCCTGCCCCGATCTCGCAGAGCGCGCGGCGGGCTACGGTATCGCCGGCACCACCGTAGACGGGACCGACCTCGCCGACTGCCTGCAGGGGTTCGCCGGGGCGATCGGGCGCGCCCGCGCTGGGGAGGGGCCGCAGATCGTGGTCGGGAACCTGCTGCGCCTGTCCGGACATGGGGAACACGACGACGCCGCCTACGTCCCGGACGAGCTGCGCGCCTCCAGCATCGGCCAGGACTGCCTGCTCAAGGCGCGCAAGCGGATCGTCGCCGAGGGCTGGGCGGACGAGGCCGGGTGCGGGGAGATCGAGGGCTCGGCCGCCGCGGAGGTCGAGTCGGCGGTGGCCAAAGCCGGGGCGGAGGACGCCCCCGACCCCTACACCCATCGGTGGAGCGCCCTCTCGAGCGCGCACTTCGGCAACCACGACGACGAGGCCCAGTGAGCATCACCTACCTCGAAGCGATCCGCGAGGCGCAGTCGAAGGCCCTCGCCGACGACGACAACGTCTTCATCTACGGGCAGGACATCGGCGAGTTCGGCGGGGCGTTCAAGGCCACCAAGGGGCTGATCGAACGCTACCCCGACCGGGTGCGCGACTCCCCCATCAGCGAGGACGCCATGGTCGGCGCCGCGGTCGGCGCCGCGATCGAGGGCATGCGCCCGATCGTCGAGATGCAGTTCGCCGATTTCTCATCGGTCGGGTTCAACCAGATCGTCAACCAGGCGGCCACCCTCTTCTGGCGCACGCAGGTCCCCTGCCCGATCACCGTGCGCCTGCCCTCGGGGGGCACGCCAGGCAGCGGGCCGTTCCACAGCCAGTGCATGGAGGCGATCTACGCACACTACCCGGGCACCGTCGTGATGGCGCCGGCGACCGTCGAGGACGCCTACTCGATGCTGCTCGACGCGGTCGGCATCGACGACCCCGTGCTCTTCTGCGAACACAAATACCTCTACTATCACCTCAAGGCCGAGTCGCTGCCGAAGCGCGCCCTGCCGGCGACCCGCGCCCGCATCGCGCGTGCCGGCCGCCACGCCACCGTCGTGACCTACAGCGCCATGCTCCACGAGGCGCTGCGCGCGGCGGAGGGCCTGCAGTCCGACGGGTACGAGATCGAGGTCGTCGACCTGCGCTGCCTCAAACCCCTCGACATCGACACGGTGCTCGGGTCGGTCGCGCGCACCGGTCGGGTTCTCGCACTCGGCGAAGCTTTCCCCTGGGGGGGCGTGACCGCGGAGGTCATCAGCCGGGTCGCCACCGACGCCTTCCACCTGCTGGACGCCCCCCCGGCCCGGCTCAACGCCCGGGACACCCCGATCCCCTACCACCCCGACCTGTGGCGCTACCACCGCCCGACCGCCAGCAGCGTCGAGGACGCGATCCGAAAACTGATCCGCGACTGACCCGGAGACACTTCGCCCAGATGCGCATACCGATACTCATGCCCCAGCTCGGCGAGTCGATCGCCGAGGCCACCGTCAAAGCCCTCAACGTCCAGGTCGGCGAGAGCGTCGCAGCCGACCAGGAGATCATCGAGGTCGAGACCGAGAAAGCCGTGATGGGCGTCACCACCCCCTGTGTGGGCTCGGTGGTGGAGATCGCCGCCGAGATCGACGTCAGCTACCCGGTGGGGGCGACCCTGGGCTACCTGGACGTCGACGGGGAGGAGGCCGAGCGGCTCGGGCTGGCAGACGCCGGCGCGGGCGAACCCTCCGCCCGGCGGGAGGATAGCGGGGACGAGGCGGCGCCCCCCGCGAAGAGGAAGCCCAGCGCGCTGCAGAGCACCTCGGAGGACCCCGACCACCCGGAGGTCACCCCGACGATCAAAGGGCTGCCGGTCCCCGCCAAGGCCAGGGGCGCAAGCTACATCTCCCCCCGGCTGCGGGCGCGGATGCAGGAGCTCGGCCTCAACGCCGCCGACCTGGCCGGGATCGCTGGCAGCGGTGCGGGCGGGCGCGTCACCGTCGAGGACTTCGAGGCCTTCATGGCCGACCTGGACAGCAAGCGTCTCACCGCCGCCTCGTCGATGCGCGTCGCGGTGGCAGACTCGATGCGCCGGAGCTGGGCACGGCCGCTCGCGACGGTCGGGGCACCGGTCGCCCTGGACCGGCTGCTCGCCCACCGCAAGGGCTGCTCCCCCCGGCCCGGCCCGACGCTCTACGCCGTCCGCGCGCTGGCCCTGGCGCTCGCCGAGAACACCGCGACGGCCGGGCGGCTGGTCGGCAACCAGATCGTCCACCCGTCGGCCATCGATATCGGTTTCGCCGTGGAGGTCGAGGACGGGGTGCTGGTGCCCGTCATACGGGACGTCGACCAGAAACCGCTCGCCGACCTCGTCCAGCAGTACAACAGCCTCGTGGAAGCCGCCAGCAAACGCCGCCTGCCCGCGGAGGCGACGACGCCGCCGGGGATCGCGACGGTGACCAACTTCGGCACCTTCGGGATCGTCTGGGCGACACCGATACCGCTCCCGGAGCAGAACCTCGTCCTCGGGCTCGGCCACGGGCGCGCCCGCCCGCAGTGGGACGCTGACACCGACACCTGGATACCGGTTGTCGAGGCGGAGATGACCCTCAGTTTCGACCACCGGATCCTCGATGGCGGCGGCGCCGGCAGGCTCCTCCACCGCGTCGCACAGCTACTGCAGACCCCGGACGACCTCTAGGTAGGCACCGGCGACGAACTGCGGCGAGGGTCGGCCCCACAGCACCACCGCCGGGTCGCCCCCGGTCCGCGGCGGCTAGTCGAACAGGTGGTCGATCCTGCCCGCTAGCTCGAAGTCGCTCGCCGTGAGCCCGCCCTTGTCGTGGGTCGTGAGGGAGAGCGTCACGCTCGTGTAGCGGATCGAGATATCCGGGTGGTGGTGGGCCTCCTCGGCGATATCGGCGACGGTGTTCACAAACTCGATCCCCGAGACGAAGTCCTCAAATTCATACGCCCGGGTGATCGCGTCGCCGTCCAGCTCCCACTCGGGGAGTTTCTTGAGGGAACTGCGCACCGACTCGGCGTCGAGTTTGCTAGGCATGGCGGGGTCTCGGGCTAGGGGCTATGGCTGGAACTAGACGTCCAATGTGGGGTTACAGCCCCATATTTTCACAGCCATTTCTCTTTGCAAACACAAAGAGAACCCCTTAATTCTGCCTTCGCGCCGCGCCGCCGCACGGCCGCAGAACCACCCCGAAACGCGCACCGGAAATGGGTAAACTCTACAGCAACATCGTCGAAACCGTCGGCAGGACGCCGCTCGTCAAACTCAACAAAGTCACCGCCGGCGTCGATGCGACGATCGCCCTGAAGTGCGAGTTCTTCAACCCCCTCGGCTCCGTGAAGGACCGCATCGGGATGGCGATGATCGAGGCGGCCGAGGCCGACGGCACGGTGACGTCGGATACCGTCATCGTCGAGCCCACCAGCGGCAACACCGGGATCGCCCTGGCCTTCGTCTGCGCGTCCCGCGGCTATCGCCTCATCCTAACGATGCCCGAGACGATGAGCCTGGAGCGCCGCACGCTGCTGGCCCTGCTGGGCGCCGAACTCGTCCTCACCCCCGGACCGAAGGGGATGAAGGGCGCCATCCAGAAGGCCGAGGAGATCGTGTCGGAGACCGACAACGCGTGGATGCCCCAGCAGTTCGAGAACCCGGCCAACCCGGCGATCCACCGCGACACAACCGCCGAGGAGATCTGGGAGGACTCGGGGGGTGAGGTCGATATCCTCGTCGCCGCGGTCGGCACAGGCGGGACGATCTCCGGCTGCTGCGAGGTGATCAAACCGAAGAGACCGGAGTTCCAGGCGATTGCGGTCGAACCCGCCGACTCGCCGGTGATCTCCCAGACCCTGGCCGGCGAGGAGCTGACGCCCGGCCCCCACAAGATCCAGGGCACCGGCGCCGGCTTCATCCCGGCCAACCTGCACATCGACAACCCCGATGGCGGTGACCGGCAGATCGCCGAATGCATCAAGGTCTCCAACGACGACGCCTTCGCGATGGCGCAGCGCATCGCCGCCGAGGAGGGGATCCTCGTCGGCATCAGCACCGGCGCCAACGTCTGCGCCGCAATCGAGGTCGCCTCGCGTCCGGAGAACAAGGGCAAATTCATCGTCACCGTGGCCTGCTCCACCGGCGAGCGCTACCTGAGCACCCCTCTCGCGGATGCCGCCCGCGCCGCCGTCGGGGCATAGGAACCCGGAAGCCCAGCCTCACCCCGCCTCTGACAGAAGCCTGTCTCGCCCAACCCTACGCCCTGCGAACCATGGCCACCGACCAGCCCGCCACCCCAAAAGAGGCGCCCCAGCTCGCTGCCGAAGCACCGAGTGATGGCCTTGAGGAGTTTCTCGACAAATACGGTAAAAAGCTTGCTGTATTACTGATCCTCATCGTGCTCGCGGTCGGGGCAGCCTTCTACCTACGGGCCAAGAAGGACGACGTACGACGCGAGGCGGCGGAGGCCTTCACCTCGGCGGTCACCCGCGAGGATCTCCAAAAGGTGGCCGAGCAATACCGTGGCACGGTGGTTGGCGGCAACGCGCTGCTGATGCTCGCCGACCGCCAGATCGGAGCCAACCAGGACAAGGAGGCCCGGGCGACCCTCAACCGTTTTGTCAGCAGCCACGAGGGGGATCCGCTGTACTACAACGGCGTGTTCGCCCTCGCCACCCTGGACGAGAAGTTGGGCGACCTCGCCGCGGCGAAGGCCGGCTATCAGAAGACGGTGGCTGCAGGGGCAGCGGCCACGACGGGAGCCGCTGCGGCCATGCGGCTCGGGGATCTGCTGCAGGCCGAGGGGAAATTCGAACCGGCGATCAAGGCCTACCAAGAGCTCGCCCCTCGGTACCCCGGATCACCATTCGTCCAGCTCGCCGACGAACGCATCAAGCTCGCCAAGCAGAGCATCACCCTACGCGATCACCCCGCACCGCCTCCTGAACCGGAGCCC
>JANQMB010000112.1 GCA_028280355.1 Verrucomicrobiales bacterium
AATGAAATTTGCAACAAGCTTAGGCGCAATAACGCCGCTGGTTCTGGCGATGAGTGTATCGTCGGTACCACAGGCCTTGGCGCAGGACGCAGACGCCGCTTCGGCGCCCTCGGTCAGCCGGGCGGATATGCCTGCCGACTCTGTGACGCCAACGGGCGCTATGGTTCGTCGCTCCTCGCCTCCGCCGAAACCCTGCAGGCGGCCGGCGAGGCGATGGAGTTCCGCGCCATGGACATGCTGTTCGACCCCGGCGCCGGGCGCAAGGTGGAGGTGTATGAGCTGCTCGCCGGTGGGGGCTGCCTCGACGAGGCGGCGCGGGCGCGGCGCGACGCCTTCTGGCGCGGGGTGGTCCGGCTCCGCGAGGGCGACGCCGAGGCCGCGCTCGGGGAGTTTGCTCAGGCGAGCCCGGCCGAGGGGCGCGACCGGCCCCTGGAGCATTTCATCGAGCGGGCGAAACGGGCTGAGGCGGCCCCCCCCGATACCGCTGGCGTTGCGGTCGAGAGGTTTGAGCTGTAGGTGCCCCTATCCCAACCGACGAGCCGATGCCGAAGATCGATTTCCCGGAAGAGGTCAAAATCCTCATCGCCCACCTCAAGCGCCTCCCTGGCGTCGGGCCGAAGAGCGCCGAGAGGATCTCGGTGTGGCTGCTGGGACAGGAGGGCGGCTTCGGCGGCGACCTCGCGGACGCGGTGCGCCGCGCCTCCGGGGGCGTGCGCGCTTGCCAGGTCTGCGGCTTCTTCGAGAGCAGCACGGTCGGCTGCGCCCTGTGCGCCGACGAGGGGCGCGAGACCTCGGTGATCTGTGTCGTCGAACAGCCGACCGACGTCCTCCCGCTGGAGCGGACCGGGGCGTTCAAGGGCACCTACCACTGCCTCGGCGGCCGCATCGCCCCGCTGGAGAACGTCGGCCCGGACGACCTGCGCATCGACGGCCTCATGGGGCGGCTCGACGCGGGGGGCGTGCGCGAGCTGATCCTCGGCGTCGGCTCCGATGTCGAGGGCGAGGCGACCGCGAACTACCTGGCCGAGCTGCTCGCCGCGCGGCACCCGGAGGTCGAGGTGACGCGGCTGGCGCAGGGGCTGCCCGCCGGGGGCGGCCTCGACAACGCCGACGAGCTGACCCTCTACCGCGCCCTCGACGGGCGGCGGCGAATCTAGGGCGTGTTCGCGCAGAAACAGGGGGGTGCCGAGCGCATCGGTAGGGGTGAGAGGTAGCGACGAGCGTGAGCGAGTCGACGGGAGCCGGCTCCCCACTCGCTCACGCTCGTGGCTACAGAGATGCCAACAAACACGCCGACCCCATGGGGTGAGCGATGTCTATCGGAGGGGCGGCATCTTGCCGCCCGCACACCACGCCCCGCTAGCTCTGCTGGGAAGCGGGCGGATCTTCCGCAGGCTCAGGGACTTCCGGCGCGGCTTCTCGCACTTCGACAAGCGCGACGGTATTCTCCGGCTCCGATCCATTTCACCCTCACGGTCGAGACCCTACTCCCTCCTTGCGTGAACACGCCCTAGGGGAGGAGGCGCCCGGTTTCCCGGCGGTTGCCAAACCCCCGAGGCTCCCTAGACTGCCGCGATGTCTTGTAAAATCGACCCGGCACTGCATCGGGAGCGCAAACCGGAGTGGATCAAAGTCCGCCTGCCGAGCGATCCCGTGTTCTGGTCGACCAAGGGGCTGATCGACGACCTCAAGCTGCACACGGTGTGCGAGGAGGCGCAGTGCCCGAACCGCTGGGAGTGCTGGAGCGGCGGCACCGCCACCTTCATGATCGCCGGCGACCGCTGCACGCGGGCCTGCGGCTTCTGCGCGGTCAAGACGGCGAAGCCCTTCGCGCTCGAAGCCGACGAGCCGCAGCGCGTGGCCGAGGCCACCAAACGCCTCGGTCTCAAACACGTGGTGATCACCGCGGTGGCGCGCGACGACGTCGCCGACGGCGGGGCGCTGCATTTCGCGCAGACCGTCGAGGCGACGCGCGCGGCGAACCCCGGCATCGTCATCGAGATCCTGGTGCCGGACTTCAACGGCAAGGACGACGCCCTCGAGGTCTGCATGGCCTCGGACCCCGACGTCTTCAACCACAACCTGGAGACCGTCGAGCGCCTGACCGGCCTCGTCCGCTCCCGCGCCAAATACGGCCGTTCGCTCGAGGTTCTGCAGAAGGCCAAAGCGATCGCCGCCTCGCGCGGTGCCCGGGTCGCCACCAAGAGCGGCCTGATGCTCGGGCTGGGCGAGACGGAGGACGAGGTGCTGGTGGCGATGGACGACCTGCTCGAGCACGGCGTCACCGTGCTGACCATGGGGCAGTACCTCCGCCCCTCCGCCAAACACCTGCCGGTGGTGGAGTACGTCCACCCCGACCAGTTCGTCCGCCTGAAGGAGGTCGCCGAGAGCAAAGGTTTCGAGCACGTCGCCTCCGGGCCGCTGGTGCGCAGCTCATACCACGCCGCCGACTTCAACCCGGTGACGAAGTAGGGGGATCAGGGCGGGGAATAGCCGGTCGGCTCCGGACCTCACAAGTCAAAGTATGAGCGAGAGCCAGCGAGACGGGAAACAGGGCTGGGGTGGCCGGTGGCTGATCATCGCCCTGGTCGTCTACCTGGCTTTGCAAGTCGTCGCGGCGAAACGCGGCGTCGGGTGACCCTCCTGCCTTTTCCTCCCCGGCGGGGAGGTGAGCGGCGAGTAGCGGTCGATCGGGCGGTTTCCGGAAGCGGTTTGGGGCCGGTGGGGGGAAGAGAGATGGGCTTAAACCCCGGCTTCCCAACACTCGAAGTCTGTGTAAAGTTCCCACTGTCGAGGCTGAGCCTGGGGAGGGGGAGGTCTGCATTGGAGGGATCCTTTTGACCCCTAAAAAGGAACTGTCCTGAATAACATGTTAAAAAGACAGTCGTGTAATAAGACTGTTCGGCTCAGAAAATGGACGACGACGAATTCGCAGCATGGAATCGTTCAATGCGTGAACAGGCGATCGCCTACCTCGAAAGCCAGGGCATTGGTTCTCCCCAAGTTGGGGATTGGCCAGCATTCGAAGTCGCACCGAAGTTCGGCATCTGGTGCGTCGAATCGAAGAAGCAACAAGGCAAGATTGGATGGTGGGTGTTTGCCGGCGATTGTCCGACGGATTATGTCTCGGAAGATGGTCGGTGTCATCCGCGGGCTGCACTCACGAACCTTATAAAGAGATGGGAGGATTGCGTTCCCCACATGAAGGAAGGTAACCAGCCACCGGACGTCAATTTTGGGGACGGCTCCAACATCAGGGAGCTTGGCGACCTCCTTGAAAGACGAGTCGGGATTCTACAAGACTGGATAGCAGACGATGATCTCTGGGAGGATCGATAAGCCGAACAAGGTGTCGCAGATCAACGCCCTGCCCGCCCCGAGTCGAAAACGCCATGAACAATCCAACCTTTAATCTGAATTCGGAGCGCGCCCCCGGCAGGGCGTGACTGGACTCGGACGTTCTGTCTAAAAATGAAGATCCGAATGCGAATCGCTTCCTTCGGTGCCTTCGCGCTCCTGATACAGATCGTTAGCGCATCTCCATACGTGGATAGCGTGTTCAGCATCCATATCGGTGACTATCGATGGGGAATCTGGCGCTACGTCGATGCGCCGGTAGATCCGCACGCTCCGATGATTGCGCCAAACGCCGACTACAAGAGCCAGTTCGCAACTTACTGGTATTTCTCGCTAGGACGTTACCTTGAGATCAGAATCTCTCAGGGTGCGTTAATCGCACTCGTCATTTGCATCGCACTTCTTGCAGCTTGGCTAGTTCGAAAAAGAATTCTGAGGAGGAAGCAGGCCGGGGATGGATGATCTCGGCCGGATACCTAGCGACGCTGCAACCGGACAGAACAAGGCGGTGCACCCGACGCCTGACCCGCGGGCGAGTTGAAAATCTGAATGCCGCTACTAACCTCAATATTGTATCGGCGCTCGCCCTATGGTCAGGCGCCGGTGGCTTCAAACGTTAGCCGAGAAATCAGTGTCGGAAGATCCCTCACAACAAGAACTCTTCGTGGTTTCGATGGACATCCCGAATGCCACCTACGCCGTGAAAAGGAAATTTATGGGGAAGTGGCATATCCGAGCCACCAGCGAGTGGGACTACGATTACCTCAGCTTAGTTGAGCGACCAGAAATCGATATCTCTTCTAGTGGTTACGGAACTATCCGGTTTGGTGTATTTGAAGGCATCTTGGACGCAATGAAAGATGAGTTCCGGCCAGACGACATCATGCAGTTCTCATTTCACGGCTCGGACGAAAGTGATGAAGTCTGCGGTCGAGGCTGTGCACACATCGAAAACGAGTTGATGATCGGGCGCATTGCTTTTCATCGGGGGATGGTATCGAATTTCGAAGCCGAGAAGCTGCCGCGCGACGGCTAACAAGATTAAATGAGAAGGCAGTGAGGGGCACTTCCCGGCCCTGTTAAACTCACTGCTCATGAAGACCAGACTCCGATCAAAGATTACCATCGGCCTCGATCTCGGGGACGCCCACCATTTCATCTGTGTACAAGATGATGGTGGGCGGGCTCTCGAGGAGCGTGCCATCACCAACCATCGCGAGAGCCTGCGGCGGCTCGCCAAGAAGTATCCGGGTGCGCTCGTGGCACTGGAGGTCGGTTCGCACAGCCCTTGGGTGAGCCGGTTTCTAGAGGGGCTGGGGATGAGGGTCGTCGTGGCCAACGCCCGCAAGCTCCGGTTGATCTACACCAATGACCGGAAGTGCGACGCCCTCGATGCCCGGATGCTGGCGAAGCTGGCCAGGGCGGACATCTCGCTGCTGCACCCCATCGAGCACGGCAGCGAGGAGGCCCAGCGGGATCTTCTGCAGATCAAGCTCCGGGACAACTTGGTCAGACAGCGGGTGGATATCATCTCGTGCGTGCGGTTCACCCTCAAGAGCCTCGGCGTGAGGCTGCCGTCACCCAATACCGGGTGTTTCGCCAAACGGGCACGGGCGCAGCTCGTTGGGGGGCACGGGGACCTGCTGGTGATGATCGAGCCCTCATTGGCGGTGGTGGACGAGCTGACGCGCCGGATCCGCGAGCTGGACCGGGCGATCGAGCGCCTGTGCGAGGAGCGCTATCCGGAGACGCGTCGGCTGCGGCAGATCCGCGGGGTGGGGCCGATCACCGCCCTGTGTTTCGTCCTGACCGTCGGCAGCCCCGAGCGGTTCGCGAAGAGGCGTTCGGTCGGGGCGTACCTGGGGCTCGTGCCCAGGCGCGACCAATCGGGAGAAGTGGACAAGCAGCTGCCGATCACCAAGGCAGGGAACGCCTACCTGCGGAAGCTCCTGGTAGGTTCGGCCAACTACATCCTGGGCCACTTTGGCCCTGACTGCGACCTGAAGAGGCGGGGGCTGAGGTTGGCGGAGCGGGGTGGCCGGGGGGCGAAGAAGAAGGCCGTCGTGGCCACCGCACGGAGCCTGGCCGTGGTTATGCTAGCGCTGTGGCAGGACGGGCTGGACTACGAACCGAACCTCGCCGCCTGAGCGAACGGCCCCGAGATGAACAGAGAACGGACTTCCGGGACGACTGCGATGCGACGCCGGCATCGGCCTGCGGGCCGAATGCGATAACAAGATGGCAGCGTCCCACCCAATTTCGAACTGGTGAACACGGATACAATCATGCACCGGGGCGCAAGAGAGCCGCTCCGTCTACAGAGTGCGAATGGAAGCGAGATTCCCTGTTCATCCCGAGCTGGCCACGATTCACGAAAATGAACTTTCACTTTTAACTTGAATGCCTTCTCATGGAAGGCGTCGATCTCAACACCTGACCCTTGGCGATTCGAAAGTATTATGACCAACCAACCACTAATCAAGAAATCGGAGTCCACCCTCGGTCAGGTGTGAGATGACTTCGACGTTCGACCGGAAAGTTAACGAGATGAGACAGTTCCTTGAATCGATCGTCGCCGGGCTGCTAATCTTGGTCACATCATCGTTGCTTCTGTTTTCCTGGGTCGGCCTTAGAATGACCGGCGCAAAGCCGGTTCTGATTACTTTGCCCAGATCAGATCGCACAGGTGGGAAGGCATGCCTGGCTTTCAATACACACTCCAGCCGTTTTGGGTTGTTCCTACGTAGGTGCTCCATCGACCTGCTGCCGTCACTGCTCTGTGTTTTGTCAGGGAAGATGTCTTTAAGGGATCTGGATCTTTGGAGAGTTCCATCATGAGTCTCTATCTGGAGGGAACGAATGGACGGCATGTTCGCCCGCATTCCGGCGACTGGCGCCAACACGGGTGGAACAAGCCACTGAACCCGACGTCTGACCCGTTGGGGAGTTGAAAATCTGATGGGGGCTACGAAAGTGAACCAGCTAGCCGCGCCCGCCCCCTGGCCAGGCGCCGGTTAACTCAAACGTTCTGCTAGGAAATGAGCAGCCTTCGATACGAGTTCAAGATTCCCGATGAGTCAAAGCCGCTCGGAGGTGATTGCCCTCCGTGGGGGCCGTTCTATGAGTTGGTAAAGTTTTCACCTCCCGCATTAACGAGTGATCAGCTCGAGGGGCGTGTCGTCGACGAGATCTGCACCCACCTTGGAACATACGGAATGGGAGGTCCTGGTTTCTTCGGGCTCAGATTCGGGTCCGAGTGGCTGGTGTTTTCTATCTGGGGCGCTGATTCATGGATCGAGATAGATGGCCGAATAGTGCAGGACTGCTTCTGGGAGGAGGAGAATATGCCGCGTCCCTGGATTTCCGATTCAGGGGATGAACTCTCCGAGAAGATTGTCGGGCAACAGGTCAAGAGCCTCCTGATTAACCAATACTCGTTGAGAATCGAGATTGGAGAGATGAGTCTAGCGATCTCCAAGGAACCGGATAGACGCCCGATCCATGGGGGCAGCAAGCAACCGAGAGCATTTGAAATGAGCGACGATCTTAGGAAAGCCGTCTTTCTGGCTCCAACTGCTGAGATCTGGGTGTAACGCCTCAAAGCAGAACAAGCGCACGGAGAGCAACGGCCGACCCAATCGCGTCAACCTAAGCAGTAGTTGATTGACTGCCAGAGGGTTGGGCGTCGCCGTTTGTCGTGTGATAGGTGTCTGGGGAGACAAGGTCTGACACTTTATGCTCTCTCGCCTCGGAGGCGTCGGTGCGCGCCCGGCACAGGTCGCGCACCGCCCCGTCGGTCGCGTCCGGGAGGTGGATGCCCTCCAGGTCGCCGGAGCGGGACAGCCTGGCAAGCTTGCGCGCGTCGCGCCGATCGGTCTTCACCCGCTCCCCGCCCGCCTTCGGCACCGCCGAAGGCGCCACCACGATGCAGTCGTAGCCGAGCTGGAGGGGGCGCCGCGCCAGCACAGCCGGAGCGAAGCGGAGTCAGACAGTCGAAGGCTGCCCGTAGGGTGAGCGAAGCGAATCAAAGCCGGTGGGGCCTGCCTCATAGCAGACGCGCCCTTCGCCCTTCGCCACCCCGAGCTTCTCCATCAGCCGCAACAGCCCGCGCTCGGCGCTGAGGGTGGATCCGCCCCACTTCCCTGCGCCCTGCGCCCTGCGGCGGTTGGCCGTCCGGCAGCGCGTAGGCCGGCACGATGGAGTTCTTGTGGACGTCGAGGGCGATGTGTACTTTGGTAGGCATGGTGTGCCCCGGTTACCTGTTGATGCAAACGCGCTCAACATGTCGGATAGGCCCCGCCCCCGTGGCGGGTGCGGCCCACGAAATCACCGGGGCGCACCAATCAACTTTAACGACAGCGCGGCGCCCGACGAACGGGCTCAGCCATACTGTCTCGGCTCATTACAAACTTGCTGATAAAGTGTAATCGCGGCTTCGGACACCAAAGCCTAAGTCATTGACCGAGTGAACGCGCCCTTCGAGATCATCTCTTGGTTCTTCCCGACAGGTGGGACGTGGAGAATGTCTGCTATGACGGCGTTGGGACTTGTTCTAGGTGCAGGCTCGTATCTCTTTATCAGTGGGAGTGGCGGCTTGGTCGCAGGTTTTTTGTCATTAGCGACATTCCTCTTCATAGGATTCGTTTGGAAATCCAGGTGGCTTGTCCAAAACCGATGAAGACCCTGAATCGTGGTGAAGAGCCCCAACAATCACTAGCCGAACAAGTCGTTGAGGCCGACGCCTGACCCGCCGGTGAGTTGAAATCGTGAAGAACGCTACGACCCTGAATTTGAGATCGGCGCTCGCCTGTTGGTCAGGCGCCGGTTAACTCAAACGTTAGATGAAGAAATGCTTTCAACGCTCGTTAAGATCCTAGCCACGGTCGGTCCATCACGGATAAGGTGGGGATGCGGTAGGCCATGGACGTGGTTCGCGATTCTTTCTGCCCCTTGGGTGCTGGGAACAGTTTTCGTCCTTCTCTTTCCTTATCGAACCGAGGAGCCGGTGGGGTGGTGGGCTCCGGTCGTTCTTCTTGCGGGAGTTTCCGTATTCAACCTTCTCCTGGCGTTTTCCATAGCGCGCCCGCGATGGTTGCTGCTAGGGTGCCGCGAGGCGAAATCACGCCAGCTGGACAATGAATCGGTGGAGGCCGAGTCCGAGATTGGAGTCGACCCTTACTAAAGGTAACAATTAGATGGATGCGAGAGATAACACCGTTGCGGAGTTGATGCGACCCCGTGGCGCCACGATCTTCGTTTCAATCCGCCTGCGCTCCCGATCTTAAGTGGGGTGCTTTTGACGTTCGGACAAGAAATACGGACATTGAAATTCATCGCTATGAGGACTGTCTGAAACTAGATAAAATGCCTGACACGTTATGCTCTTTATGATCTACTCATTTGCCCCCTGAAAAGGAACTGTCCTGAATAATATGTTAAAAAGACAGTCGTGTAATAAAACTGTTAGCCCCAAAAGAAGTGAGAAAGTGCGCTATAGGGATCTTCGTTGCGATGCTGGCTTCAGTTGCTGCGTGGCTCCTGCTCGAGCGCAGCCATCGCAGCCGTGCCGAGCGGGAAGCGTGGAATGCCGCAGTAGGAGCCGCCAATACCCTGAGCAAGGAACTCGAGGGCTATCCGGCTTCCGAGCGAGATCATGCAATCGACCGTCTGCTGGATGCCCACTTGGAAGATATTGATGTGAGAGCAGACGCCTTCGCCGCCTGGGTTACCGACGATCACCACCAGCTGATCGTGCAGTGGGCAGGTAGAGATGGTATTCACGAGACCGCGGACGACCGAATCACAGTCGCTCACATCCCGCCCTTTCAGCCGAATCAGGGCTAACAATAGCATGCAGCCAACCCTTGACCCATCTGTCACGGCTCCTGAGAAGCAGGAGACCCGCCAGCTGGCGGGTGGCTGATCCCGGACGTTTATCCCAAGAGAATGAGCGCAATCCAAGCGGAGATACTGCGAAAATTCCCTGAGGCGGCTGGATCTGTTCGATTAGACGGCACAGATGGAGATTATGTTGCGGCATCGGACTTAGCGGAGTGGGTCTCATCCGGCGGGATAGACCCAGGTGCTCCCGAACAGGTCGCGCGTCTTCGATCGTTCGCGGAATGGTGCTGTTCACAACCGGATGGGCGAACCTCAGATGACGACGTCGGTACGATCTACATGGTTGGTTTCTTCGAAACTCTCTGCGGGACATCAGCGGCTCCTTCGTTAATCCCTAAGCTGGTTGATCGTGACTATCTCGTGGCCTCTGCTGACTACTTTAAGCGCTGGGTGGGAGAGGCAAAGTACGATTGTATCCTCGGCTCCGGGTGGGGCTAACAAGATGCTGCTGCCAGCCCCAGACCCTTTGGTGAGTTGAATTCTGCGGGACACTAGACCATCGTCATTGCAGTCCGAGCTCTCTCCCGGGTCGGGGTAGGCAGAGCTCGGACGTTGTGCCAAAGAACCCATGAAGCGCGATCTCTGCCGCATACTCGACGAACGCATCAATCCGTTCATGAGCGAGCTGGGCTTCAAGTTTCGGAAGTCGAAGCAGGACTACCGAAGATCATCCGGCGAAGCGATCCAGGTCGTGACAATCGATGTGCTGGCCTATCTAAGTAGAAGCTACCGCATCGCTTCTCATTGCGCCCTGACCTTTCCGCGACTTGTCGACGCCTGCTTTGAGCACCACGCATACGGACAAGCACAGGGAAGAAGCGACTTTCAGATCGTCAACCTGAATTGCGACGAGATCTACCGGTCGGATATCAGCGCGAACTTATACCTTTCGGCGGACGACACCTCTGCCATTCACAATCTTAAGATTGGCATTCAGGAGGACGTGCTCCCATTCCTCGACCGGTATTCCGACCTTTCGACCCTTATCCAGAACCTCGACGATCCGAATTGGCGGAACTGGATCACATCTGACCCGCTAGCTCGCGCGACGGTCCGTCTCACGTATCACGCGCTTGAGCATGACCGCCCGGCCTTCGATACCGCAGTCGATGACCTGAGGAAGTATCTGGACACGCCTCGAGGTGCCGTGCACGCGGAAGTAATGGAGGCATTGGTGTCCGGCCTTTCGGATGCTCACCTCAGCAAGGCGCAACAAGGCGTCGATCTCAACACCTGACCCTTGGCGAGTCGAACGCGTTATGACCATTCAAACACCAACCCAGAAATCGGAGTCCACCCTCGGTCAGGTGTGAGATGACTTCGACGTTAGTCTAGAAAATGGCAAAGCCCGTGCCAGTTCGTCATATATACAACATCGAGCCTGTCTGGGATGACCTGCCGGAACACACGAACTCTCTCGTGGGAATCCCGAGAGATGAGTCTCGCCTGCGTTTCCGTCGCGAAAAGAACTCCCATCGTGGACTCAGAGAGTTCGAGCGACTTAAGGAGTTGGTTGTCTTCTGCCCGAATCAAGAAGCGATATCGGAGATCGGGCACCTGCAGAGTCTGGAGTCCCTCTACATCGACGGGACTCGTGCAAAGGATCTATCCCCATTGGCCAGTTGCCGATCCCTTCGACACTTGACAATCAAGGGCGCGACACAGGCTGACAGCATCGAGTGGATTAGAGATCTGCCGCCGCTTGATTCGCTGTTGATTGAGAACTTCAAGAAGATCACAGACATTTCGCCGATTGGTTCCCTCTCTGGTGCAAAAGCAATCGGAGTCGAGGGCAGCATGTGGGCCAGACAGAAAGTTGATTCTTTCTCACCACTGAGTGCAATTAAGGGACTAGAAGCTCTGTTCATCACGAACTGCAAACCGGCTAAGGACGGACTCGACCCTCTGCATGACCTTCGCAATTTGCGTATTCTGGAGACGCCAGGGTTCTATTCAGAGGATGAGTTTCTAGATCTAGAGAAGGCATTGCCGCAACTTAAATGCAGCTGGTTTGAGCGGATCAAGGAGCACGGGAGTATTAAGGCTGCAATCGACGCCGCAATAAAAACCTAGGGGCCGATTCAAGAATGAGGCGCAACGCTGAGCGTTGATCGGATGAGATGTCTGATATTTTATGATCTTGCCTTTGAAGTAAAGAACGAGCAATGAACGACGAGCAGCGAACAATATCATACCTAAACATCGAAATCTCCGATGAGAATGTTCGGGAACACACGGGGGGAGGTGGTGCTCTGGGGGTTGCGCGGAGCGAGATCAAGAAAGCCGTCTTGCGGCACGGACGTTCATCCGAGAAGCCGGGGCTGAGTCTCACGATGGGCGCGATCTTTATCGCAGTGGGGCTCTTGCCTGTAAAGGGCATCATCAATTGGATGACTGACGGCGGCACGCTCCACTTCGTGCACGTCGTCATGTTGGCATTGGTCGTCCTTGGTGCATGGCTGATTTTCTGGACGCTGAAGAAGAACTATTATCTCCGTGTGGAAACTCAGGCCAACCGCTGGAACCTTGTTTTCAGGGGGAAAGTGTTGATCGACGACCTGAAATCCTTCGTCGATGAGGCCAACACGGAATATGGTTACACGATCGAATCTGAGATCTAGCGCTGCGCGTGGAAGTTCCTAACAGGCGCATGCAGCTGACCCTTAACCCATCCATCACCTATCCTGCGGGGCAGGGGAAGCGCCGTCCGACGAGTGGCTAATGTTGGACGTCGGAGTAAGAGATGAAGCATAGATGGATAGCTGCAGCGATGGGCTCACTGTTGCTGGTGCTTGGGTTTTCGAAGGCTCGGGACTACTGGGGCGCACCGCCACATTTGCGACAGAAGAACATGCAGCACGCCAGATCGCTGGCGATTGTATGCCGGGGATTCGCTGGCGACAACGGCGGGGTTTTCCCCGAGGCGCTAGAAGAACTCTGTCCGTCTTACCTAGAGGAGAGCGAATTGCAACGCCTCGGGTTTCACGCCCCTGGCCGCCGATTGCCCGAACAGTGGATTTACCTATGCCCTGAAGATGGCGGGAAAAACCCAATGCCGATGATTGTCGCGCCGCAAAGAATTGGCAGATATCTGATCGTAGGCTATTCGGACGGATCTGTCCTGCTGACGAAGTCGGAGGTTCGGCGAACTAATGGCGGAAGGGTGCGATAAGGTGTCTGACGTTTGATGCCGATACCACCCATAATCGTCTGGAGGTAGATAAGGAGGGCGCCTCAGTGCTGGCGATCAGGATGTTGCGCCATTGAGCCGGCACGAATAGCAGTTTCTCCGCTATGTAGTTGACCAAGAGATTGCAGGGGTCGCATCGTTCTCTCCACCGGATGCGCCACCTACCCCGACATGGCCGATATGACCCCAGATCTCAAGCTCAAGATCAAGACCGCATTGGCGGACTTTCGATCGGATCAGCCATCCGAGAAGCTGAGGACATTTTTAATGGCGATTGGACCGGTGGTGTATCTGCATGAAGATGACTCGTTTATCGATCCTGAAACGGTGAGTTGCGATGTCGAGGCCTTGAACGCTGCAAGAGATCGTGCGGCGGGAGTTCTCGAGGAAGCAAAGAGTGTTCTGGAGGCACTTGTCGATGGAGCTCCGCACACCCAGGTGGTCGATGGGGGTAATTGTTATTCGTGGGCGCTACCGGAGTTCACGCTGCGTTTGCTTGTAGAGCACGAAGACAAGGAGTGCCCAGTCACGGTGTCGTTGTGGGCGGACGGGCTAACGATTTAGAACGAACGCTAACTGCTCCTAGGGAATAGTGAGGGTAGGTGAGGCGGCAGCAAGCCCACTTGGGACGTTCAGCCCGCACCTATGAGATCGGCCGTTGCCCGGGTTCACGGTGCGATCAGAGCAGGTCGGTGAGCGAATAGCAGCGCATCCGCAGAGTCGGGGCGGGGAGGCGATTGACGACAAGCGTTGAGCCGCGAAGGCCTCAAGCCACCGGGTCGCCCGGCTCCACTAGCACGGCCGCCATCCCGGCCGCCTGGGCGGCCTGGATGCCGAGGCCGCTGTCTTCGAAGACGAGGCAGCCCCCCGGTTCGACGCCCATCTTTTCGGCGGCGAGAAGAAACAGGTCGGGCGCGGGTTTGCTGTTTTCGACGTCGTCCTGGGTGACGACGATGTCGAACAGCGCGGCGATGCCGACCGCCTCCATGGTTTTGGCGACGGTCTCCCGGAGGCCACCGGAGGCGACGGCGATCGGTTTGCCCTCGGCGGCGCGCGCGCGGGCGAAGTCGACCACCGGCTCGTAGGGGGCGACCCGGTCGATGTTGGCGAAGAAGTAGGCCTCCTGGTCGCGGACGACCTGGTCGGGATCCATCGCGCAGCCGAAACGGCGGTTGAGGATCTCGACGGTGTCGTGCATACCGACGCCCGCGTAGGACTGGGCGGTCTCGCGGGTGAACTCGAACTCGCCGCCGTTCTTCCGGAAGGCCTCGATCCAGCCGTCGTAGTGGACGTGCATCGACAACGCGAGGGTGCCGTCGTGATCGAAGATGTAGCCGTCGAAATCGCCTTCGGGGATGGTCACGGGCTGGAGATTACGCGCCGCCGCCCCGAAATCCAGGCGCTTATGACCCTGCCCTGGCGCCGTGGGAATAGAAAACCGGGTTTACAACTCCAGCCGGGGAACGTAATTTTCGAGCCGTGATACGGATCATCGCCGCCATCCTCACCCTGTGTGGCGTGCTCGTGTTGAGCATGCCGGGGGGGAGTTGCTTCTTCTGGGCGGGTCTGGGGCTGGATCACCACCGCCATGGCGAAGCCCCGCCCGCGGGCATCCCCGAGCTCTGCCTCCACCATCACGACCACGATTGCGAGGGGCACGACCACGGCGAGGGGCCGAAGCGGCCTTGTGAGCCGGGGGTGGACACCGCCCTGCTGGCGGGGGCCGTCGGGTTCAAGCTCGACCCGCAGGCCCTGCCCGAGGTTTCCGATTTCTCGCCCTATTGGGTAGCCCAGCCCGGGCGGGTGTTCGTCCCCGACGCCGGGGTCGCCGCCACCGCGCCCGCCGGCCTCCCACCCGATCGAGGTTCCCCCGGTACGGCATTGCTCTGCCGCTACCTGCTCTGATCCGGCACCGGCCCGCACGTCGCGGGCCGCATCGAGACGTCCCCGCGAGGGGTCGAAGTCGCCCCCTCCCACACGGCTGGTGGGCGTCTGAACCTGACGTTCCAAACGGTATTTCCCCATGTTTTTTAGATCCATTGTATTGTTATCATCCCTATCTGTCAGCGCCGCCCAGATGGCGGCCGGGCCGGTGCACCTCGATGTCGAGGGCGCGGTGGCGCGGGGCCTGGCGGCCAACAAGCAGCTGCAGGCTGCCGGGCTGGAGGTCGAACGGGCGCGCGTGCGCCTGCACTGGGAGGGGCGGCTCGACAACCCGGAGCTGGCGTTCTCCGCCGCGGCGGACAGCCTCGGCCGCGCCGAAGGGGAATCCCTGTTCGAGGTCGCCTTCGTGCAGCGGTTCCCGCTGACCTCGCGCCTGCGGGATGCGAAGGCGCTGCGGCGGGTCGAGGTGGCCCTGGCCGCGGCGGAGGTGGACGAGAGGCGGCGCGAGTTCGAGAACAAGGTGCGGGTGTCCTGCATCCAACTGGAGGCGGCACGCCGGCTGGCGGGGCTCTACCGGCAGCTCGCGGAGCTGAACGAGGGGGTCGCGGAGTTCGTCGAGGGCGCGTCGCGGCGTGGCGAGGCCTCGCCGCTCGACGTCGCCGGTGCCAAACTGGCTGGCAAGGCGCTGCGCCACGAAGTTGCGGGCGCAGAGGCGGAGCGCCAGCGCTGGCTCGGCGAGCTGCGGCCGCTGCTCGGGTTGGCGAGCGACGAAGAACTGGAGGTCGAGGTTGACCTCTCCCTGCCTGCGGCGGCGCCGTCGCGCGGCTCCCACCGGCCGGGGGTGCTCGGCCGCCGCCCCGAACCCCAGATGCGGCCGACGATCCCGTCGGCGCCGGTGACCGCCATGGTGA
>JANQMB010000124.1 GCA_028280355.1 Verrucomicrobiales bacterium
TCACCATCAACGCCCGATGCGTCCACGGCAGGGTCTCGAGGCGCAGGATGTAGGTCGCGAGGCGGTAGAGCACCTCGTGGTAGTTGTCCTGGTCGGCCAGCCCTAGTTCGGGGAAGTCCTCGCGCAGGAAGGGCCGGAGCTCCCCGATCTTCTGCCCGACGGCCACCCCCTGCCCTCCGGGCTCGGGGACGAAATCGACATTCAGGTAGTATCGGGAGATCGAATGGAACTCCCTCACCGCCTGGTTGAGCAGACCGATACGCTCCCCGAGCGTAAGCGCGTCTAGATTTTCCTGGGTCGGCCAAGCATCGAGTTCATGCTTCCAGTCGATCAAGATCTGAGTGGGAATAGTGGGGGTGTAAAACGCCTCCGTCTTGAGGTACTCAAACACCTGCTTCCGCTGTTCCAGAGCCTGCTTCCGTTCCTGGAGGGAGTGCATGACATCGGCCAGGTGCAGGGCCGACGCTTCCGACAGCAGGGAACCGGACCCGAGGACGGCGAATAGGATGTGTCTCTTCATCAGGGGGAAATCAGTTGTCGATCACGGTGACGCTGAGCCCGACCTTCGTGTTGTCTGCGGAGAGGGCGTCGGTGTTGGCGGCCGCCTCGTCGGCGTTGGTGACCCCGTCGGCATCGAGATCGAGGCCGAGGGAGAACTCACCGCCGTCACCGACGCCGTTCCTGTTCTGGTCGCCGTCATAGGGGTCCAGGCCGTTGGCCAGCTCCCAGGCGTCGGTGAGGCGGTCGCCATCGGAATCGACGCCGCCGACCGTCAAGGTATCGAAGGCGACCGGGCTCCCGCCGACGCCGATCCAGTTGACCTTGACCTCGTCGCCCACCAGCAGCTCGATCGGGACTGAGATGATGACCGAGTCGGGCGAGCTGCCGGTGATAACCGCCCCGGGCGATAGCACTCGATCGGCCTGTGACGCGACCGACGGAAGTGTCTGGATTAACTCTAGCCTCTCCTTCGACCGGTAGGGGATGATCTCTAGTGTGCTATCGGCCGGGCCGGCCGGGTCGAGGCGAAAGATGTCTACGGCGACCGGGCTGCCCCCGGATGGCGAGATCTCAGCCGGCGCGATCACGATCGGTGCCGACTCCGCCGGTTCGAAGTGATCGAAGATCAGAAAGCTCTCGAACAGGCCGAACTGGCCGCCGGGTTTCGCGACCGGATCCCCGTTCTGATCGACGATCGCTATCGGGGCGGACAGATCGCCGACTCCGATCGGGCCAGGCTGCGCGGCGTTCTTCCGCCAGGAGAAGATCTCGTCCGGGCATGTGATGAGATCCAGGTTGCCATCGCCGTCGAGATCCCAAAGGAAGGGGCGTGTGATCTTCTCCACGCCATCGGCGTTATGCTGCTCGACAAGCAGGACCGGCGAGGTGAGTACGGGAAGCCCCCCCGTATGCTCTAGCGTGACGAAGTAGATCCTCTGGGCGGGACTGGTCGCACTGATCCGGTCATCGACCGCCAGGACCATGCCGTCCAGCGAAGGGGTGGGATCATCGGGGGTGAAATCGCCCACGGCGGGGCAGATCGAATGGGCGCCTGTTGTGCTGAACCCCACCGGGAAAGCGACGGGTTGCAACGGGCCTAGCCGCGGGCAGTCGCCTCCCGACCCGGCGACGAGTTCCGAATAGTAGAGGGAGATGTCGAGCGCGATGAGGAAACCGTCAGTGGCGCCGTCTTGATCGTGGTCATAGGGCAGCGGCAAGGGGGTTTCCCCGGGAGCCTGGGGGGCGGTGGAGAAGACGGTGCCGGCGGTGTCGCGAAGCGGGACGAAGTCCGCAAACAAGGGATCAAAGTGGTTGCCCGTATCGGCAGAGAAAGCGACGGAGATGTGTCCCCGATCCGAACCCCGGACGAGGTCGGGGTAGTTGTCGCCGTTCAGGTCGGCGACGAACAGATGGGGGAGAGGTTCGCCCGGCGAGGCGAACCGGCCGGAATCCAGCGGCCCGCCCCTGGTGCCGAGCACCGACCTGTTGCCATCGATGGTGGGTAGAGAACCCGCCCCATCATTACGATAGAGGTGGATCAGCGACCGGGCGACCCCAGTCTCAGGCAGGGTGGATACCAACAGATCCAGATCTCCATCGGCATCGGCATCCAGCGGCACGGCGGCCGTCTGCGGCCCTAGATCGACAGGCGCCCCACCCTGCGAAACCGCCTCGAACGGCGCGAACTGGAGGTACCCCTCGCCGCTCGTGACGCCGGTATTGGGCGCCACATAGAGGCTCCCCGAACCCGCCGAGAGAACGAGGTCGAGCCCCGGGACGGCGTCATACTCGACGAAGGTGGGGACGGGCTGAGAATAGACCTCACCGACCACCGGCTGGGCGCCGTTGATCTCGAACGCGATCGGCTCGTGATAGAGCGGGGACACCCCGTCGCCCGGGTCGACCCCCTTATAGCGGTAGACCCAAAACCGATGTTGGGTCTGGGGTGGTCCAGGGGGGACGAACTCGATTTCCCCGGTGACGATGAACAGGTCGAGGTGCTCGTCGTCATCATATCTGACGAAGGCGGGCATGGCGCCCCCCGAGTTAGAGATCTCCACGTCCCCCCCCGCGGCCGCGTAGCGAAGAGCCCGCTGGGGCTCGAACGCGGCGAGCACACCCGGGGTGGATGGGGCGTCGACCCGGCGGAAGTAGTAGACGTATCCGCCTTGCGATTCGTTGCAGATCAGGTCGGCGGCGCCGTCGTTGTCGATATCGGCAAAGCTGATCACCGAACTTGTCGAGAGCACCGGGGGTGTGCCGACGGGTTGGCGCGTCGCGATCAGCTCGCCGCGGTCGCGGAAACGGAGATCGCCGTTGGTGGCGAGGTTGCGGTAGACGAGGATCTGCTCCGTATCGGAGACGACGAGGTCGAGGTGGCCGTCGTGGTCGAGATCTTCCAGAAGCGGGCTGGTCCACCCGGTGGTGGTGATAGGAACCTTGCGCGCGCCGACACTATGGATGACGCAGCTGGCGGGGAGTGTGACATCCTTGTCAAAGATCACCTCGACCGCCGTCTCGCCGGGTGCCAGCGAGGGCACGATGTTCACCGCCACGACGTCCAGGAGGCTGTTGTCGCTCGGGTCCGTCGGGTCACCACCATACAAGGGGGCATCGGGGGACGCCGCCGCGATGCCTGCTATAAGAACCAGTCGCTTCATCTTTCTAGGCCCCGTGCACCTCGACGCCATCGGTGACGAAATCGTCGTCGGTGTCGGGGTCGTGGGGGTCGGTGGTGTAGAGGAACTCGTCGGCGTTGACCAGGCCGTCGCTGTCGGCGTCGGCCGCGCCGTCGGCGACGTCCGCAGGGTCGAAGCCCTTGGCGACTTCCCAGTCGTCGGGGATGCCATCGCCGTCGCCGTCGGCGTTGCTCAGCGGGTCGGTGCGCTGAAGGTACTCGGCCAGGCTGGAGATCAGGTCGCCGTCTGGGTCGGTGCTGGCGTCGGTGGGGTCGGCCGGATCGAGCCCGAAACCGGACTCCCAGTGGTCGGGGATGCCGTCGCCGTCGGTGTCGATGCCGAGGGAGGCGAGGTCGAAGGCGAAGAGGAGCTTCACCTGACCTAGGGTCGCCGGGGAGCGATTCTTCTCCGCGTCGCCGTTGTCGGCCGGGTTCCAGGGGTAGAAAAAATCGCCCTCCTTATGGTAGTGCATGCCGAGGGTGACGAGGCCGTTGTCGAACAGCTGCCCCTCGACCCACTTCGGGTTGAGGGTGTTCAGCTCCTTGTAGAAGGGGTAGGCGATAGCCTTGAGGGCGCCGACCTGCAGGGGGGCATGTTGGAGGTCCCGCCAGGCCTGGTCCGGCGCCGCGGGGGCGCTAGGGTCAAAGACGCCGAGGTCGCCGGGATCCGAGGGGTCGAGGTAGAGGGCGTCTTCGATGGCTAGCAGGGTGATGTCGTCGGGCGACAGGACGCCTTTCAAGGCGTTCATTGCGCTCATGGCCATCCACTTGCCCTGACCGACGTTGGCGACAGCGAGGTTGTCGGCACCGGTGGCGGCGGGGTCGACTGCGGGGGGGGTACCCTCAGACCACCAGGCGGGCGCCGTACGATCGGGGACATCGATCACGGTGCCCGCGAGCCCGAATTCGTTGGGGTCGGCGGCGCCGTTCCACCAGTTGGGGGTGATCACCAGGTCGGTGGCGAGGAGCCCCTTGTCGATGCCATGGACGGTCCCGAACTCGCCGACCAGCAGGGTGGCGGTGTCGTTGGTGTAATCGAGAGCCGCGACCAGAACATCGCCCGCGGCTGGGGTGAAGGGATGCGAGTTCTCGTTTTCAAACTGGAGCCACTGACCCCCGTCCCACTGGACGGCCATAAAGTGATCCGCCTGGTTCGCCCAGCTCTGGAAACGGCTGTGGATGCTCTCCACCGAATAGAGCAGATAGCCGACCCCCGATGCGCCCTCCGGAGCGGTCACCCCATAGCCGAGGGGGCCGACCGGGACCTCCGCCGCCGGCAGTGGGGCTGCGAGGAGACAGAGGGCGAACGGGAGATACCGGAGCGTCTTCATCTGGGGCGGCGAAGGTTGTTGGCGACCGCTGGCGGCGGATCAGTTGGCGAAGATCCCCATGTTGATATCGCCCTGGGGCTTCGCGAGGATGATGTCGCCATCGATGGTGAGCTTGCCCTTCAGCTCGGTATGCCCCTCGACCACCAGGGCCCTGCCGTGGCTGTAGTACTCCTGCGGGTCGACGATGTCCGAACCATTCTCGTCCGGCACCTGGGCCGAGGTGGCCACAACGTCGGCCGACACATCGGCGCCCCCGGCGACGGCGGCGGCCCAGTGTTTGTTGGTGAGGGTGGTCTGGCCGTTCTTGAGGGTGCTCAGGGCGTTCGAGCGGGCACTCCAATCGCCATTGCCGACTTCGAAGAGCGGATCGGTCTCCACCCAGGTATAGTAGTTCGAACTCGCCGTGCCCCCGATGTTCGACTGGCCCAGCGCGGTCGTCGAGATCGATTCGGCGAGGGTGCTGTTCCCCCACGCGGTCGACAGATATCCGGTCGCGGCGCTCCCAGAACCCCAGGCGGTCGAATAGGAGCCCCCCGCATTGTTGTTCGTACCCCACGCAGTCGAGGTGGAACCCAAAGCATCGTTCCCGTCGCCCCAGGCGGTCGCATTCCATCCGCGTGCGACGTTGTAGCTACCCCAGGTAGTTGACTGATACCCCACAGCAATGTTCGAGAACCCCCAGGCGGTAGCGTATGTCCCACTGGCGGTGTTCCCGTTGCCCCAGGAGGTCGAATCGGAACCGAGCGATACGTTGGAAGCGCCCCAGGAGGTCGAACGGTCCCCGGTGGCGGTGTTGCTCAGCCCCCAGCTGAAGGAGGACTCGCCAACCGAGGCGCTCCCCCTGCCCAAGGCGACCGAACCGTCACCCGTGGCCTGCCCGCCAAACATCCCCAGGGGGTTCGAGGCGAGCGCAGCAGGCTGGTAACCATTCAGCCAGGTCGGGTCGAAGGTGTAGAGAAAGCCCCCCGCACCCGGCGTCGTGCTACCAAGTTGGGATGGGCCGCTGCTGCTACCCGCCAGCGTGATCGAGCCGTCAGCAGCGAAAGCCAACGCATTGAGACCATCACTGCCTCCCCCCCCGAGGGCCTTCGCCCACGCCGCCGTGCCGTCGGTGCCCGAAAGCTTGGCGACGAACACGTCGTTGGAGCCCGCCGAACTCAGCGTCGGTCCGCCAGGGGTCGCGAAACTACCACCATAGAAACTC
>JANQMB010000060.1 GCA_028280355.1 Verrucomicrobiales bacterium
ACTGAACACTGAACACTGAACACTGAACACTGAACACTGAACACTGAACACTGAACACTGAACACTGAACACTGAACACTGAACACTGAACACTAGCAAACTCCCTGCGCCCACAGGGCCTCCGGGTTGAGGTACGGGCGGAGGCGGGGCAGGACGTCGGGGGCGGAGTCGAGCACGGTGCGGAGGTTGTCGAGGGCGGGTGGGATGTGTTGGAGATATTCCTCGCGCCCGAGCTCCTTGCCCAGGCGGCCGTAGGCGCCGAGTGCCTGCATCAGGCGCTGGGCGGCGCAGCGCAGGAAGACCGGTTCCCACTCGCCGCGCTCGCGGTCGCGGAAAGCGTAGGTTATCAGCTCCTCCCGCTCGTCTTCTGTGAATTCGACATAGGGGTCGAAGAGCAGCGAGGCGATGTCGTATTCGGGGCGCCCGAGCCTGAGGCCCTGGTAGTCGATCAGGAACGGCGCGCCGTCGTGGATGAGCACGTTCTGGGACTGCAGGTCGCGGTGGATCAGGCTGCGGGGCAGGGCGGCGAGCTCGGAGGCCAGCCGGGCGAACTCGCCCTCCCCACGCAGGGAGCGGACGTAGGATGGCGCGCGGCGCGAGAACCGGGTGAGGAAGTGCTCGAAGAAGTAATCCTGCTCCCAGGTGTAGAGCGACTCGTCGAAGGGTGGCTCGAGGCGGTCGATCTGCGCACCCTCCAGGTGTTCGGTCGTCGTGGCATGGATCTTCGCGGCCTCGTCGAGGGTCGCGCGATAGAGCTTCGCCCGTTCCTCCCACGGTGCCCCGGCGCAGTCGGCGAGGTGCCGGGTGCCGAGGTCCTGCAGCCAGATCTGCCGTGCCCGGGAGTCGTGGTGGAGGATCTCCGGCGTCGCGACACCGATGATGTCCAGAGTCTCGCTGGCGGGGACGAAGGCGAGGTTGTCCGGCCGCTCGTCGCTGTATTGCATGAAGATCACCCCTGGGCCGCGGGGGAGGTGCACCCGGTGGTAGCTGCGGTCTGATCCGCCCCCGGCGATCTGCTCGGTGCGGGCGCCGGCCAGCTTCAGTTTCGGCAGGGCGGCGGCGGTGGCGGCGAGGATGTCGGACTCCATCTGGGGTTGGGCTGCGCGGGGGCTGTCTGCGTCCCCCTACCTGTGGCGCTACGGGTCGGCGCCGTCGAGCGCCCCCGAGGCGCAGTGGCCGCGGCGGACGACGCAACGGTCGAGGGAAGCCCCATCCTGTACCTTCCCGCCCTCCCATACGATAGTATTTTTCAGCGAGGCGCCCGCGCCGACCCTGGCCCCGTCCCCGACGTGGGAGGCGGCGTCGACCTGCGCCCCCGGGTCGATGTCGGCGCCCGCTGAGGCGTTCTTCTGCCAGCTCTCCGCGTCGGCCCCGAGGTAGCGGGGGAAGGGGGAGCGGGCGATCGCCCGGTGGGCGTCGAGGTAGGCCTCGCGGGTCCCGAGGTCCCACCAGTCCCCCCCGTCTAGCAGCGCCCCCCCCAGGAGGCCCTCGCCGACCAGCTCGAGAAACACCGGGATCACCGAGTGCTTCTGGCCGTGGTAGAGGCGGCCGAGGAACTCCGGGTCGCAGGCGTAGATCCCGGTGAACTGGCAGGCCCCGGGGTCCCCGGTCCCGCAGAGCCCGCGGATGTCGGTGACCCGCCCGCCGGCGGCGTCGAAGGCGACGTGTGCCGCCGGTCCCGCCGAACGCAGGGCGAGGGTGACGGGCCGCCCCGATGCCGCGTGGGCCTCGAACAGCGGGGCGAGTGGTAGGTCGGTTAGGATGTCGCCGTTGTAGACCACGAACGGGGCGCCGCCGAGCAGGTCGGCGACGTTGTCGATGCCGCCGCCGGTCTCCAGGAGCACCGGCTCGTGGCGGAAGGTCACCGGCAGGTCGCGGTATCTCCCGTCCGGGAAGCGGGCGCCGTATTCGCCGGCGTGGTGGTGGGTGTTGACGACGAACTCGCGGACCCCGGCGCGGGCGAGATGCTCGAAGGCGAACTCGATCAGCGGCCGCCCGAAGACGGGGACCAGGGGTTTCGGGAGCTGTCCGGTCAGGGGCTGGAGCCGGGTACCCAGGCCGGCGCCGAGGACGAAAGCTTTCTGCACGGACGGACTGTGGCGAGGGGAGGGCGGATGTCGATCTTTTGTTGGTGGCGGGAGGGCGTGACGGTAGGGCAGGAGTTCAGATTTCGCGTTGAGTGGCTACATGAGATGCCCCAGGCCGAACTCGGAACCTATCTCGACTGGCGCCTGAAGGCGCTCCCAACCCCACTAGATCTCCCCACCTTTGGGGGGATGCGGAGACTACGCGATTCCGCCAGCTAGACCAATCTGGAGCGCAGCAAGACGACTGCGATTCCGACAATAGCGCAGACTCCAACGATGGACGATAGCCACAGAATCGGATTCGATTTTGACGGCGCATCTGCAGCCGATGTTGCTTCAGGTTGAGTTGTCCGGCCTAGACTATCGTAGGTGGTGCCTGGTTTGACGATACCCCCCTCCGAGATGCCTCCCTTAAGGGACCTCAAAGTTCTTTGAGCCAGCTTCCTGCAATTGTCAGCGCTTTCGCTCCCCTCACCTTTTAAAGACCGCAAAAATATCTCAACCTCCCCGATAACTTCGGGATATCCCAAGTCTCTCAAGTAGCTAACGATTGTGCCAGAAGCACGCTTGGGCGCATCGGGATCTATCATTCTGGAAGCCATTAGCTTAGCGGCTTCCAGAGTACCTATATGGTTCAAGGCTTTTGAGTAGCTGTTCCAACTTTCTTTCTCGGCATCCCTATCGTAGGCCTTGGCGAGTTCATCCAGGTAGGTATTGTCTCCCGGTTTAGCCAGAAGAAGCGCTGCGCGCTGTCGGTCGATATACTTGTCCGAATTCAGCTTGTCCAAAAGGTAGCGCATTCCTCGCTCGCCACGCTTCTCAAAGTATGGGCGAAGCTCGGAAAATTTCCATGTATACCAGCTGAAGACATCATCTAAGGGCGCATTTTCAGGCGGCAGCATATTTGATGGCGATGCCGCTAAGACGCCCATGCAGGCGAACGAGAAGAATATGATTGCTCTCAAAGCGTTCATCCATGGAGCGGGCAGTGGAAGAGTCGTGCTGGAGCGGGCTGACTTTTCCTACCTTTTGGGGGATGTGGGAATTGTACGACTACGCCAGTCTAGAGCGCAACAGGACAACTGCGATTCCGACAATGGCGCAGACGCCAACGATTGATGATAGCCATAAAATCGGATTCGCTTCTGACCGCGTGGATGTAGCCGATGTTACCTCAGTATTGGTCGTCCGGCCGATACCATCGGAGGCGGATCTTGAGTGGACAGGATTTCCTCCACTTGTCTTTTCCTGAAGAACTTCCAGGGTCTCTTGGGCGTGATTCCTGGTGCTTCTGGCCGCCTCACTTTCGTCGCCTTCCAGTGACTGGATAAATATCTTAAGTCCTGGAATCGCCTCTGGATGCCCCATCCTCTTCAGGTAGCTAAGGCTTCCGCCAACGAAACCCAGTGCAAGATTGGAGGCCATCAACTCGGCCGCCTCTGGAGTTCCAATATGATTGAGCGCCTTTGCATAACTATGATAAGATTCATTATGGACATCTCTATCATACGCTTCTGCGATATCCGAAAGGTAAGTATTGTCGCCCGTCTGCGACAGAATCAAAGCTGCTCGATGTCGGTCATTGCGTTTATCCGATTTGAGTTTATCCAACAGAAATTGCACCCCCTCCTCACCTCGCCTCTCAAAAATCGGATAAAATTCAGAGAATTTCCAAGTCTCCCAATAAAACAGGGATTCTAAGGGTGTGTCTTCAGGCGGCAGAATATTTGATGGCGATGCCGCCAGGACGCCTATGCAGGCGACCCAGAAGAATATGATTTCCATCAAATATTTCATCTACGGAGCAGGTAGTGGAAGGGTTGTGCTAGAACGGGATAGCTCTTCCTGTGCCTTGGTGAGGCGCTTAGAACCAAGACGAACATTTCTCGAATGCCACACATTGGAACGCATAAGATTCCTATGTTCTGGAAGTGTTCCGGGCCCTGGTTCCTGTGAAGCTGGCGGCAGATGATCGTCTGCATGACCTCCGCCATCAAGTAATAGATGCCTGATTTCATGTGCCAAAGTGAATATTCCTGGAGTCCCTTCCTGCAGGAGAAATACCGTATTGCCAAGAGCAGGATTTTGCCCAGCTGCAAATGCCGAGGGAACCAGTGCAAACCCCTTTGCCGTGTTGGGTCCCGAGATATTCCTTATGAAGACAACATCGATGGTTTGATCGGAGCCGTCTTTCACCTCACTAAGCAGAGACTCCATCTCCGCACTGAGAACGAGTTCAGGAAATGCCGTTTCGTCAAGCGGGTCAAGGCCGTCATCAAGATTGACTCCAATCCCTTGCGGATGATCGATAACAGATATTGAGGCTGGGGTGATCTCATTCCCCCCAGAGTCCAAATAATACATCCCTGTTTGAGCCCACGTCCTATTGCAACTTTCTAAAAATTCAAGGATCTCTGCCTCGGTAAAATATGGAAGTTTTCCGCCTTCGTTACTCTTAATGCTAATGATATTTAACTGGATCCTCCTCGCTAGCTCCCCATATACCGGACGGGTTACCTTGTGAGTCTGTCCGTCCGTGGTATTTATAACATACCTGAGGTGCCCGCCCACCTCCGCATATATTGTCCGGTCATTGGATGTGTCATCCCCGCCATCGACATCTTCGATCGGATTGACGAAATCATCGTCGAATTCATCAAGATCTGTCACCAAGACCAGGTAGTTGCTCATTCGGAACCCGTCCGATGCCACTCCAAGGTCGTAGGACAAAACTGCATCGCCTGCCGTTGCGGTTTCTGGATCTTCCCCCCTTCTGAAGGAAAACAGGCTCACAGTAGCACTGTCCCAATACGGGTGGGCGCCCAACCTCAACGCTACCGCATCGGGGTCTAGCTTCTCGAACTCGTCTTTCACCTTAAGAACCCCGGTCGGCGTCTTCTCGAAAGCGTTTTCCCAATTTCCGATCTCGACGATGTCCCTCGGTTTGCCATCGGTTCCGACCACATCAACCGGCACAAGTGTCTTTGCGATCGGGTGGTTTCCCGTCGGCGAGCTTGTGTTCCCCGCTGCCGATCCATCGCCAAGCTCAACCCACCACTTCCATGTTTGCGGGGGGCTGGGTTGCGCCTGGAGATCGATGAACGCCGGCGCTGCCGTATCTGCGCCGAGCTTGAAGTCGTAGAGGATCCCACGGGAGAACGGCATGACGAAGTTCGTCGGACCGGAATGCCTGGACAGCTCCCAGGTTGCCCCTCCGTATGTGCAGCAGATCGTCAAACTCGAACTCCCTCCTGTGAGTTTGACAATCCCCTCCTGCAGAAGGTCACCCGC
>JANQMB010000181.1 GCA_028280355.1 Verrucomicrobiales bacterium
GAACCTCTCGGTGGTCGACTTCGCCCCGTCGCCCAACACGATCCCCCCGTTGCCGCCGCCGTTGCCGCCCCCGTCGCCGTCCCCCGAGTCCAGCCCGCGGTTGTAGAACTGCACCGCCAGGATACCGCCGAGGACGCTCACCACGACGAACAGCATGACCAGCGCCGCCGTGCGCGCCCTCCCCTCCTCCACCTTGCGCCGCATCTTGCGCGTGGCGGCGGCGTCGCCACCGCCGCCCTCCAGCAGCTGCTGGCGGGCGAACCCGAGGTGCTCCATGAGCTCGGCGTAGGACGCGTATCGCGCCTCCGGCTGGCGAGCCATCATGCGGTCGACCAGTTCGCATGTCGCCACGCTGACGTTAGGGGCAGACATCTCGAGGCTGATCGGGCGCTCCTTGATCGCCTTCAGCTCCTCGATCGACGAGGTGTCGGCCGAATACGGGGGCTGGCCGGCGAGGGCGTGGAACAGGGTCGCGCCGAGGCTGTAGATGTCGCTGCGGAAGTCCTCCGGCTCCTTGTAGAGTTTCTCCGGCGGCACGTAGTAGGGCGTCGCCCAGATCTCGCCGTCGTCCTGGTCCGCGTTGGCCAGCACCAGCGCCAGCCCGAAGTCCACGATCTTCGAGGTGCCGTTGTCGGAGAACAGCACGTTGCCAGGCTTCATGTCGCGGTGGATCAGGCCCGCCTCGTGGGCGGCGTTGAGGCCCTCGACGAGCTCCGCGGCCATGTCGAGGGCCACCTGCTCGGACACCGCCCCGCCCTCCGCGATCCGCTCGTCCAGGCTACCACCGCCGACCAGCTCCATGGCGATGAAGTAGTGCCCCTGGTCGCTGCCGGCCGAATAGACCTTCACCACGTTCGGGTGGCTGATCGCCGCGGTGATCTTCGCCTCCCGCTCGAACTCCTCGGCGCGCTTGGAGTCCTCGCTGAAGTCCGGATTGAGGATCTTCAGGGCCACCTGCCGCCCCAGGGTCTGGTCGAGGGCGAGGAACACCCGGCTCATCCCGCCCTCGCCGATCTTCTTCTGGATCTTGAAATGCAGGAAGTCGCCGCGCACCCGGATCGGCGCGCTGCAGCTCGGGCACAGGACCTTCGAGAACGGGGCACACGCCGAGACGTCGATGACCTCGCCGCAAGTCGGGCAGGCGTTCATCAGGCGCGGCTGGCTGTCGGGTTCGCCCATCTAGCCCGGACTCTATCATCCGCCCTCTGGCACCGCAAAAGCTAGTATCGTCCGAATTGCGCGCCCCCCGAGATGCGTCGAACCTCGGGCTCCGACCGTGATGGAGTTCGTCGTCGACAGCCAGGCAGACGCGGGGGGCCGCATCGACCGCTTCCTCGCGGCGCGCCTGCCCGAGCTGTCGCGCGGGCGGATCCAGGCGCTGATCCGCGACGGCGACGTCACCCTGAACGGCGACGCGACGAAACCGCGCCAGGCGCTCGCCGCGGACGACATCGTGCGGGTCACGATCCCGCCCCCGCCGGCGGACGTCCGCCCGGAGGCCGAGGACATCCCCCTGGAGATCCTCCACGAGGACGACCACCTCGTGGTGGTGGACAAGCCGGCCGGCCTCGTCGTCCACCCCGGCGCCGGCAACTCCACCGGCACCCTGGTCAACGCCCTGTTGCAACACTGCGGCCGGCTCGCCGCCGGCGGCGACCCCGAGCGGCCGGGCATCGTCCACCGCCTCGACAAGGACACCAGCGGCTGCCTGGTCGCCGCCAGGACGGAGGCCGCATACCGCGGGCTGGTCGCCGCCTTCTCCGGACGCGAGGTCACCAAGGTCTACCTGACAGTGGTCGACGGCCGGCCGCCGGCCGATTCAGGCACGATCGAGAACCGCATCGCCCGCAACCCCTCCGACCGGCAGAAGATGGCGGTGGTCCCGCCGCCGTCCGGCAAGCCTGCGGTGACCAGTTACCACGTCCGCACCCCGCGGGACGACGCCAGCCTGGTCGAGTGCCTGCTACACACCGGCCGCACGCACCAGATCCGCGTCCACATGAAATCGCTCGGTTGCCCCGTCCTCGGCGACCCGATCTACGCCCGGCCGGCGCGGCAGAGGGTCGCCGCGACGCGGCTGATGCTGCACGCCTGGCAGCTGGGTTTCGAACACCCGGTCACCGGCGAACCCATGCGCTTCGAGAGCCCGCCGCCGCCCGAGTTCGCCGGGTGGTTGTAGCGCCGCAAAACGTCCAACGTTCAACGTTCGAAGTTGGACGTTCGAAGTTGGGCGTTCACCAGCCGCCCCAGCCCACTAGGCCGCACGCTCGCCAGCGCCGCCCTGGCCATCAGACGCTTCACCTCGGCGCGCGGCACCTTGACCCCCTTCTGCACCTCGTCCCAACCGGCCCGCTCTAACATCGCCAGCATCCGCCCGCCGATCAGGGCGGGTAAGGCGGTCGCGAACCGCAGCCGCGGGCCACGCAGCGCGTCGATGTAGTCGGCCGCCCCAACCAGGTAGTCGCGGCACCTCTCCCGCCAGCGGGGAGCCTCGGCCGCCCAGGCCGCCTCGCCCCCCTCGGCGGGATCGACGCCGGGCAGGTAGCAGCGCCCGCGCCGCCAGTCCTCCGGGAGGTCGCGCAGGACGTTCAGCAGTTGCAGGCCTTTCCCGTAGCTCGCCCCCAGCGCCTCTATCTCGTCGCGCGGCCGGCGGGCGAAGCGCCCGCCATACGCGCCTGCCCCCAGGTCCGTCCAGAACACCCCCACGCAACCCGCGACATCGTAGATGTACTCCTCCAGCTCCGCGTCAGACCCGAGGGCGGTCACCTCCCCCGGCGGGAAGCGCTGCAAATCGCGCCCCTGCCCACGCACGATGGCCTCCATCACCCGCTGCACCGCTGCCCTCTGCCAATCGGGGAAATCCGCGAGCCACCCCAGGCACCGTCCGAAGCGCCCCAACAACTCCACCTCCCCGGCCGGCGCCGCCCCGAACGGACCGCCGCCCGACAGCTCGGCCGCCACCGGCGCCGCCGGGTCGGCCGCGGCCACCGCATCCCCCATCGCCCCCAGCAACCGGACCCGCTCCCCGGCCGCGACCGTCTCCGTGTCCGCCACGGTGTCGGTCGCCCGCGCTAACAAATACCCCAAACTCGCCGGGCCCCGCACCCGGCCCGGCAGGAAGCGCAGCGTCAGGTAGAAGCTGCGCGAGACCGACCTCAGGAGGGCGCCGCCGAGCTCACGCTGGTACTCCGTCCCTGGCATTGGAAAAATATCTGTCGATTCCGACGACACCCGCGCCGATGGCTATCGGGGCAGACATGGTCCGGCACCTATACATCCACGTCCCCTACTGTCACCGGATTTGTCCGTACTGCAGCTTCTACAAGCACACCCCGGGGGGAACCGACCACGGCGCCTTCGTCGCCGCGCTGCTCTCCGAACTCGACCACCACCGCCGCAGGGCGGGGCTCCGGCCGGAGACCGTCTACCTCGGCGGCGGCACCGCGACCGCGCTGTCGGGCAAGCACCTCGGGCAGC
>JANQMB010000220.1 GCA_028280355.1 Verrucomicrobiales bacterium
CACCAAGACTTCGACGGTTCCGCTGAAGAAGGAGACTGTCCGCATCACTTTGTGCGCCAAGCCCGGGGGTGACACCCAGGCGGTTCCGCCGCCGCCCGCGGCCGGAACTCCCCCTGCACCGCGCCCCCCCGCCCCGGCCCCCCCCGCGCCGCCGGCGCCCGCGGCGGCGACCCAGCCCCTGAAACCCGCGCCGCCGGCTCCCCCTGCGCCCCCCGCCGGTGCCAAGACGGTTCCCCTTACCCCGGCGCCCGGTGCCGCGACGCCTCCAGGCGCACCGGTGGCGCAGCCGACCGCCAAGCTCCAGCCAGCCCCGGCTCCAGGTGCCGCGCCCGCTGCTGCACCTGGGACGCGCCCGCTGCCCAAGGCGACTGTCAAACTCCAGCCGACCCAACCGGTGTCGAGTGCGCCCACCGGGGTCATCGCCAGCGCCCCGCTTTCGACCGGCCGCCTCTCCGAGCAGCTCGACGACGACTCTGAGGAGGCCGGCGTGATGCCGCTGGCGGTGGTCTGCCTGGTGCTCGCCTTCGCTGCCTTCGCCATCGAGCTGCTCAGCTCGCAGAAGGTCTTCAAACAGGAGCTCAAGACCGGTGACCCCAGCTGGGCGGTGCCCAACCCGGACTACAAGCACGGCGGTTACGAGAGGGTCAAGTCCGCGACCGGGGAGGTGGATCTCAAATACAACTTCCCGGACACCCTGCCGACCCAGCGCCTGCCGATCCCCACCTACGAGAAGTTCAAGGATAGCAAGAACTAGCCCGGCAGTTGCCGCGCGCCCCCCATGGGTCGCTGCGGCAGTCTGACACGACGTCCCCAAACGCTTCCCCAAATCCGCCCCATCCCGATGCCCTTTGCGATCATCGCTTTGCTCGCCGCCCTCGTGCTTCTCACCCTAGAGATCATGGCACGTTTCTTCGGCTAGGCAGCCCGTCCCACAGCCCGACCTCCTACCGGTCCGACGCCCGCCCGGCCAGGCCTTCGGGGTCGCTGGGCGGAGCCTCCAGTTCGGGTTCTCGCTATCGGCGATTTCGATACGGGGGCGCGCCCTACCTTGCATGCCCCCCATCTTGGTGTAGGGAAGGCCGCAGCACGGCCCGCCACCGGTTCGCGAGGGTCGGCCGATAGTCCCATCCACCACCAACCACGACACACCATGGCCTCAGAGAACGTTGTCACCTTCAGCGCAGACTCTTTCGAGAGCGAAGTCAAGAACAGCGACAAACCCGTCCTCGTCGATTTCTGGGCGGAGTGGTGTGGGCCGTGCAAGATGCTCAGCCCGGTCCTCGACGAGCTGGCCGCCGAGAAGGGTGACACGGTCAAGATCGGCAAGGTCAACGTCGACGAGAACCAGGCGCTCGCCGCCGAATACGGGGTGAAGTCGATCCCGCTGCTGCTCTTCTTCAAGGGCGGCGAGGTGAAGGATCAGGTCGTCGGTGTCACCAGCAAGGACGCCATCGCCGCCAAGCTCGACGCTCTGGTCTAGGGGCGCGGCGGGGCGCTCGGCCGGCCGCCCCCTGGGTGGCGGCCTACCTCGGGCGGGGCGCTGGGCGGCCCGCCGGCCTCCCGCACTGCCTTTTGCCCTTCCCCTACCCACCGATACTTGTTACCCCACAGCTGCCACCTTTCCTAGAATGCCCATCCCCTGCCAACGCACGCTCGCCAGCTCGGCCTCGCTCGAGGGGACCTCGCTCCACACCGGGGAGAAGGTCACCCTCACCATGAAGCCGGCACCGGCGAACAACGGCATCCTGTTCCGCCGCATCGACCTGCCCGACCAGCCGTTCATCCCGGCCGTCGTCGACAACGTCCAGCAGGTCGAGCGCGCCACCACCATCGCCGTGGGCTCGGTCAAGGTCCACACCGTCGAACACGTCATCAGCGCCCTGGCCGGGATGGGGGTCGACAACGCGATCATCGAGATGGACGCCAACGAGCCGCCGATCGGCGACGGCTCCGCGAAGCCCTATGTCGAGTGTATCAAGAAGGCCGGGGTCGAGGAGCAGGAGCAGCTGTCCAGCGTCTTCGAGGTGCGCGAACCGATCCACATCGAGGTCGGCGACGGCTCGCTCATCACCATCGTGCCGGACAAGGCCTTCCGGGTCTCCTGCACCCAGGTCGGGCCGGACGGGCGCATGACGCAGTACTTCTCCACCGAGATCACCCCCGAGACCTACGAGAGGGAGATCGCGCCGGCCAGGACGTTCGTGTTCTACGAGGACGTCGAGCCCCTTTTGGAGAAGGGCCTGATCAAGGGGGGCTCGCTCGAGAACGCCGTCGTGGTGCGGGACGACTCGATCCTCTCCAAGGAGCCGCTGCGCTACGAGGACGAGTTCGCGCGCCACAAGATCCTCGATGTGGTCGGCGACCTCATGCTCTCCGGCAAGCGCATCATGGGCCACGTGATCTGCGTCAAGCCCGGCCACGGGCCGAACACCGAGATGGCGCGCCGCCTCAAGAAAGAGTTCGGGCAGATGGTCGCGATGACCCCGCCGGTCAACATCCCCACCGGCGAGGGCACCCTCGACATCAACGAGGTGATGCAGATCCTGCCGCACCGCTACCCCTTCCTGCTGCTCGACCGCATCGTGAAGTTCGAGGGCGACAACAAGTGCACGGGGGTGAAGTCGGTCACCATCAACGAGCCCTTCTTCCAGGGGCACTTCCCCGGCCACCCGGTGATGCCCGGGGTGTTGCAGCTGGAGGCGATGGCGCAGCTGGCCAGCATCATGCTGCTGCGCAAACCCGAGAACCAGGGCAAGATCGGCTATTTCATGAGCGCCGATAAGGTCAAGTTCCGCAAGCCGGTGATGCCCGGGGACACGCTGTTCATCGAGGGCGAGGCGCTGAAGATCAAGAGCAGCATCGGCCACGCGAAGTGCCGCTGCATCGTCAACGACACCGTCGTCTCCGAGGGCGAACTGAAGTTCAGCCTGCTGTCGAGGTAGCGGCCGGCTCGAAATCTGCGCGATCCGGGTTCTCGCCCTTGCGGGGGCTGGGCAGGTGGTCGAATCTCCGCCGTGCCCAGCACCGAAATCCACCCGACCGCCGTGGTCGACCCCGACGCCGAGATCGGCGAGGGCACCGTGGTCGGCCCCTACTGCGTGGTCGGCGCCGGGGTGCGGCTCGGCGGCCGCTGCACCCTGCATAGCCACGTGACGATCTCCGGCCCGGCGGACATCGGCGCGGGGAACGAGTTCTACCCGCACGGGGCGATCGGCGGCCGCAGCCAGGACCTGAAATACAGCGGCGAGCCGACCTACCTGGAGATCGGCGACGACAACACCTTCCGCGAGTTCGTCACGGTCAACCGGGGCACCTCGCCCGGCGACAAGACGGTCATCGGCAACGGCGGGAACTTCCTGGCGTATGCCCACGTCGCCCACGACTGCGCCGTCGGGGACGGGGTGATCTTCTCCAACAACGGCACGCTCGCCGGCCACGTGGAGATGGGCGAACACGCGATCCTCGGCGGGCTGACCGCCGTGCACCAGTTCTGTAGGGTCGGGCGCCACGCCATCACCGGCGGCTGCTCGAAGATCGTCCAGGACGTGCCGCCCTTCATGATCGCCGACGGCAACCCGGCGGTGGTGCGCGGCGTCAACACCGTCGGCCTGCAACGCCGCGGTTTCCCCGAGGACCAGATCCGCGCCCTCAAGGAGGCCTATAAGACCATCTACCGCCGCAAGCTCAACGTCGCCGACGCCGTCGCCCAGATCAAAGAGCGCCACCTCGCCGACCCCGCCGACCACCCGGTCAACGAGCTGGTGCGTTTCATCGAGGGTAGCGAGCGCGGGATCATCCGCTAGGCGGGTGGGCCTTGGGGCGTTCGGGCTCGAGGGGGCGGGCGATGCCCTTGCGTCCTCCCCGGTGCGCTACCTCTAGCGCCGCCATGGGTCCCGTCGAGTTGCGGCGTCGTCGTTTCCTGTTACCGCCGATGACGATGAGGGATCAAATTCGGTATAGGATGGCGTCCGTCCTCTTCGGCGTTGCAGGGGCGGTGTTGTTGACCGGGGGAGCCTTCGCCTTGTTCCGCGACGGTGTTGGGTGGAAGGTGGGTCTGCTCGGCCTATCTGGCGGCATCGCCTCCCTGGTGAGCGCGCTGTGTTTCCGGAAGTACATCGATGCTTCAGCGAGAACGTCGACGTCTAGGGCCAGGGAGGTGACGGGCACCTAGGGCAGGGGGTCGCGGGCTCCCCGGTCTACCAGTTGCCGGTGGGCTAGGCGCTTGCCGCCTCGCCCCGACCTCGATAGGATCCCCGGATCGGTCAGCCGGATCGCGGGGTGTGGTTGACCCGAGACGCCCGGCCCTACGATGGCTGAACCGGATCTTCCGAACGGGTGTCGTAGGTTATCCCCCGAGGCCATTCCAGGATACTATGTTCACTGACGAACAGCTTCTCAAAGTGCTCCGTCTCGAAGGATGCCGGGCGGAGCCACCCGGTGTCGCGCGCTCCTTGGAGCGGCACCTGGGTGTCGTCTTCCCGGAAACGTTGAAGCGCGTCTGGCTGATCGAAGACGAGCCCACGATCCAGATATCGGGATCCTATTGCGAGTCCTCGATCTTCGGTCTGTTCGCCCTCGAGACGCCCCATTTTGAGTTCGTGTCGCAGACGATCAGAGACGCTTGCGAGTCGAACATCTGGGACCTGAAACGCGGTCTCGTCCCCATTGGGGGTGAGGGCAACGGTGATATGTTGGTTCTCGACTACCGGACGCGCGCCGATCCGACGGTGCTCAAGTTTGACCACGAGATCGGATATCGCACCGACGAGCCGTTCTACTATCTGGCTGGGGATTTCGACGAGTTTGTCGACCGCGGCTTGCCGGAGCGCCAAGCGCATTACGGCGCCATCGATGCCGAGCTCACCCCCGCTGAGCTCACGGAGATACTGGGGTTCCCTTCCGACGATTCGGTGGTGCAGAGGGAGCGGCACCTTGAGCAGCAGAGCGAGGAGTACAAGCGGAAGATGAAGGAGTTCGAAGAGCGGGCTGAGGAGGAGAGGCGGCAGACGCAGGAACGCTGGAGAGCGGTGATCGAGCGCGAGAAGGAGTCGGCGCCCGACAATCTGCCAGATTGTCCCCATGGTCATGGTGCGACTCGTCTGTGGAGCGGCGTGCCGCGCTGCTGGACATGCGGGTGGAGTCCCTCAGAATGATGAGGGTGGTAATTGCTTTGATGACAAGCGCAGGGATGAACTGATGAACAAGACCGCAGCCACGGTAGCCTTTTTGGGTTGTCTCGCGATCGGCAGTGATCGTGCCCTGGCCGACGAGGAGGCCGCGGTGCCATCGTGGGGCGATATCCAAGAGCTCCTCGACCACTTCGAGAACAAGGAGGTGAGGGAGGCGTTTTTGGAGAAATATGGCCTCACCGCCGAAAGGATCATCGAGGACGAGATGCGCCACGCGCCGGATCGCAGCCGCCGCCGGCGGACACGGAACGTCGAGTACACAAGATTGGGGTTCCCGGTCTCCGTCACGACGGACGCGATGCTGTTTTCGGGCGAATCGGTGGATGGCGAGGGCCCTGTGGGCGGCGGGTACGAAGAACGGGTGCAGTTTGTGATCCTTATGGTCGGCACGGCGCCGCCCCGCGGTCGCGGGAAGTCACCCCTCGCCTATACCGACAAGCTCCCATATGGGATCCTCCGCTCGCACACGCCCGAGGACGCGGTGGAGGTCGTCCCCGGCCCCTTTCGGAAGGATATCGACGAGTCGGGTTCCGGGACGATCGATTTCATGATGGGTCTCAGGACGGTGACGCCGGTCCGGTTGTTTTTCTCGGGCGGCAAGCTCACCTCCCTCGTGGTGGGGCCGGACCCGAAGAAAAAGTACAAGGCGATGAAGCGGGTACCCCCTCCGTCGGACGGTGGCGGGGCTGATGAACCTGCCCGTGATGCCAAGGGCCGCTGAGCCGTGCCGTGCTGTAAGCGGCGAGAAACTTGAGGTTGAGTTCGCGCGGGAGCCGCCAGTAGCCTATCGCGGCGTCCCGGCCTGACCGATGAGACCGATGCCGACAAAGTTACCGCGCTCTCTGCTGCTCCCGCTGGCGTTCCTGGCCGGGTGTTTGGCGGCGCTTGGGGAGCGCCCCATCGCGCAGCGGGTTTCTGAGAGGGATTTCCCCTCGGTGTTCCAGGCGTGGAACCCCGCGGAGCCGCCTGAGGAGGAGCCCCCAGTCCGGACGGAGGCGCGGCACGACCTGTTGTCCCATGGCGCCGATTTCTTCGGCCTCCACTGGGACGCCGAGCACGCCGGGCTGGCGACGGGTTTCACCGAGGACTCGCTCCGCGCGGGGTTGGAGCGTCGCGCGGCCCTCCTGAAGTTGAACCCGAACATGGTCCTCCTCTGCGAGATCCGCTACCGCGACGCCCACCGCTCGTTCCTCCCGGCCGACAGCGGGTGGTGGCTTCGCGACGAGGAGGGCGAGACGGTCGTCGGGTGGGAAGAGGGGGGCTACCTCCTCCTCGATTTCAACGATCCCACCTATCAGGAGCACGTGGCGAGACGCGCCCGGGCGGCGGTGGCGTCGGGCGTGTTTGACGGAGTGCTCCTCGACTGGTGGAAAGAGGACGATCAGCGTGTGTCCCTGGTGCGGAAGGTGAGGGAGGCGATCGGTGACGACGGGCTGATCCTGGTGAACGCGAATGACAGGAAGTCCCCGCGCAGCGCCCCGTTCATCAATGGCCATTTCATGGAGTGTTACCGCAGCGCGAAACCGGAGGACTGGGCGAGGATCGAGGCGTCGCTGGTGTGGGCGGAATCGAACCTCCGCGAGCCACGGATCAACTGCCTGGAGACCTGGTATGCCGAGTCGCGCGCCGACCTCCATCTGATGCGGGCGACCACGACGCTGGGCCTCACCCGGTCAGACGGGTACGTCCTTTTCGCCGACCCCAACCCCTTGCCGACCCCGGACCATCTGCACGACTGGTACCCGTTTTGGGACGCGGAGCTCGGGCGCCCTCTAGCACCGGGGGAGAAGCGGGCGGACGGCTCTGTGCTGCGGCGGTTTGAGAAAGGCTACGCCGTCTACAACCCGCCAGGCGGTCCCACCACGGTGGCTTTCGAGTCCCCCCACCGGCGGGTGTCGGACGGGGTGGTCGGGAGGGTTCATGAAGTCGGTGCGGTCGATGGGGATATCTTCATCGAGGTCCGAAGGCGCGCGGAATAGGTGTCGGCCGAGAGACCGGCGGCTTGCCCGAGGGCGGGAGCGTGGCGAAGATGGGGGGAGGAGCGCGCGAGATGGACTCCCCCCTCACTGATTCTGATGAGACGCTGCCCCTGGGCGAACCCCGCCAACGAGCTCTACGTCCGCTACCACGACGAGGAGTGGGGGGTGCCGGTGCACGACGACCGCAAGCATTTCGAGATGCTCACCCTCGAGGGCGCCCAGGCCGGGCTCAGCTGGGAGACAATCCTCAACAAGCGCGAGGGGTACCGGAAGGCCTTCGCCGGCTTCGACCCGGCCCGGGTGGCGCGCTTCACCGATGCGAAGCTGGCGAAGTTGTTGGAGGACCCCGGGATCGTCCGCAACCGGCTCAAGGTGCAGGCCGCCCGCGGCAACGCGCGCGCCTTCCTGGAGATCGCGGAAGAGCGCGGCAGCTTCGACGCCTTCATCTGGGGGTTCGTCGGCGGGGAGACGGTGCGGAACCGCTGGCGCCGCCTCGACCAGATCCCCGCCAACACGCCCGCCAGTGACGCCCTGGCGAAGGAGCTCAAACGGCGCGGTTTCAAGTTCGTCGGCAGCACGGTCTGCTACGCCCACATGCAGGCCGCGGGTTTGGTCAACGACCACCTGGTGGGCTGCCCGCGCCACGCGGAGTGCGCCGCGATGGCCTGAGGTCCGCCCGGGCTCTAGCGACGCCGGCGCAGCAGCAGCAGGCCGCCTGCAGCGAACAGGGCGGCGGCCGAGGGCTCGGGGATGATCACCAGCTCGATGGCGCCCCAGTCTGCTGTGTTGGGCGAGGCGGTGGGGTTGCGGTCGAAGGGGATCGCGGTGAACGAGCTGCCGTCCGCCAGGGTGGCGGAGAGGTCGCCCAACTCGTTGCTGATGAGGCCTGACCCCACCGGGCTGCCGTTGACCGCGAACGCGCTCCCGAACAGCGTGATCGTGCCCCCGAAGGCGGTGCCGAAACCGACGTCGAGGCTGGGGATCCCGCCCTGCGCGTACAGCCCGCCGCTGATCGAGATGCTCGCGCCCGGGCCGTCGGCGATGATGTCCTCGCCGAACGAGCCGCCGGTGATCAGCACCGTGGCGAAGCCGAGGGCGACGACGTCTTCGACCACCGTGCCGCCCGAGATGTTCGCCATCGCGGCGTTCTCAACGAAGATGTCGTCGCCGAACAGCCCGCTGGTGATCGACGCCGACGCCGAACCCTGGATAACGACGTCGTCGACCACGGTGGCGCCCGAGATGTTCGCCGTCGAGAAGCCGACGGCGTAGATGTCGTCGTTGAACGTTCCGCCGGTCGCCGTGAGGCTCGCTCCGTCGAAGACGGTGACGTCTTGGAGGAAGTTGCCGCCGTTGACCACGATGGCCGAGGTGTCGATGACGAGGACGGAGTTGTCGTTTCCGTCGTTGCCGAGCACCTGCGCCCCGGCCTCGAAGGTTACCGTGGTGGGGGCGCCCGCGGGGAGGGGCGAGTTCTCGATCCTGACGTGGTTGATGCCCTGGTCGGTGTTGATGACGTTGGTGGCGAGGCCGTTGTTGATGAGGATCTCGGCCGCCCCGGAAGGCGCCGCCGAGCACAACAGGATCACGGACGGGACAAAGGCGTTTCGGCAGAACGCCGATTTCAGCGAAGAGGAGACAGTCATAGGGTGCAGGCCGATCTACGGACAGATCTCCGCCATATGCAATCAGTCCGCCAAAATTTTCACAATTTTCCCACAATTGATATCTAAGGAGTCTTGCAGATGTACACCGTGCTCGCGGACGTCCCCCCCAGAAGCGGGTTGTCGAAGGTGACCACCCGCGATTCGGTGCCGGCGAACACTTGGCCGAGGTCGGCGAGGAAGGCGTCCTCGGGCGGGTCGTCCGACCACATGGCGAAGACCCCGCCGGGCTTCAGGTGGGCGGCGAGCGCCGCCAGGCCGGCCGGGCTGTAGAGCGGGCGGTGTGAGGCGTCTAACAATTTGCTAGGCGTATGGTCGATGTCGAGCAGCACGGCGTCGAACCTCCGCCCCGGCCGGCCGGGGTCGAAACCCTCGTCGGGGTCGGCCGCCATGGCGAAGAAGTCGCCGTGCACGAAGCGGCAGCGCGGGTCGGCGGTCAGGGCGGGGCCGAGGGGCACCAGCCCCCGCTCGTGCCAGCCGATCACCTCGGCGAGGGTTTCGACCACCAGCAGCGATTCGACCCTCTCGTCCCCCAGGGCCGCCCGCGCCGTGTATCCCAGGCCGAGCCCGCCCACCACCACCTCCAGCCCGCCCGGGGCGCCGACCGCCGCCAGGCCGAGTTCGGCGAGCGCCTCCTCCACCGCGGTGAACAGGCTCGACATCAGGAAGGCGTCGCCGAGGATCACCTCGTGCACCTCCAGGTTGTCCAGCGAGCGCACCCGGCGGCGGCGCAGCACCAGTTCGCCGAGCCGGGTCTGCTGGTAGTCGAGCTCTTCGAAGTCTGCCGGCATCCGCCTACCTAAGCGCGTCTTGCCCACGGCGCCAACGCGGTTGCGCCGGCCCTCTCAGTCCGGCTCCCGCACCGGCTGCGTCCACGCCTGTTTCCTCTGGCCGACGAAGGACGGGCGGGGGTGGGGCGCGTCGGAGGTGACGGTGGCGCGGACGTACCACTCGTCGCCGCGTAGCCTGTAGCGGACCTCGGTCCCGGTGATGGTGGCGAGGGTCTCGCCGACCTTCTTGGGGTCGCCCTCGTTGCCGCGCCGGGTGCCGATGATCCGGGTGGTGTAGCGTTCGCCGGCCACCGGGTCGATCTCGATCTCCAGCTCGCCGCCGGCGCTGTCGAAGGCGACTCCCTTCAAGACCACGCCGCTCGATGCGTAGAACTCCCCGGCCCGCATCGCCGCGATGAGGTTTTCGGCGCTGAGCGACGCCGCCCTGACCATCACCCAGCCGCGCCCGGGCATGACGTCGCCACCGTGGTAGTGGTGCGAGTCATCGCTGGCGATCCCGAACAGAGGCTCACCGCCCAGCTCGGCGAGGCGGATCGTGTTGGCGATGTCCCAGATCCGCTCGTCGCCGGGGTGCGCGGCGTCGCCGAGGTGGTTGATCCCGGGGTGGCCGTTGTAGACCTCGAAGAACTCCTCCTCCAGCACGTGGGCGATGTCCTCTGCGGTGATCGACCAGCGGAAGTTGGGGTGGTTGAGGTGGGCGAGGATGGGCCGGCCGAGGCGCTCGGCCTGCTCCCGCACCGCGACCAGGTTGTTGCGCATGGTGGCGCGCAGCGAGTCGCCGCCCTGGGGCGCGATCCGCTCGGCCACGTTCACCGCGTTGGTGTGGACCTCCTGTTTGCCGAAGCGGTCGGTGATCTCCTCGCCCTCGACGAACAGGAACTCCCCGGGCTCCTCGAACTTGGGGCGGATCTCCTCGAGCGTCTTGAGCCGCACCTCCCGCCCGTCGCCCTCGCCGCGGAGTTCGACCCAGCCCTCCCCGAAGGCCCTGAGGTATTTCTTCAGGGTCGTGTGTCCGAGGGTCTTGCGGCGCCTTTCGACCACCGTCACCTTCATCCATCTCTGCCCGCGGCTGAGCACGTTGTGGTCGGACAGGACGAGGAAATGGTAGCCGTTGTCCTTGTAGTAGCGGGCGATCATCTCCGGGAAGTCGTTGCCGTCGCTCCACAGCGAGTGGGTGTGGGTGTTGCCCTTGAACCAGCGGGGCCCGGCGCTGGCCGCCGAGGCGAAGATCGCGGCCATGGCGAGCGAAGCTGACAGTTTGGATGTCCGAAACATCTCCCGAGGGTATCAGGCGGTGCCCGGTCATACAATCCGCGGATCCGCTGTCAGATTCGGTCTTGTCGGGGTATTAGAAACGGTGCATCGTGCGCTCCCCTGCACCCCGGTGCTGATTCCAGATGACCCAGAAAAAACCCATGCGTTACCTACCCCTCTCCGCCGCTGCCCTTTTGGCGCTCGTCGCGACCGCCAAATCCGGCCCCCTCAAAGACCCGCCCGAGGGCTTCACCGCCCTGTTCAACGGCAAAGATTTCTCCGGCTGGTTCGGCCACGGCACCCAGGATCCGCGGGTCTTGTGGAAGATGTCGCCCGAGCAGCTCGCGGCCCACAAGAAGAAGACCCTCGAGGACATCAACAAGCACTGGCGCGTCGAGGACGGCGAGCTGGTCAACGATGGCCGCGGCCTCTACCTCACCACCGACAAGGACTACGGCGACTTCGAGCTGCTCCTCGAATACAAGACGGTCGCCAAAGCGGACAGCGGGATCTATCTGCGCGGCGTCCCGCAGGTGCAGATCTGGGACACCACCAAGGAGGGCGGCAAGTGGAACATCGGTGCCGATAAGGGTTCCGGCGGCCTTTGGAACAACAGCAAGGGCGCCCCGGGGAAAGACCCCTCCAAGCTGATGGACAAGCCGTTCGGCGAGTGGAACAGCTTCCGCATCATCATGGTCGGCGAACGCGTCACCGTCTACCTCAACGGCGAGAAGGTGGTCGACGATGCGGTGATGGAGAACTTCTTCGACCGCAAGATCCCGATCTTCGAGAAGGGGCCGATCCAGCTCCAGACCCACGGCGGAGAGATCCGCTGGCGCAACGTCTTCATCCGTGAGATCCCCAAGAAGGGGGGCGCCCGGGGGGCCGAGGGCCCGAAGGGCGCGGCCGGGGACGAGGGGGGGTTCACCACCTTGTTCAACGGCAAGGATCTCACCGGCTGGCATGGTTCGACCGGTGGCTACGAGGTGATCGATGGCGTCTTGGCCTGCAAGAAGGGGAGCGGTGGGCAGCTCTACGCCGATGGCGAATACACCGACTTCGTCTTCCGCTTCGATTTCAAACTGACCCCCGGCGGCAACAACGGCATCGCCGTCCGGTCGACCGGCAAGGGCGACCCCGCCTGGGAGGCCTTCGAGCTGCAGATCCTCGACAACACCGCGGACAAATACGCGAAGCTACAGCCCTACCAGTACCACGGCTCCGTCTACGGCCTGGCGGCAGCCAAGCGCGGTTTCCTCAAGCCGGTGGGCGAGTGGAACTCGCAGGAGATCATGTTCAAGGGCCAACACGTCAAGGTCACGCTCAACGGCACCGTCATCCTCGACCAAGACCTGGGCGCGCTCGACCTGAGCAAAGTGAAGCGGGTCCCCAAGGGGATGGAGCGCAGCTCCGGGTTCATCGGCTTCGCCGGTCACGGCGACCCCGTCCAGTTCCGCAACGTCCGGATCAAGAAGCTGTAGCCGCGCAGGCGGCGGGGGCCCATTGGGGGTTGCGGGTTCTCCGGGAGCCCGCCGCGCCGGCGCCGGGGTCGGCGCCCGTGTCGGTGCGGGCTCGTCTACTCTCCCCCGAAGAGGCTGTCGAGCTGGCTGACCATGGCCTCGAGGTCGGCGCTGAGGAGCAGCCCCCAGGAGTCGCCCGCCTTCTTCAGCGAGCTGACGTCGACGGCCTCGATCTCCGAGCCCCCCATCTCGATGGTGGTGCGGGCGACGACGTGGCGCAGGTCGTCGCCTTCCGCGACGGTGCCGATCACTTCGAACTTTGAAAAGCGTACCCCCTCGATCTGCTTGAACACGGTTTCCATGAACCGTTTGCACTTGTCCATCGGGCTCATCTTCGCGATGGACTCGGGGGTCGCGCTCTCGCCTAGGAACTGTTTCAGGGTTTCCCCCTCATCGCCGGAACCCGCGAGCTTGTCGACGATCCCGGCGATCCCTTTTACCGCCTCTGGCGCGAAGTGTTCACATGCGGCCTGGTATTCGCCAGCCTTCAGCTTGTCGAAATAGGCGCTGGTGACCTCCTCTGGCGTCGCCGCGTGGGATATGCCGGTGGGGATCAGGGCGAGGAGGGCGAGGGGGCGGAGATGTCGGATGGGGTTCATGCAGGCGACTATAGTGACCGTCCCCCGCCCCGCAAGCCCAGCGCCCGGGTCCTTCCGTGGCGCTGGCTTTGGGGCGTGCCGCCGGTAGGTGGATGGATATTGACCGTTAAATCCGGGCGTTGGCCGGAGATAAGATGTTGACCCGGAATGACGCCCGCCGACAGCGAGAGACACGACCAGTTCCTGCGCGAGTTCACCAGCAACGAGCTCGCGATCCGCGCCTATGTGCGGCGGCTGGTCCCGACCCGCGCCGACGCGGACGATGTGATGCAGGAGGTGTCTGTGGTGTTGTGGAAGAAGTTCGACGAGTTCCGCCCGGACGGTGATTTTCGCGCCTGGGCGTTCGGCGTGGCGCGCTTCGCCGCGCTCGCGTGGAGGCGTGACAAGGCGCGCGACCGGCTGGTCCTCGACGAGGAGGTCGTCACCAAACTCGCCGCCGAGACCGCCGCCGACGAACCCCTCCTACAGGGTCAGCGCGACGCGCTGGAGGCGTGCATGGACAAGATCGAGCCCCGGCAGCGCGAGCTGTTGATGGAGGCCTACCAGCCGGAGAGCCGCATCCGCGAGGTGGCGCGCGGGAGCGGGCGCAGTGTGGCCGGCTTCTACCAGTGGTTGCATCGCACGCGGCGCACGCTCCTCGACTGCGTCAGGCGCACCCTCCTCCAACGCCCATCGCCATGAACGACGAACTCGATACGCTCGCCCAGTCATACATCGACGGCACGCTCGCCGCCGGGGACGTGCCGCGCCTCAACGCCCTGCTCCTGGAGAGCGCTGGGGCGAGGCGGGAGTTCGCCGAGCGGCTCAACCTCGACTCGTCGATCGCCGCCGCCGCCGCCGGGTGGACCGCCGCGGGCGCCGGGCGGGACAGGGTGGTCGGGGGGACTGCCCTGTGGCGTCGTCTGGCGCTGGCGGCATGCGCCGCCCTGTGCGCCGCCGGCGCCTTGTGGTGGCAGGTCTCGCATCGCCCTTTCGCCGAAGTCGAGAGGTCGGTCGGCGCCGCCTCGCTGCCCGTCGGCCAGATGTTGCGCGGCGGGGTCCGGTCGATCGGCGAGGGGACGGTTGAGCTGGTCACCTCGCGCGGGGTGCGTGTCGTGATCGAGGCACCGGCGGAGTTCCAGTTCGAGTCCCCCCAGCGGTTGCACATGTTGCGCGGTCGTCTCGCGGCGGATGTGCCGCCCGCCGCGAAGGGGTTCGCGGTGGTCACCCCCTCGGGGGAGGTGGTCGATCTGGGGACGCGTTTCGGGGTCGACGTGCCGCCCTCGGGGGTGTCCGAGGTCCACGTTTTCGAAGGGGAGGTGATCGCCACGGCGACCGGGGCTGAGGCCGAACGAAACCTGTTCGCCGGGGATGCCGTGACGATGGAGGCGGGGGTGGGGACGGCTCGCGACCTGCGCTCCTCGGCGTTCATCCACCCCGACGAGCTGGCGGAGTTCGCCGCCGGTCGGCGACCGGGCGCCGAGGCGGCCCTGGCGGCTCTGGCGGACGACCCGTCCCTGATCGCGCTGTTCGATTTCGAGGCGGACAGGCGATACCCGGGTGTGTTCCGCATGGTGCAGGGGCGATGGCCGGGTTCCCGCGCGCCGGAGTTCGTCAACGTCGGTGACCACCTGAAGTTCGACGCGGGGGGCGGGCGCACATGGCCCGAGCTCACGCTCGCCGCCTGGGTGCGCCTCGACCGCCTCGATGCCCCCTACCAGTCCCTGCTCCACATGGACGGCTGGGGCGGGGAGGGATACGGGCTCGTCCACTGGATGATCAACGAGGCCACGACGATGCGGTTCGCCGTGTGGGGGAACACCCTCGCGCCGGGTTCGGCCGAGGCAGAGGACTACCCCGATTCGCGCTCCCCGGTCCTGTCTGACAGGGGCCGTTGGATCCATCTCGCCACCGTCTACGATTCGGTCGCCAAGACGGTTCGCTTTTACCTGAACGGCCGGTTCGACAAGCAGGTCCGGCAGGCGGTCGCCCACCCGGCCCGGCTCGGTCCCGCCCAGATCGGCAACTGGGATGGGGGGCGGCGCAAGCTCAGCGGGCGCGTCGACGAGATCGTGGTTCTCGGGCGGACGATGGACGACGGGGAGGTTCGCGCGCTGTTCGAGGCCGGCAACCCCTACCGATCACATCGATGAAGGTCCGGGACATCACCTGCGCCCTGTTCCTCGCCGGGGCGGCCTGGACCGCGGGGGCCGAACCTGGGGAGCCGGGGGGCAGGGACGGACACTGGTCGTTCGATGCGCCCGCCGACTTCCCGGACGGACTGTCGATCGATCACTTCGTTGGTGCGAAGCTCGCGGAGCGCGGGCTCTCGATGTCCCCCCCGGCGGATCGCCTCACCTGGTTGCGGCGGGTCCACCTCGACCTGATCGGGCTGCCGCCGACGCCGGAGGAGGTGGCCGACTTTCTCCGCGACGCCGATCCCGGTGCGTTCGGGCGTGTGGTGGAGAGGCTGTTGGCCTCGCCGCGATACGGGGAACGCTGGGCGCAACACTGGCTGGACGTCGTCCGCTATGCGGACACCGAGGGCTTCGAGGTCAACACGCCGCGCCCGAACGCCTGGCCGTACCGCGACTATGTCATCGAGGCGTTCAACAACGATACGCCCTACGACCAGTTCGTCCGCGAGCAGCTGGCCGGCGACCAGCTCGGGGAGGACGCCGCGACCGGGTTCCTGGTGACGGCCGCCCGGCTACTGCCGGGGCAGATCGGCAAGGACGCCGCCTCGATGCGCCTCGCCCGGCAGGACGAGCTCGGCGAGGTCGTTATCAACACCAGCCAGGCGTTTCTGGGGCTGACGGTAGGATGCGCAAGGTGCCACGATCATAAATTCGACGCGATCTCCGCGGAGGACTACTACGCGATGCAGGCGTTCTTCGCGGGCGTGTCCTACGGCGAACGCCGGATCAGGTCGGCCGGCGACGGCGGCGGTGAACTGGAGCGTCTCGAGGAACGCCGGCGGCAGGTCGAGGGCGCCCTCGCCAGCCTCGTGCCGCTGGCGAACTCGGGCGTCGGGCGGCCACCGGTCGACGCCCGGCTGAACATCGAACGCCTGGCTCCCACCCGGGCGCGGCGGGTCCGTTTCACGATCCACGAGACGAACAAGTACGAACCCTGCATCGACGAGCTGGAGGTGTTCGACAGCAGCGGCAACAACGTCGCGCTGGCGACGGCCGGCGCGACCTGGACCGCCTCGGGCAGCAACGTCGAGCCGGACCGGCACCAGCCGGAGTTCATCAACGACGGCGAGTACGGGAACTCGCGCAGCTGGATGTGCAGCAGCGGGACCGGTTGGATCACCATCGAGTTCGCCGAGGAGGTCACCGTGGAGCGGGTCGTCTGGGGGAGGGATCGCCAGGGCAAGTTCACCGACCGGCTCGCCACCCGCTACCTGATCGAGGTGGGGGGGGATGTGGGGGGGTGGAGGTCCGTGGCGAGGTCGGGCGAGCGGCGGGAGTTGGGCAGC
>JANQMB010000073.1 GCA_028280355.1 Verrucomicrobiales bacterium
TAGGGGCGGCGACCGCATCCGACAAGGTCGCACGCCCCCGGTTGCCCTGACTTACTTCGCCGCCCGGTGCGGACACCCCACCGGGGAGCTAACCTGTTGTTGTGCAGGTTATCGTCGGGGAACCGGAGGTGGGTGTATCCCGCATATATTTCGAGATTGTCGCCGAGGTGGGTTCCCGCAACCAGGCTCAGGTTGAGTTCGGTATAACCGGAACCCCAGGCGGATCAGGGTGCAAAGGTCGAGGTTGTCCCGTCCTTCCGAAACAAATCGGCTCTCCCAGGACCCATGGATGGGAAAGGCCGTCTCCGACCCGGCGCCCGCCTCGCCAGCGCCTTCACGGACGAGGCGCCCGCCCGGCTCGAAGGTAACAGGATTGGAGGGAGATCCTTCGGTGGGACCGGCAGGCTCCCGCGCGATGGCCGAAACCGAGACCGAGCACAGGGCACGACAGAAGCCCAAAAGGACACCCCTAGATATTGGGGTCAGAGCCGGATCGAACGCCTTGTCACGAACGTCGCGCCGATCACTCACCCTCCCAGCGCCCCCGAACCAAGGGAACTTGTTCGAGGGGTCGCAGGCCATGGCCACACAACAAAGGGCACCCCCCAGCAAAGCCCTCTGCCGCCTGATACCCAATTCGCCCTCGCCCGTTCAGAACCAGAGTATCCCCATCCGCCACTTCGGAAACGGGTCGGGAAACATCTTGCGCCATTTTCTCCCATTGGTTGCCAACTCCGCTTCGGTGAGCAGGCAGCTGTCCAGCATCTCGGTTAGGGCCTGCTGGTCCATGTGGCGCCCGATCAGGACGATCTCCTGTCGGCGGTCACCATTGTCGCCGTCCCAAACGCGCTCGATGTGGCTCGTGTCCTCTGGCCAGTGGCGGCGCGGGACAGCGGCCCAGAAACGTCCAGCGCACCCGTGACGCCCAAAGGCACCGGCCTGCGACCAAAAGCCAGACATCTTAAGGCGCGTAGCCAGCCAAAACACGCCCTTCGAGCGGATGACCCCCGGCCACCTTCGCTGGAGACAGTCGTAGAACCGCTGTGGATGAAAGGGGATGCGCCGTGCGTAGATGAAGTTGCTGATACCGTACTCCTCGGTCTCGGGAGTGTGCTCGACTAACGAATCCAGCCAGCCCTCGTGCCCGGAGGCGCGGTCGGGGTCATACCTCCCAGTGCCCAGCACGCTGCTCAGCGGCACCTCCGAGTTCACGGTGTCGTGGATCGCCGCTTGCGGGTTCAGGGCACGGATCATGCCGTGGACCTTGTGAAGCTCCCCGGGCGACACGAGGTCAGTCTTGTTGACGAGGATCACATCGGCGAAGTCGATCTGGTCGGAAAGCAGGTCGACGATGGTCCGCCCGTCCTCTTCTCCGATCGCCTGCCCGCGATCCGCGAGCTGCTCGGTCGTCGAGTAGTCGCACAGGAAATTTGGGGCATCGACCACGGTGACCATCGTGTCGATCGCGGCGATGTCGCTCAATGAGGTCCCGTCTCGCCCCTCGAAGGTGAAGGTCTCGGCGACAGGCATAGGTTCGGACACACCCGTCGATTCGATGACGAGGTGGTCGAAGCGCCTCTGCCTGGCCAGCTTTCCGACCTCATGCAAGAGATCCTCTCGAAGGGTGCAGCAGATACAGCCGTTGGACATCTCGACCATCTGTTCCTCGGTGTGGGACAACGAAGCTTCACCGTTGCGGACGAGGTCAGCGTCGATGTTGACCTCGGACATATCGTTGACGATCACGGCCACTTTGCGCCCCTCGCGGTTGCGCAAGATGTGGTTGAGCAGCGTGGTCTTCCCCGAACCGAGAAAACCGGAAAGGACGGTAACCGGGAGCTTGGGACGGGTGTTCATGAATCTTTCGAAGAACCGTAGGTGGCCTCCATGAGGTCGAGGCATTCGATCCAGAACGCGGCGTTCATCGCATCGTAGCGGATGGTTCCGGGGCCTGTTCTCGTCGTGAATAGGATGTTGCTGGGTTCCTCGACGAGTTCGTCGAACAGGCGGTTGAGACAATAGCCATGGATCTCGTCGCGGGCACCGGGGACGGGTGTGCCGGCGGCGCCCCGCGCATGTTCGCGAAGCGCCCCCAGGACGGCCGAGATGTCGCCGGCCCCGAGTTCGATATCGAGGGGAAGCGCCGCCTGCCGGTGGTCCTCGACGATCGCCGCGAGCCGGTTGACGACCCGTCTGGCCTCGCCCTTACGATCGGCGATCTCCTGCTCGATCTCGGGGAGAGGGGCGCCCCCTGCGCCGACGTCGAGGAGAGGCCGGACGGTTTCTGGCCGTTCGTCACGATTCATGAGAAGGGGGTGTTTGGGGTGGCATCGGTGAAAGGAAGCGCACTAGGCAACGGTCTGATTCTAGCTTTGTCCAACACACTCCAAGTCGGCGACCTCCACCTTCACGCCGCCTTGTCGTGTCATCCCGTTGTCGGATCGGAGACCCCGACGGAAAACCGGCGGTCCCAGGGAGTTCGCGACCGCCGGGCTCACGATGATCCGCTCTGCCGCCATCCGGGCGCCGCTAATATTTCGCGAAGCGGGGCCCACCTCCAGCTCGGCCAGCGCCCCCATCACAAACAGGCCTTCTCTCCAGCTCAGATGGCAGTCCAGAATGGGGAACCCGTCCTCCGCGGTCGGCAACCCCAGATTCTGAACCGCGCTATCAACAAGGGCGCCACCGGGACGCCTGGCTTCGAAACCTGTCGCGAGGACGATTGCGTCGGCCCCTAGGCTCTGGGTCCGCGCGCCGAAACTAAACTCGATCGCGCCAGCCTTCTGATACAGGACCTCATCCAACTCGAAGGGGCGGATGTCGAGCCGTAACCTCTGCTCGGCCGGTTCAAAGGACGCGCCCTCGACCTCAGCCAGTTCCATGGCGATCGCCTTGTCCTTCAGTATCGCGTTCTGCAGATCACCCATCACCTCCGAAGCAAGAGACCCCCTGTTCCGCGCATTCTGGATCATGCTCCGCCGTTCCCCATAGTCCCTTTCCCGGTGAAACCCGCTCAGCAGCTTGGGGCCAAGCCACCCAGGATCGCTGTCGAAGTCTTCCTTCCTCAGGAAGTGGCGAGACACCATGGTGATCTGGCGATCCGTCCCCTCCTCTAGCAAAGATAGCGCAAATTGCGATGCGGAGATGCCCGCCCCGACAACGATCACGTCGTGACCCCCATCGATCTGCGCGCGGCTGAAACCGGGGGCGAAGATGTGGTAGACCCTGGCTCGGCTGTCCTCCCCCTTCAACTGCCTGGCCCACGTGGGCCAGTTGGGTTGATCCCCCACGCCGAGGGCGAGGACAACGTTCTTCGCATCAATCTCTCTGCCCCCCTCGATCTGAACGCGGTAGCCCCCATCGATGGCCCCAATGGAATTTGCGCGACCCGAGCTCCAGCGCCCCATCATCCCGGTCTGCTCGACGATGGAACGAACGTGATCCATGAACAAACGGAGTGAGGGTCGAGAATAGGGCGGTATGAAATCGGGCCCATCCGCAGATCCACCATCACTCTGATGGCGCTCTGGGGTGGAGATGGCGCCGGTAGCTGCAAACTCCCCCAACGAGTATGGATCGACCCCAAGGTTGTGGACTTCGGGAGAGCGCAGATGGGTCATCCCCGTGTTCTCGGCATGGTGCCTCCACCGGGCCAACGGCTCGGCGTTCGGATCTAGAATAGTGATCTCATCGAGAGGAACCCCCTTATCAAGCAACTGGTTTGCCATATGGACCCCATGGGGCCCCCCACCGACGATCAACCACTCTAACATTGTTTACAAAGTTTCCCCCGGCCGCTTCCCCAATATTCTAGACCGGACCGTGGGCGAGGTGTGGCCGCCCCCCCCCGGAGTCGACCTCGGAGGAATCCGCGCCGCGAGGACCCGGTTCGAAGGCGTCGGCGGAAGGGCGACCCCTGGGGGGCTAGTTCGCGGAGCAGATGCCGACGCCGGGCCCGATGGATTCATTCTCCTCAACTGTGCTGTGGGGCAGACTTGGCTCGGAATCGGCGAAGGGGAAACCGGCGCCGGTTTTTGGTTGGCCTGGAGGAAGCTCCTTCAGCTCTAACCGCGACCCGACACAAACAGCTACCCACCGCCCCCTCGGAACCTCGGCGGCATAGTGCATGAAGACGGGCCCGATGCCGCCGTCGACGAGGAACACAATCTCCTTCTTCTCGGCGAGAGCGCCGGTGGAGAAGGCCTTGATGGCCGCGACTGCGAGGATGGCGGTGGGGGCAATGACTTCATGATGATGACAGACGTTTACGGCTCGGGCGACAACTATAGGGAAGTTTGGGGCCTCAGTTTCGAAAGCGGTAGCTGGGCACCGCCCGCTACTCCAGGGGAAACAGCTCCACCTTGCGGAACTCACAGGGGTGGCTCTCGCTCTGTAGGGATATCGTCCCGCCCTCGAGAACGGTTCCATCATCCAAGTGGGGGTTCTGGTACTCGAGGACGACCTCACCCTCGACGATATGCTTGAAGCCCTTGGAACCGTCCACCACGACCTCGGCGGTTACCCACTGATCGCCATGGTAGGTCTTTGAGGTGGAGTTGATGCAGTGTCTCCTGAGCGGTTTGCCGTCCATTATCACGTCCGTCCCCGGCGTACACAGGTTGAGGGTCGTACGTTTGCCTTCCCCCTTGCCGCCGAGCAGCTGGACTTCGATCGAGTCGGGGAAATCCTGGTCGACTTTCATCGTTTCGGGGTCTTGCCCGTGCAACATCAGACCGCTATTGCGGAACGCCCACCCCGGGCCGCCCTTCAGCTGGTCGCCGAGGAACCGATACTCCACGCGGAGGCGATAGCGGGAGTAGGGAGTCTTGTAGAACAGGTGGCCGAAAGTCTCGTTGAACTCGTCGTAGTGTTCGTAGTTTACCTGGAGGACCCCGTCGGCAACCCGGAAGGTTCTGCGCCTGTCCTCCCCGAGCTTTTCGTAGCGAATCTTGGGGGTCCAGCCGGAGAGGTCCTTGCCGTTGAAGAGCTGGATCCCCCCCTTGGCTCTGCCCCTCCTCTTCCTCGGCTTCTTGTCGTCCAGGTTGCGGTTGATCTCCTCATCGCCCACCGGTGCCGAGCCGATGCCGGAGGCGGGCACCTCGACCTTGGCTACCCAACAGAGTGCGTTGAGGATGACTTTACGGAAATCGTCGTTCTGCCAATTCACGTGGAAATGGCCGCCGGTAAAGCCGAAGCCGCGTCCGCCGTCGGGACGCTCGACCGCCCACATGACCGCCTCTCTGCGCCCCCTGGCCTCTTGGATGTGGGGGTAGGGGCCCTTTGGGTACACGTAGGGACCCTCCCGGGTTTCATCGGTGGGCGTGGCGACGAGCACCGGCGTAAAGCGAACCCCGTCGATCTCGCGCTGGCCTTCGGCGCCGAAGCCTTCGGCGAAACGCATGTTGAAATACCACTCGTCCTTGATCGAGAAAGGCTTGACCCCGCGGGTGATCGGGTGCTCGGGGAACTCATCGAAGCGGGCCTCCCAGATCGGATTGCAAGACCATTCGTGCTCGTAACACCCACCGATCCACTCCCGGAACTGCGGGCCGGCCGTGTCCTTCGGCACCTCGACCGCGAAGTGCATGCAACCGAAACCGACCCCGAGCCCTGCGAGTCCCTCCATGGTGGCAAGGCGCCCCTCTGCGGCAAGGACGGGGTGCCGGCCGTTCCCATCGGAGAAACAGACCACCGCGTCGGCATCGGTGAAGGTCGCTTCGTCTTTCACCCAACCTTGCTCGTGGCGGTCGACGACAAGCCCCGGCACGTCCCGGAGCCGCTCCTCCAGCAGGATCGTCCCGGCGCGAAACTCATGCATCAGCGGCGGGTGGCTGGGAGGCCCGGCGATGAGGACGAGTTTGCGCCGCGCGCCCTCCTTCGCGGCGCCCGCGATACCCGGCGCCACACTACCGGCGAAGGCGAGGCGGAGGAACTCGGACCGGTTCATTGCAGCGGGAACCTCGGCGGACCCGACCGCTAACGGGCGGGCTTGATGTCCTTCGGGTCGCGGGAGGCGGCGCGATCGGCGGGGAGTTCTTCAGCACCCACCGGCGGGAAGGTCACCTCTCCGGTGGCCGCCCACTCGGTACCGCGGATGAGCGTCTCCTGGAAAGCGACCCCGTGCATCGACCTGGCATCGTGTCCCATAACGGTATGGAAAATCCGCCCCTTGCCGTATGTGATGGTCATCAGCGCGGGTTCGTGCCGCTCGGACCCGCCTTTGGCGAAGGCGGTAGCGAGGATCGTCATGTTCTCCGCCGGACCCCGCAGGCGATCGTAGAGCTCCTCTTTGGCCTGAAGAAACTCCGTGGGTAAGCCGCGTGTGATAGGGTGATCCGCCTCGCGGACGATCACCTTGTATTCCCAAGGCCTCCCGTGGGAACCCCCTTTGCCCTTCGAGTCATCCCGGACGATCTCGCCGTCCTCCCAATAGACGTAGGGGCCGTCCTTCTCGTCGCGCCCCCCCCAGCCGCCCAACCCGATCATCTGGTTGTACTCCTTCCACTCCGGGAACGAGTTGTCGGCTGCATGGACAACGACAAGGTTGCCACCCCCTTTGATGTATCTGACGAAAGCGGCCTTCGTCTCCTCCGGCCAGGGGATGCCATTGTAGTTCGATAGGACCACGTCGTACCTCGTGAAGTCGGGCTTGAAGTCGGCGATCCGAGCCCTCGTTACGATCTCCCGTTCGATGTGGAACCGGCCCGTGGCTCCAAGGGTGGCGATCATCACCGGCGAGCACGCCTTCCAGTCGTGGTTGTTCTGACCGTCGATCAGCAAGACGCTGATCTTGCCGGCATCCTTCGCGGCCGGCTCCGTATCGTCTCCATAGACGGGCGCGGTTGTTGCGAGAGCTGCGACGAGCGCCAACGCCAAGCAGATGCCCCGTCGCCCTGACGTCCAGCCGATGGAGCCGATGGGGCTCTTGTTACTGCAAGTTGGAGAGGTGGACGTGTCGGTCATGATGCGCATCGGATGGATGAAGGGTGAAAAAAATCTGATCAGCGAGCTTCGCCGCAGGGAAAGATCCCTACGATCGATGGAGGCAGTCTTAGCCAGTCATGGTAGCTGCTACGTTATCTCCACTGGCGAGAACGGATCCTCATTCATCCGGGGTGCGCCGTCAAGATGATTGAGAATTGATTCTCAATCATCTTCTGCGAAAATCAGCCCATGCCCCTGAAGACCCCGCAGCGAGCCTCGATACTTCGTGTGCTGGATGCTCTCGGCCGGCCGGTGACGCCTCAGGAGCTACTGGTAGCCGCTTCGGTCGAGTCGCCAGGCCTCGGTCTAGCGACCGTCTATCGCGCCCTCAGAAGGCTCGTTGAAGGCGGGGCAGTCCGGAGGATCGAGGTGGCTGGAATACCGCCGCACTACGAGTTGCAGCGCGACGAGCACCATCACTTTTTCGTATGTGAAGACTGCAGCAGGGTTTTCGCTGTGAGTGGTTGCCCGGGCGGCTTCCGCAAACTCCTCCCTTCAGGCTTCACCATGAATTCGCACGAGGTATTCATCTATGGCACATGCCAGGAGTGCGGGGTCTAGCTCGGCTTTCTCACGGGACCTGTAGCCGGGGCGCAGCGGGTGGCTGGTTCTGGGCAGGCGGCGGCGGCGACCGGTGCAGGGGTCGAGTTCTGGCCGGCTTCCGAACTGCGCCAGGCGCTCGCAGCCACATCGCTCACCCGGGCATTCTCGAAGAGTGATGCTCAACGATCAGCCAGCGGCGCCCGCCCCACCGATAGACGAATGTGAACCTGGCCTGCACGGCCGATCCGTCCTCGAAGGTAAAGGTGTAGACACCCGAGTTGATCGCAATATCGCCGAAGGTGCGGGCATTGGACTCGTCGATTTCACCCGACGGCCCTTTTGCCAAGAAGTGGGCGAAGTAGCCCTCGATCTCTCGGTGGTTGTGGCGCACCTTGTCGGACACGGTCGGCAGCAGGATGGCGTCAGTCGCGTATAGGGCCGTCACCTACTTGGGATCCCCCGTTTGAAGGGCGTCGTTCCATTCTTCGAAGAGAGCTGTTATCCCGGCATGGGCCTCTCGTCCTGTCGTTGGGTAGTCCGGTCTCATGAACATGTATCGGGTTCTCGGTCGTAAGATGTGGACTCGCTCAGAACAGAAATCCAACCCACGCGATGGCCAGGCCGAAGGCGCTAGCCCACGCCATCTGCCGGAGGCAGAGCCGGGCGGCGAACGACCAGCGCATCTCCCTCCCGATGGTGCAGAGGGTCACGAGGCAGGGCAGCATGACCCCGGCGAGGTAGACCGCCGTGAGGACCTGCGCCGGGTCCCCGAGACCGACTTTCAAGTTGCCCCAATCATCGTCGAGTAACCCGATGGCGATGCCGTCTTTCCGGACCGAACCGAGGGCGACGGCTGCGGCCGCTTCTCCGGGAAGGCGGAACAATGCCATCAGGGGCGCGAGGAGGCGAGAGAGGGCATCGAAGGCGCCGAAACTGTGGAGGGTGGCCGCCGCGAAGCAGATCCCGACAAAGACCGGAAACGCCATCGTGACGAACTGGCGTAGGTTGTCGAGCACCTCGCGGAGCATGCCGCGCATCGACGGAGCCTGGAGCGGGCCGGCCTCCGGGAGAAGAAGGGCGTTGCCGGCGAGACGGAGCGCCTTCGGAGTGGTAAAGCGGAGATAGATCAGGGTGGTCACCGCGAGGATCGCGATATAGGCGATGCCGAGTCCCGCCAGATCCGCCGCCGCAAACACCGCCAGGGTCGCCGGGAGCTGGTAAGAGCAAGCCGAGCCAAAGGAGATGGCCGAGACGCAGGTCCCTCGCGAACATGAGGCGCAAGACCGGCTCGCGACGACGGCCGGGACGTTGCAGCCGAACCCCATCACCACGTTTACAAGATCACGTCCCCCGATCCCGAAGGGTCTCAACCACAAATGGAGCGCGACCGAGAGGCGGTCGATCAGCCCGGAAGACTTGTAGACCGCGAGGATCGCGGAGAACGCAAGGACGGTCGGCAGGGCATACAGGAGGAGAAACGGAAACATCGATACCAGGCCGTAGTCACCCGCAAGGAGCGCGGTCGAGAAGGCCGGCCCGTCCCCGATCCGTGTGTGGAGCGGGGCGAGCACCTCCGTCAGGGGGCCGTAGAGCCAGTCGGCGAACCGGTTCGCCTGCGTCACGGCGATCGCTGTGGGGAGGAGGAGCAAAGAGGCGGCGACCAGTGGATGGGCGACGGCTCGTTCGAGGCCAGTAGGGGCTCCGCTTCCGGAAAGGCGGCGGGCGGGGAGCCGCGATAGGTCGCGATGGCGAAAGCGGTCGGCACGGCGATCGGTCGCGGCCTCCCGGATGGCGATCCGGGTGGGACCATCGATCTTTCGCGCATCGACTAGAAAGACGGGGACGCCGAGCCCCTTCCGGAGATCCCCCCCCATTCTCATACGGTCGGTCGCCTCAGGAAGGTGATCGGCAAAGGTGAGCACGACGAGCCCCCTCATGCCATCCACCAGCGGGACGAGCCTCTCAAGTTGCTGACCCGCCTGATCCGCGCGCACCACAAGCAGGACCCTGTCTGAATCCGCCAGGGCGTTCAGAGTGGCCGACGAATCCTCGCTCTCCGAGCCCTGGCAGATTGCGGGGGCGTCGACCCAGGCGACATCGGTCTCGACGTAGGTCTCGCAGGAGATCATAGATCCCCGAAAGCTCTCAGGGGTGGCATGGCGCCCGCAAAGCCGGGAGAGCAGCTGGGTCTTCCCGGCGCCCTCCATCCCGATCGCGAAAACCCTCGGCGAGATTTCTCGGGTTCCGCCTACTGGGATCGGAGAGGAAAGTTCTGGCAGCTCCATCGCGGGATGAGGAAGCCGAGGTCAGACCCTCAAGAAGCGTATCTGTTCTCGACCACGGGGGACGCCCACTGGGGCACCCTCACTCTGGTATTGGGCGAGCCAGCCTTCAGCCTCAAGGGCGGAACGCCGTGAACCGTGGATTCGACTTCGGGAGCGAACCCCGATGGGGGCGTTGGAGAGGTCACGATGAGTGCGCGGTGGCGTATTCCTCGACCTCGGCGGGAGCGATCTCCTCGTCGCTTTCTACAGCACAGGTGCAATCCTCGCAGCACGAGAGATCGTCGATCATGAACCCCCGCTCGCGCCACTGCTGAAGGGGTCCCTCCCACTCCAGTCCAAGTCGATCGGCGATCGCCCTGGCGATGATTCCGAAGCGGGCACGGAATTTGTAGATGAAGCAAAAAAGCGATTGGCGGTGCTGCAGAAGCGGTCCGCTGTAGAACAAGTTTGGCAGGGCGGGCGATTCGTCCGCCTCCTCGGTGAAAGCCACGCGTCCGTCCTCGTCTTTGAACAGGGAAGCGACTGGCCCGAGCCCCCCGTAGAACCCGGTACAAAGGATGGGCGGCGTCGAGATCTCGAAGGGATCCCCCTCGTCGTCCACGATGTAGTAGGTGTCCCCGCTGGGGACCACCTCGACGATATTGGCATTCTTGTAGAAGCGGACTTTTCCCGGCGCGTTGCGGAGGACGTCCTTCAGCCGGTCCAGCGTGAACGGGCTCAGGGCACGGCTCGGGTCCGGGCTGTCTTGATACCAGGGCTCGCCCCGCGAAAGGAGGTGGACCGACTTTCCCAATCGGGCGAGGTGGACGGCGGCATCGATCCCGCTCTCGAACCCGCCGATGATCGCGTGTTCAACGCCGGACAACTCGCTCCAGTCGGCGACCGCGCTGTTGTGGACGCAATGCTCGCTGCCACGGATGCTCTGCCGCGGAAAAAAGAACTCGCCCGCGGTCCAGACGACGTGGCGTGCGAACATGGGCCCGGGCGATCCGAGGAGGGCGAGCGAACCGCCCGATTTCTCCACGCCGGTGATCTCGATCCCCGTCTTCACCTCGAGCCGGTAGTAATCGGCGATCGCCCTCAGGTAGCGGGCATACTCTGGACCGGTCGGATGCTCGGAGTGGATGTAGTCCGCGGGCGACGTGTGCGGGGTGATCGCATTGAGATCGGCTTGGCCGAAAGGGTTCGAATGGAACGAGGGGGAGATCATCCGCATCTGAGCGGGCCACGCCTCAAACGAGGCTCCCACCCCTCGCAGATCTACCAGCGCCAGGTTCTCGATCCCGCATTGCCTCAGCGCGGCGGCGCAGCCCAGACCGGCCGGGCCTGCGCCGACGATGAGCACATCGTAGACGGGAGGGGTAGATCCAGACGGTGAGCTTGACTTCATTGATGCAAATAAGTTGCAATAGTTGCTGTTGCAACTTATTTGCAGCATGTCCCACCCTTTGAGGAGCTTGCTGTGATTGTCGACGACGGGGTCGCGGACACGGAGACCGCCCACATCGCCGATAAAGCGATCGAAGCGGCTGGTGCAGGCGGTGCCCCAGCGACCGGATCAGGGCCGCCGCTCGACGCTCTGGCTTCTGTGCGCTTCGGCTCTCCGCGGACTACCACCACCAGCAGATTGCCCGAAGGACATTTCGGTACGCAGGGAGAACGTCTCTGACATCCACGCCGAATCGACCCCACGGAACCAAACCCTATCCATGATGAGAACTGAAGCGCCACGGACCTTCTCCGAACGGACGAGTGTCGAACAGGTGGAAGAAGGAACAGAACTGGCCCCGAAGTTTGACGGGAACGGGATCATCCCCTGTATCACGCAGCATGCGGAGACCCGGGAGATCCTGATGTTCGCCTTCATGAACGCGGAGGCGTTCCGCCTCACCATCGCGACCCGGCTGGCGCACTACTGGTCTCGTTCCCGGCGCAAGCTGTGGAAAAAAGGCGAGACCTCTGGGATGACCCAGCAGGTCCATCGCATTCTCATCGACGACGACCAGGACTGTGTCGTCCTCGAGGTCACCCTCGGGCGTCCAGACGCCGGCGGTGGGGAGGCGTCTTGCCATGTGGGCTACCGGAGCTGCTTCTATCGCGAGGTCGTCGGTCAGGGTGGCGACAACCCCACGCTTCACTTTATCGAGACCGGCAAGACATTTGATCCCGAAGCCGTCTATGGCGACACCCCGAACCCCACCCGGCTGTGAACACAGGTTCGGAAAATTTCTTTGTCAGCTATGAGGAATGGCGCGACGCCATGGCCAATATCTGCAAGATCCCCCTGACGCCCGACTACTGCGCCGAGCGCGTCCGCGCTTTGCAGGATCCAGAAGACTCCTCAACAGGACAATTTCTCGAGCTGTACGGCCCGGCTTACCGCGACAGGGTGATCGGTTGGTTCGAGCGGGCCGGTTCGGGCAACTGAGCGGCTCCCCCTGCCCGCCATGGCCAAGCCGCTCCTTTTCATCACCGGCTTTCTCGGCGCCGGGAAGACCACCCTCCTCCGCGCCCTCCTCGATGAGTTGGCGGAGCTGGGTCGAACCGCGGACGTGATTCTCAACGATTTCGAGAACGCGGAGATCGACGCTTCCACCCTGCGCGAGCGCGCGGCATCGATCCACCCTATCGCGGCTAGCTGCGCCTGCTGTGACAGCCTCGATGATCTGGTACAGCTCTGTCTCGCCGCGCAGGAGAGCGAAGGTGATCTCTTGCTTGTCGAGTTGAACGGGACTGCCGACCCGCTTCCCCTCCTCGAGACCTTCACCTTGCTGGAGGAGAGATTGCCTTTCGCACCACGTTGGCAAGTCGGGGTCGTGGACGCCCGCCATTGGGGATCGAGAGACGGGTTCGCCCCCTTGGAGCGGCGCCAGCTCGAAACCGCCACCCAGTGGGTATTGACGCACGCCGAGGGGCGGACCGATGCTGAGATCGAAGGCATCTCGGGATCGGTCGACAGGATCAACCCGTATGCCACAAAGGTGGATGCATCCCGGCTCGCCGCCGACCTTGTCCGTGAGGGGAGCGCTTTCGAGAACGCTGCGGGAACTCCGGTCGGGGGCGAGCCTGCGATGGGAGGGCCCCCGAGGCGGGGGCACGCGCTTTCACATCGTCTTACCGGATACCAGATCCCGATGCCGGGATGTTATCGCCGCGACCAGATCATCGGGCTCCTCGAGGCGTTGCCCGGCGATGTCGTGCGCGCAAAGGCTCTCGTCGAACTCGAAGGATCACCCGGGTCGCGTTGGCTCATTCAGCGTACGGGGCGGCATCCCGTCGATCCTCCGCTGGAGGTAGACGGGCTTCTGAGGGCCCCCTGCCTCGCTCATCTGCATCGGCCCCCGCCTTGTGCCTGAGGGGTTGAGGGCGTTGGTGAGAGGTCGTTTGGACGGTCACCCGGCAGGTGTCTAGATTGCCGCTCCGCCGCCCTGCCCCCCCGGGCGGCGCCGGGTGCTGGCAATC
>JANQMB010000075.1 GCA_028280355.1 Verrucomicrobiales bacterium
CACCTGCTGGCGCCCCCCGACCAGGGCGCCGTTCTTCTCAGAGGAGATGCGGTCGGTCAGCCCCAGGAGGTCCTGGTTGCGCTCCTCCTTGACCCGCTCCGGCAGCTGCAGCGACTCGTCCATCTCCGCCGCCGGGGTGCCGCGCCGCTTGGAGTAGCGGAACACGAAGGCGTTGTCGAAGCGCAGCCGCTCGCACAACGCCCGGGTCTCGGCGTATTCGTCGTCCCCCTCGCCGGGGAAACCGACGATGATGTCGGTGGTGATGGCGATGTCGGGCCGCACCTCGCGCATGCGCCCGCACAGCTCCTCGAACTTCGCCGCCTTGTAAGGGCGGCGCATCGCCTTGAGGACTTTGTCGGAGCCGGACTGCAGCGGGAAGTGCACGTGCTCGCAGAGCTCCGGGATCCGCCCGAAGGCCTCGATCAGGTCGGCCTTGTAGCCCACCGGGTGCGGCGAGGTGAAGCGCACCCGCTCGATCCCGTCCACCGCGGCGACCGCCTCGAGCAGCTGCACGAAGGGGCTCTTTCCATCGACCGCCGGAAACTCGTGCCGACCGTAGAGGTTGACGATCTGACCCAACAGTGTCACCTCGCGCACCCCGGCCCCCGCGAGGCGCCGGACCTCGTCGACGACCTCGGCGATCGGGCGCGCCCGCTCGGCCCCCCGGGTGTAGGGCACGATGCAGAAGGAGCACTTCATGTTGCAGCCCTGCATGATCGACACGAAGGCCGCCGCGGCGCCGTCCGCGGCGGCGCCGTCGCGGATGGTGTTCTGCGAACCCTCCTCCTCGTCGGTGTCGACGATGGACGTCCTCAGGTCGTCCATGCGCGCCTCGCTGCGCGCCTTGAAGATCTCGTCGACGTAGTCGGCCACCCGGTGGTATTTCTGGGTGCCGACCACCAGGTCGGCGCCGGCGCCGAGCAGCTCGTCGCCGCGGCTCTGCGCCATGCAGCCCATGAAGCCGTACACCATGTGCGGGCGCGTCTTGCGGAGGTGGAGCATGGAGCCCATCTTGTTGAGCGCCTTCTGCTCGGCCATGTCGCGCACCGAGCAGGTGTTGATGAGGACCACGTCCGCCTCGGCCTGCTCCCGGGTCACCAGGTAGCCGCGCTCGCCCAGCATCTGCGCGACCTGGGCGGAGTCGCGCTCGTTCATCTGGCAGCCGTAGGTTTTGATGTAGACTCTGGGCATCGGGGGATGCGAGCTTCCGCGGGCGGGGACTATAAACCCCGGACATGGGCGCGAAAGTGAATTCTGGCGGCCGCGGCCGCCCCCTAGCCACGCACTCTATACGGGCACCGCCCCCCCTGTCCCACCCCTCGCCGACGGGCGCGCTTTTACCCGCGACAGGACGCGGATCCGAACCGAAATTTGGGGCTTGAGCATCCCGCCCGATATGGGGTCGGCCATCGACCTGTTCATCATGCACCTCGCCACCGAGCGCGGCCTCTCGACCAACTACCAGACCCTCGTCCGCCGCAACCTGGAGGCCTTCGCAGCCTGGGCCGGCAGGGAGCGCTCGCGGGGGGGGGCCGCCGAGGTCACCACCGACGACCTGAGCGACTACCTGGCCGAGCGCAAGAAGGGCGGGCTGGGTGCGTCCAGCATCCGGCAGGTGGTCGTGGTGCTGAAGATCTTCTTCCGCCACCTCGCGGGCAGGGGGAAGGTCCCGAGGGACGTCGCCGACGACCTGCTCCCGCCGCGGCCCGACCAGCTGCTCCCGAAGACGCTCAACGAGGGGGAGGTCGAACGCCTGCTCGAATCCGTCATCCCGGACACCCCGCTGGCCATGCGCGACCGCGCCATCCTGGAGCTGCTCTACGCCAGCGGCCTGCGGCTCGCCGAGACGGTCGGCGCCCTGCTCGAGAACCTCCACCTCGAGGAGGGCTTCATCCGCGTCACCGGCAAAGGCAACAAGACCCGCGTCGTCCCGGTCGGCGACGCCGCGCGGGGGGCGATCGAACACTACCTCCGGTCAGGGCGCCCGGCGCTGGTCAAACCCAAGACCCCCAGCCACGTCTTCCTCTCGGTGCGCGGCGCACCGCTCAGCCGATCGCGGGTCTGGCAGATCGTCCGCGAGCGGGCGCGGCGCGCGGGGATCGACGAACCGGTCCACCCCCACCAGCTCCGCCACAGCTTCGCCACCCACCTGCTGGGCGGCGGCGCCGACCTGCGCGTCATCCAGGAGATGCTCGGCCACGCCGACATCAGCACGACCCAAATCTACACCCATGTCGACGAGCGCCGCCTCAAGGAGGTGCACCGCAAGTTCCACCCCCGGGGGTGAACGGTCGCAAGGACAGAATCACTAGGAGCCCGCCAGCACGGCGGGTTGCAATTCCGCCACAATTCATGTGTCATCTCGATGAGGCAGCCTCTGGAGTAATCACCACAGGTAAGGATGGGACCGTAGCCCCCAGCCCCCAATGACAAACCCTCCCGGACGGAAAAACCGCAGGCCGCTGGCAGGTTTCGCCCTCGTCGCGACCGGGGCAGCCTTCGCGGCGTACTTCTGCATGTATGCCTTCCGTCGGGGTTTCACCGCCGGCACCTACTCGGATGTCGATTTCGAACTGCCGCTTCTCGGCCAGGTGGTCGGTGGCAAGACGCTCTTCGTGATCGCCCAGATCATCGGCTACTGCCTCTCGAAATACGTCGGCACGAAAGTTTGTGCGGAGGTGCGCTATAGCCGGCTGGCGCCGATGATGGCGGGGTTGGTCCTGGCCTCCTGGTTGGCACTGTTGCTGTTCGCCCTCGCACCGCCGCCGCTCAGGCCCGTGGCGATCTTCGCGAGCGCTTTGCCGCTCGGGATGGTCTGGGGGCTGGTGATCCGCTTCCTCGAGGGCAGGGAGACCTCCGACCTCCTGCTGGTCGGGCTCTCCTGCTCCTATATCCTCGCGGGCGGGGAGGTCCGGCGAACCGGGCGCTGGTTGATAGACCACCACGGGGTTTCTGAGTTCTGGATGCCTTTCGTCACCGGGGCGCTCTACCTTTGCCCTTTCCTCCTCGCGGTCTGGATCCTCTCACGCCTCCCGCGCCCGTCCGAGGCGGACCGGAGACCCCGGGGCGAACGGGTGCCGATGGCGCGGGCCGACCGCTGGCGTTTCCTGCGACGATTCCTCCCCGGGATGCTCATGCTCTGCCTGGCCTACGTGCTCCTCACCGCCTACCGGGACTTCCGGGACGTCTACCAGACCGAGATCTTCTTGGCCATGGACATCGACGACCACGCGGCGTTCACCCGCACCGAGCGGCCGGTCGCGGTAGGCGTGGTCGCGGCGCTGGGCCTGCTCTTCCTCATCCGCGACAACCGCGCTGGCCTGACCGCCACCTACGCCGTCATGGTTGGCGGGCTGGCGCTCCTTTGGGGCTCCACCTGGATGTTCGAACGCGACCGGATCGGGGGCGAGACTTGGATGCTCCTCACCGGCCTCGGCATCTACCTCGCCTACGTCCCCTTCGGCACCCTGTTGTTCGAACGCACCTTCGCCTACACGCGCTACGCCGGCACCGCCGTCTTCGCGATCTACGTGGCGGACGCGATCGGCTACACCGGGACGGTGGCCCTCCAGATCTACAAAGACCTGCTCGCTGGCGGACGCGACGAGTTGGGGTTCTTCATCGACTTCACCAAGGTGGTCGCACTGGCGGGCGTGCCCTTGCTGGCCTGCGCTTTGATCTACTTCCGCCGGAAGGGCGGGTCGGGGGACCCTACGGGACACTGACAGCGCGCACCCGCAGGAAACAGCGGGAGCCCTGTGCAATCGCCACCCGGTAGGCGACCCTCTCTATCCCGCCACCGAGGGACACGGGTTCGCCTTCAGGCACCGCACCGGCCGGCCCCCAGACGAGGAGGTCCTTGGAGGACTCGATGATATAGCGGACGCCGTCGACGGCATATACCCCAGCCTCGGCGAGGCCGCCCCCCAGGCGGCGGTGGTGGATGACGATCCCATCACCGCTCGCGGTGGCGGTGACCTGCGCCGCTGCCACGTCCTCCGTCGAGTTCGGGTCCAGCCCGAACGCCTGTTCCGCAAAGTGGTCGTAGCCGTCGTGGTCGATATCACCCGACGTACCCTGCGACGCGGTGTCCCCGAAGTGCATGTTCTCCCACGCGTCCGCGAGGAGATCGGCATCGAGGTCGACCGGGGCGATACGGAACTGGGCGAGGACGCCCGCATGGTCTGAGGGCCAGCGCCCCTGCGGGATGGTGGTGAACACCTGACAACCCGTCACCGAGACCCCCGCGCCCCTGAAGTGTACCATATCGATCCGGTCCTGGACGTCGTTGGGGTGGATCGGGGTCCAGGTGTCGCCGGGTGTCGCCACGGGGTCGGGGTGGACCACGCGATAGGCATCGACCATCCCCGCCGTCTCGACCGCCCGGGTGACCGGCCAATCGACGACCAGCCCAAAATGCATCCCCGCAGCGGCGGTCGATGGGGTCCAGTCGAGGTGCGAGGGGCAGTTGAAGTCGCCGAGCAACAGCACCGGCACTGCGTCAGACGCCGCGAGCTGGGTGGACATCGCACCGACGATACCGTTGATCTGCGAGACCCTCCCAGAGTCGGCCTCCGCCTGCAACGCGGCAGCGAGCCGGGAGGCATCCCCGCCGCTGGCATCTCGGGCTTCGTACGGTCCGTAGGGGTACGGGGAGAGGTGACAACCCCAGAAGTTCACGTCGCGCAAGGGGGCGTCCGCGACCCGCACCGTGGCCCCCACCGAGACGCTCGCACTGAAGTTCGCCGCCAGCGGGTAGCGGCTCAGGACCGCGTTGCTGCCGCCATCGCTGTAGGAGTGCCACCCGAGCTCGGCTGCCCACTGGGACGCGCGGCCGCCATTCTCCGAGATCGCGACGACATCGGCATCGGAGAGGATGATCGAGTCCATCCCTTTGTAGTAGCCGTCGCTCACGCGCCCGGCGCCCCCCCAGATATTGAACGACAGGACCTTGAGAACCGGGACATGGACGGTCCCGGGCGCGAAGACCTCGATGGAGAGCTCCGCGGTCGCGCCCGCCCCAGTCGCGCTCTCCGCCCGGAGGTCAAACCGGTTCCCCCCCACGTCCGATAGGCCCGGCACCCCCGAGAGCGCCCCGTCCCCGGCCACCGAAAGCCAGCTAGGCCCACCGCCTTTCGACCAGGTGACCGACCCGCCGTCGGCCAACCGCGCATACGCGCCAACCTTCCCCGAATACGCCTGCCCGACGACTGCGTAAACGCGCCGGATCGGATCGGTCACGAACACCGGCGGCGGACCACCATCGCCGACCCGGAACCGGATCGGCCCCTCCCCGATGGTGTCCCCAGCATCGACGAACAGGCAGACGAAGTAGTTGCCGTCAGCGAGGTCGAAGCCCATCGAGCCCGATGGCGCACTCGCCCCGGACGCCCCGACCCCGTTCAGGTAACCCGACTCCACAGGCGGATCGGAGCCGGGGGTTTCCCCCACCCGGAAGACACCGACCCGGCCCTCCGGGGTCGCGGCGACCCCTGCCCAAGATACCGTGGTATGTCCGCCGCTGGGATAGACGAGCTCGTCGAGAAAGAACGCCATGGTGTTCCCCGCATCCTTGAAAACTCCGGCCTTAGCGCTGATCGACCCGTTCAACAACAGGGTATAGACGGTGTTGGCCGAGGGGCTGACCCCGAGGGAGGCCTGCCCCAACACGCCCACCGGACCGGTACCATCGTCGAGGGTGAGGCTAGTGATCGGCGTGCTCCCCTCGACCACGTTCCAGCTGAGGACGATGGGCAGGCCATCGTCGATGAACTGGCGATCTGCGGAGAAGCTCACGATGGCCGTATCGACGACATCCGACACCTCGAAATCCACCGCCGCGGTGATCGGGGCATAGCCGTTGTTGGCGAGGAAGTGGGCAGACCATTCGCCGACGCCCAGACCCGAAGTGCTGAAGGGGACGGAGCCGTTCACAACCGGCACGGTGGACGTGCGCGTCCCGTTCACGTAGAGCCAGTCCGTCGAACTCGGGTCGCCATCGGGGACGACGCCACGCGGGTAGATGCCGACCCAGTCCGTCGCGCTTCCCGGACCGTTCGTCCATGAGGCGACCAGGGTGTCGTCCGTCCCGTAGACCGCCCTGTCGAGCGTGAAAGCGGCCTGGCCTCCAGCGAAGGCTGCCAGAAGAAGGGAGGCGGCGCAGGAGATGCAGAGGGGTCTCATCTGGGAAGGGGGAGGGGGTTGGTGAGGCTGGTCGGGAAGGGGTGGCCCTGACGCTTCACCACAGCGGCAAGGCGGACCCTGGAGGGGGCACTACTGTGTCCTCACCTGGAAGAAAAGCGTGTCGGCACCGACGTCCCCCGCATCCAGGGTGATCGTCTCGGTGGTCTCCAGAGCACCCGCGGGGATGCTATCGACGTTCTCCGACCAGAACACCAGATCCCTCGACACCCAGACCGAGTAGAAGGAGGCGCCGGTCGACTGCCAGGTGAGGGTCACCTGGTCGCCGTCGATCTCGAGGTCGGTCACGGTGAAGATGGCATCTCCGGCGACCACCTGATCGAAGACGAGGGAATCGATGGCGAGGTAGTTGGGCAGGCCGCTAACGAGTGTCAGGGTCAGCACGATCGGCTGGCCGCCGCTCGCCGCCGCCATCTGCTCGGTCATGCCGGTGACGACCGTCGTCCGCCCCCCGTCGGTGCTCCCGACCGACCCCAACCCAAGCAGACCACCAGTCGATCCGCTGCCCTGGTCGCCGAGCGCATCCCAACGCCCGGACAGGTTCACGGCACCTCCCTCGAGCGTCCAGTCGACGACCGAGTTGCCGCCACCCGTCCACTCGTCGATGTCGAAAGAGGTGACCAGGACGCCATAGCCCGGATCTGGGGTGAACGTGATCGTGATCGGACTTCCCCCCGAACCGTTGTAGTCGATCTGACCACACGAGGTCCGACCCTCCCAGTCATAATAGGCCTGGAGACCGGTGGAGGAGAACACGGAGACATTCTGCGTCCCCGGCTCGTTGCTGCCGTAGGCACCGATATCTTCGTTCTCGGATGTCTCCGCCGGATCGAAATCGAAGGGCAAGATGGTATTCGCCAACAGGGGCGGGCCGATCACGGGACTGAGGGCGGCGAGGAAAAGCCAAGACCGGCGGCGGAGGGAGAGCGCGGAGAGGACCACAGCAGTACCCTCCGCAAGGCACTCTCGATACAGCAACGGGCAAAATCGCCAAGGCGGTAGGCAAATTCGTCGATACCGGGTGAGGGGCCCGCTTGCCCCATCCCTATAACCTTCCCGGCCCCGCGGAAGCCGTGCGAAACGCGGCCTACCCACAGCCCCGGGGCGCCATTCGGCGGCCAGGATGCCCCGCTGGTCGACACCGGACCCTATCACTACCATACCGCCAAGGGGACAGGGGCAACCCACCCGCCGCCGGCGGGCCAGGCTTCGAACACGCCACTAGCCCCCGTAGCCAAACTCCTCGACGAAGGGCGCCAGCGCCTCCAGGTGCGGTTCGAAGAACTTCCGGTAGTTGCGCCAGCGACCCACCGCAGACGTGTAGATCGGTTTCTGCACGTCGGCGTATGTCGGCGACGAGATCGCCTTTCCTGCGAGCTTCTCGCGATAGGCCAGAAGGTCGGCGTGCCAGGGGACCCCGATGGTCTCGCAGACCCTGCGCGCCTCCCTCCCCACGTCCTCGACCACATCCTCATAGCGCACCTCCAGGTGCCTGTTTTCGATCATCGTAGAGAACCTGAGCCAGGCCGTCATATCGAGGGCGTAGCGGTGGGCGGTGCCCCCGAGCGTGAGGAACGAGACGCTGGTGGGGTTGAGGGGAAGGTAGCGCAGGTAGCAACTGATCACGACGTCGCGCGGATCGCGCACGGCGACGAGCAGGCGAGCTTCCGGGAAGAGCCGGAGGAAAAACGGGATCAGCAGGTTGTACGCCGGGTTCTTGTCGATGTGCACCCACCCGGCGCCCCCCGGGCAAGGCGGCAGCCGCAACGCCCGCCAATAGAACTTGCGGAACTGGAGGATCTCGTCCGGCCGCAACTGGTCGAGCACCCGCATGAGCGGCTCGCGCGCCGAGACGCCCCCGTGCAGGGACGGGACGATCTCCCTGGCGAGGACGTCGATCTCCTCGGACGAGGTGACCTGCGGGTGGGCGTCGAGCACCTGCTCCAACAAGGTCGTCCCCGACCGCGGAAAACCAGTCAGGGCGACCGGCGAGGGCTCGCCCTGCGGCCTCGGCGAACTCTCCGCCCAGCGGGCGAAGTCGGCCTCGCACACCGCGTCCGCCAGCTGTGCGAACCGGCGCGTGACGTGGTCGCTCGCCGCCTTCTCGGCCCCACACCGCCCGAGGTGGATCTCCTTTGCCTGCCCGGCCAACCGGAACGCCTCTTCGAAGTCGCCCTGGCGATCCCGCAAGAGCGCCAGTTCGCCGAGCGCCTCCACGCGGATCTCGTCGTCTGGCCGGGCCATCCGGACGACCTTCAGCAGGGCGGCCTCCGCCGCACCGTCTTCCTTCGCCCCACCGTATAGCTTGCCGCTCGTGAGGAGCGCGCGCGCCGTGGCGCCGCCGATGTCCACCGCGCGCCGGACGGCAGCGTGGGCGGCGTCGAACTGGCGCATGTGCCCGTGGCTGTCCGCCAGGGCCAGAAGCCCCTCAGGGGTCGCGTCCGGGCAGGCCGCCGCCGCCTCATAGGCCAGATGCGCCTCCGGCAAAAAGCCGAACCCCCGCTGCAAATCGCCAACCGACGCGAGCACCCTCGCCGAACCCGGGTCGAGCCCGCGGATCTGCTCAGCGATCTCCAACGCCCTCTCGATGCGGAATCGATGGCCGTACGCCTGGGCGGCGCCATACAGCGAGCGCAGGTTCCGGGGTTCCGCCTCGGCGAGTTCACCCCAGGCCTCCAGCGCCTGGTCGTCGTGGGCTTCGCGCCAACGCCGAGCCACACGTCGACATGCCTGGCTCTCCGCCACTTCAAAAGGGCGACCCCGACCCGGCGGTCGCCAGGCGGGGTCGCCATGAAGCCGTTCTCGGCGATCCACCCGGCAGGGCGCCCGGTTCAGCTCCGCCGCCGGCGGCGGCGGAGCATCAGCACCAGAAAGCCGACGAGCCCAAGCGTCAGGCCGGAGGGTTCGGGGATCACCTGGAAGGAGATGTTGTCGGCATAGACATCGGGCCCGGCGCTTTGCCCTGTCCCGGGATCCTTCTCCAGCCAGACCCGGACCCACTGGGTCGAGACCGGGATCGAACCGGTACCACCGATCTCGGTCCACTCGTCCAGGTTGGAGTCGACGTAGCTCACATCGGCACCGGCGGAGCCCCCTCCCCCTGTGGGGTTGCCATCGAAGAACTGGAGCCGGAGCTGCCCCCCTTCCAGATCGTTCAAATAGTTGGTAAAATAGCCCCGGATGTCGAACGTCGCGTTCCCGGATGCGATCGCCGACGCCGACGCGCCGCCGGAGAGATCGATGTCCTGGAAGACGGGAAAGTCGTCACCGCCGTTCAGGGTGAAGTAGTAGTCGGTACTCGAGGTGGCTACGTTACCAGGGGGCACGGTGTTGGAGCCGTCCCGGTCGTCGTAGCCGACACTGTAGTTGTAGGCGAAGACGCTCGCGGCCGAGGCCTTCTCCCAACCGGAAGCGACCGTGGCGCCGATCCCGGTCGGCGAGGTGACGTCTTCGAAGTCTCCGTTGACGACGAGATCGGTAAGGAGGTTCGCTGCGCCGGCAGCCTGCGCGAGCGCAGCGCTCGCCCCACCGGCGGCCGCGACCGCGCTCAGTTTGGCAACCCGCTGATGGCGGGAGGATTTGATTGTGTTTGTTTCGGACATTGCGAGGATAATGAAGTGCTGGGATGTGCTGGACGTTGGGATGCCCCGAACGGGAAGTCCTACGCGCTACTTTCTAGACACACCAACAATGCCCAGACCTCCCTTCCCCGAACAATGGGCAAAATCGACCGAACCTCCTACATTTTCGACAGAACGGTCTAGCAGACAGGATTCTTGGCTTATGTTCCCCCCCCGGGTGGTTATGTATAGGTCGCCATGTCCCCACCTCGCCCCTCCGCGCCACCAA
>JANQMB010000277.1 GCA_028280355.1 Verrucomicrobiales bacterium
CAACCCGCTCCCCTCCGGCTCCGGCATCACCATCAACGCCGCCGCCGACATCGTCATCCGCGCCTACGACGGCGGCACCTGGGGTGCCCCGAAACGCGAGACCTACACCCTCGACCCGCCCGCCTCGTCGGCGAACCTGGTGGTCTCCGAGATCATGTACCACCCGCTCGACGCCACCGCCGCCGAGCAGCTCGCCGGCTTCACCCAGGCCAGCGACTTCGAGTACATCGAGGTGCACAACCCGACCGCCGGGCGGATCGGCCTCAACGGTGTCACGGTTTCAGAAGCCTTCGACTTCGCGTTCTCCGGCGGCGCGGTCCTCGCCCTCGACCCAGGGGCTTTCGCGCTGGTGGTGCGGGACAAGACCGCCTTCGAGACGCGCTACGGGACCGGGCACCCGATCGCCGGCGAATACGGCAACAACGCCCTCCCCGATGGCGGCAAGAAACTGAGCAACGGCGGCGAGCGCATCGTCGTCACCGCCGCAGGCGGGGGGACGATCCTCGATTTCTCATACGACGACGCCCCGCCCTGGCCGGCCGCCACCGACGGCTCGGGCTACTCCCTCGTCCTGCGCAAGCCGGCCGACCTCCCCGACCATTCCCTCGCCGCCAGCTGGCGCTCCAGCACCCTGCCAGGTGGCAACCCCGGGGCGAGCGACAGCAGCTCCTTCTCAGGTACCGCAGGGGCGGACGTCGATGGCAACGGCACCGACGACCTGCTCGACTACGCGGTCGGCCACGTCCCCGGCGCCACCGACGGCCTCCCGGGTATCGCGGTCTCAGGCAACATCCTAACCCTCACCTACACTCAGAACCTCGCCGCCGACGACGTGGTGCTGGCCGCGTCCTGGTCGGACGACCTCAGCACCTGGAACCCGCTCGGGGCCGACTTCACGCTGGTCTCCGCCACCCCGGACGGCACCGGCCGCCAGACGCTCGTCTTCCAGTCGGTGGCCGCCACCTTCCCCCTCGGGGCGCGCCTGTTCGTCAAGCTGACCACGGTACGTTGAGCGGGCTGGCCGATCGCGGGGATAGCGTTCGGCAGGAGCTCTGGACAGCCCGGCAGGGACACCGAGACGCTCTGGGCGGTCGCCACCACCAAGGAGGAGATCCCCGATCTCCAACAGCGGCTCGCCCAGTCCCGCGCCCGCGAACCCTTCGGGGGCAGGTGATCATATTTTTCTTGATACGTTATCTTTAGTATCAATTTCCATTTCAGGCACATCCTTAGGGCCTCTGCCACGCGGCGGGCGGTCTGAGCGGTCTCCAGCGCTCCGGTCTCGGCAGTTCCAGACGTTCTCCAGCCCCTCCACGATTTCGCGACTTTTCCGGGGGGAGGTGTTAACGTTCCTGGCGGGCAGATTCATATCCCAACAGGGATGAGTCTACAGTCCGAGAAAACTCACGAATTTGTCCGCCTGCTGACGGGGCATCAGGCGGCGATGCGGGCGTTCATCGTGTCGATGATCCCCGGCTCCTCGGACGTCCAGGACGTCCTCCAGGACGCCAACGTGGTGATCTGGGAGAAGATGGACTCCTTCCAGCTGGGGACCGATTTCCACGCCTGGGCCTTTGCGATCACCAAGAACGTCGCCCGCGCCCACCTGCGCCGCACCAGGCGCGACCACTCCCCCACCCTGAGCGACGAGATCGCCGACGTGATCGCGGACACCTGGTACCAGCACGAGGCGCCGACGCTGTCGCGGGAGGAGGTCGCCCTCGACCAGTGCCTCTCGCAACTGAGACCTGCCGACCGCGCCATCGTCGAGGCCCGCTACTCGCGAACCAACAGCCTCGAGTCCCACGCGGCCGACACCGGGCGCAGCGCCGGCACGCTGCGCGTCACCCTGTTCCGGATCCGCGCCAAACTCCGTGAGTGCGTCCGCCGCAGGATCGCAGCGATGGGAGGAACCGCATGACAGGACCGGCACTAGAAGAGGCGATACAGCGGCTCATCGACGGCGAGATCTCGCCGGACGAACTCGCCGAACTCGAACAGGTGCTCGCGGGCGACGAGGCGGCGCGCCTGCTGTACATCGAGACCGCCAAGATCCACAGCGTGCTCGACCAGCGCTCCCTGATCCCCCCTCCCCCAGGCAAGGTCGTGCCGATGGACCGCGTGCTGGCCCGCCAGAAACGCCGCGCGCTGCGCATCGCGGCCCTGACCGCCGCCGCGGCGATCGTCGTCGCCGGGGTCGCCTCGATCTTCATCGCCCTGCCGGAGGCACCGCTGGCACGCTTCACCGTCTCCCCCGAATCCCAGTTCGCCGTCACCCACGACACCGCCGACGGCGCAGAGGCACCGGAGGGCGGCGAGCTGGCCGTCGGCTCCCGCGTGAGGCTGCTCTCCGGCATGCTCGAGCTCAAATTCGGCTCCGGCGTCCGGGGCATCGTCCGCGCCCCCGCCGACTTCACCCTCCGCAACGAGAGCCTGGTCGCCCTCGCCGAGGGCACCGCCTGGTTCGAGGTCGCGGAGGGGGCGATCGGCTTCCAGGTCGATACCCCGGACTTCCTCCTCACCGACCTCGGCACGGAATTCGGGGTGGTGTCGAAACCCGGCGCCCTCGACCAGATACACGTCTTCGCCGGCCTGGTCAGCGTCCGCAACCACCACGGCTCCGGCCAGACGGTCGAATTGGCCGGATACGAGGCGCGCGCGGCGGGCGACGACGGGGGCTGGACGGAAGTCGCCTTCCAGCAGGATCCCTTCTTCACCGAACTGCCGGAGGAGAACCTCTTGTCCTCCCATCTCCACTGGCCATTCGACAGCATCCACGATGGCCGCCTGCCGGCGAGGGGGTCCAGCCCCGATGTCGCGGCGGCGGCGCTCCAGGTTGCCGATGCCGCCGGGGGAGGGCCTGAGGTCGTACCGGGTCGGGTCGGCGCCGCCCTCGCCTTCGGCTCTAACAACGACGGGCTCGTCTCAAACTGGCCGGGGATCTCTGGTGACCAACCGCGAACGGTCGCCTTCTGGATCAAGCTGCCGGAGGAGCCGACCGGCTACGATGCAACCCTCGTCAACTGGGGGCCATTCAACGAGACCGCAGCGAAGTCCGAGTGGATCGTCCGCGCGACACATTTCGAGTTCTCGAACCCCGCGGCACCCCTGACGAAGCCGACCGCGGCCACCCGGTTGCAGCTCATGTTCGGCTCCCAGGCCTGGTTTATCGGTACCGGCAACATCTCCAAAGGGGAGTGGCACCACGTCGCCATCTGTTTCGGGGGCAAGTACGACCCCCGGGGCAGGCCGCAGGTGCAGTTCTATCTCGATGGGCAAGCGGACCGGGCGAGGTTCGTCTCATCTCAGCGAGGGGCGGAGGGCCCGGTCGATACCATCACCGGGACGGCCGGCGCCTCGCCACTGATAGTGGGGAGATCGAGGTCCAACCACGCCAAGTCCTGCAACGCGGTGCTCGACGAACTCTACATCTTCGACCGGATGCTCTCGCAAGACGCCGTCCGCCTGCTCGCCAACCCCTGATACCGGGGCACTCCGAAAGCTCTCCCACCTGTCCCCCGATAGCTCACGACAACACACCCAACACTGCAATGAAGACAAAACGATCCAAACCTCACCAAACCCTAGGCCTCATCAGCGCGATCGCGCTGGCCGGATCCCCCGCCGCCAGCGCCGCGGTGGTCGCCCAGTATTCGTTCGAGGGGAACCTCAACGACACCGCTGCGGGTGGCGGGACCGCCGACACCTTGACCTACGGCCAGGGAACCTCCGGCAGCGCCACGCCACAGTATATCGCCGGCGTCCCGGGGCTCGGTGGCCAGGCCGCCCTCTTCGATGGCAACTTCTTCTCCGCCACCAACTCGCCGGATCTCGACATCAACAGCGACACCTGGACCATCGAGACCTTCGTCCATGTGACCACACCGACCGCTAACTGGCACCGCCTGGTATTGAAGTGGGACTCGAGCACCGAATACCACTTCGCGCTCGAAAGCCAGGACTTCAACCTCTTCGAGGGAGCTGGAAACTCCCAGGTCTTCGACGCGAATACGGCACCGGCGACCGATTTCACCGACGGCTGGCACCACCTCGCCGTCACCAGTTCGCCCACCGGCTCCCAGGCTTGGATCGACGGCGTTTCGGTGTTCACTGGTGGGGCGATCACGCTGCCTAGCGGGACTGACAACCTCGGCCTTGGGGATAACTCCACTGGCGCGTTCCCCGCGTTTAGACACCTCGGCTGGATGGACGAGGTGCGCATCCATAACACCGCGGTCGACCAGAACTACATCAACGGGCGGGCTGCCCTGCTCGTCCCCGAGCCATCTGCTTTCGCCCTCGCCCTCGGCAGCCTGGCGCTGCTGCTGCGCCGCCGCCGCTGACGGGCGCGCCGCTCCCCCCGTAGCCGGTTCTCGGGGAAGCACCCCGAGAACCGGATGCACCCCCCGCCCCAGGGGCGGGGACCCGGCGGAGCTGTGCCCGGCGGACACCCTCACAGACACCGAGAAATGAACGCGAAAACTCCGACCCCGTTCGCGACCCTCCGGCTGGCCCTCGCCGCCGGCCTCATCGCCAGCCCCCTCCCGTCCGCCGACGCGGATGTCGTCGCCCAATACTCCTTCGAGGGCAACCTCGACGACACCGCCGCGGGCGGGGGAGTGGCCGACCACCTCAGCTACGTCCAGGGGAGTTCCGGCAACGCGTCGCCGACCTTCGTCCCCGGGGCGGGGGGCGGCCAGGCGGTGCTCTTCGACGGCAACTACTTCACCGCCCCCGATTCGGCGGATCTCGACATCGACGGCGACACCTGGACCATCGAGGCCTTCGTCAGCGTCGGGACAGCGACCCCGGGGTGGCTGCGGCTCGTCCTGAAATGGGACGGCGTCGGCAACGACTATCACTTCGCCATCCTGGGCGGCGATTTCGATTTCTTCGAAGGGCTGGCCGGTGGGGCCAACGAGGTGTTCCAGGCCAACACCTCCCCGGCGACCGACTTCGCCGACGGCCGGTGGCACCACCTCGCCATCACCAGCTCCGCGGCAGGCTCCGAGGCCTGGGTCGACGGCCTCTCGGTGTTCACCGGCCCGCCGATCCCCCTCGACAGCACCTCCGACAGCCTGGGCATCGGCGACTCCGCCAACGCCCCGGGCCTGCCACACAACGGGAGGATGGACGAGGTCCTGATCCACGACAGCGCCGTGGATCAGAACTACGTCGACGGCCGCATGGCGCTGCTGGCCGTCCCCAACCCCGACGGCGACAATGACAACGACGGCCTCACCAACCAGGAGGAGAACGACCTCGGCACCGACCCGGACGACCCCGACACGGACGGCGACACCATCGAGGATGGCGACGAGACCCTGACCGGCGTATGGAACGGCGCCACCGACACCGGCACCGACCCGCGCTTGGCCGACACCGACGGCGATGGCCTGCGTGACGACGTCGAGAACCCTGACCTCGCCTTCGTGGACCTCGCCCAGCCCGGGACCGACCCGAACAAATTCGACACCGACGAGGACGGCTTCGGCGACAAGGCGGAGATCGACGCCGGCTTCGACCCCACCGACCCCGACAGCCACCCGGCCTCACTGGTGGTCGCGCGCTGGAGCTTCGAGGACGATCTCGCCGACACCGCGATCGCCGGGGTCGCCGCCGACAACCTCACCGACAACGCCGGCGGGGTCACCTACGTCGCCGGGGTGGTCGGCCGGGCGGTGGCCATCCCCAACACCCCGGGGCTGGGCAACAAGCTGACCGCCTCCAGCTCCGCCGACCTCAACCTGCCCGGCAGCTGGACCCTCGAGGCCTTCGTCTGGCGGGACACGAACAACCTCCAGGCCGTCGATTGGGAACGTTTCTGGACGAAGTGGGGCGAGGGCGGCAACGAATACCACTGGGCGGTGCGCGGCCTCGACACGGAGATCGTCCCCGACGGGCTCGACCTGTTCGCCAACGGCATCCAGGTCTTCGACCACGACACCACCGCGGCGACCCTGCCCTTCGAGGAGTGGGTGCACGTCGCCCTGGTCGGCGACTCCGCCGCCGGCACGATCCGCAGCTACGTCAATGGGGTCGATGTCGGGGGCGCGCCCTACGTCGCGATCGCCCGGACCGGCGGCAACATGAACTTCGGCAACTTCGGAGGCGGCGACTCTTCGGGGTTTCAGTTCTCCGGCTACATCGACGAGGCGCTGATCCACCACGTGCCCGTCAGCCAGGCCTACCTGCAGGGCAGGGCGCGCCTGCTCGACGGGATACCGCTGCAGATCGTCGATATCCAACACACGCCCGGCTCCGGCCTGGCGACAGTCACATGGACCTCCGTCGCGGGGCGCTCGTACATCCTCGACTACTCCGAGGACCTGCTGCTGTGGATCGACGTCAACGACGACATCACCGGCCAAGACGGCCAGACCTCCTTCGACGACATCACCGTCCCCCTGAACTCCACCGAGCGCTACTACCGCGTGCGCGAGGTCGCCGCACCCTGACCAATCATTCCGAATCGAACCGTGCCCCCACCCCACCGCCATGGCATCCCTTCGGGAGATCTCCCCACCAACCTCCCCCCACGCGGTAGCACCGGTAGGGCGCTCTCGATGAGAGCGCCGAAGGGCGCGCGTCCCCTAGCCCCACCCCGCCGCCC
>JANQMB010000310.1 GCA_028280355.1 Verrucomicrobiales bacterium
GGGCGGCGGAGGTGCCCCCGAGGTCGGCGTCGGGGCACCGGCGGGCGAGGAGGACGTGCAGGCGCTGGCGGAGAAAATTGCCAGAGCTTTGTTAGAGAAACAAGCCGCGGGGGCGGGGGACAGCATCGAGGCGGAGGCCGGCGCCGGCCCCGAGACGGAGGAGACGGCGATCGTTTTCGACGAGGAGGAGGAGGCCGCGCCATCGAACGTCGACCCCATCAGGGAGAAGGCGTCGAGGATGGGTTTCGGCAACGGTCCCGTCGACACCGAGGCGCTGCGCAAACAGTTCAACAAATCTCTGGATGTCCTCAAAGACGGTGCCGAGGACGGGGGGGGGGAGAGCGACATCCTCGCCTCGAAGGCGCCGCTCAGCGCGGAGCTGGAGGCCCGTATGGTGAAGGACATGACGCCCTGGGAGGCGGACCCCGACGAGCAGGCGCCCGCCGGGCGCGCCGGCCCCGGCACGGGGGGGTTGAGCAAGAAGACGGTTCTGGTCAGCGTGGCGATCGCGGTGGCGGTCGTCCTCGTGGGGGCGATGATCGCCAAACTGCTGCGGGACGACAAACATCGGGACGACCCGGTCGACCAGCCGATCAGGCCGCGCTCCAGCAGCGGCTAGGTGTCCGCCCCCACATGGGGGGGCAGCCGGCCGTCAGCCCACCATCCGCCTCACCTTCTCGAGCGCGGCGTGTGAGCCGACGTCGATCCAATCGCCGCGCAGGGGGCAGGCGTAGGTTTCGATGCGCGTGCCGAGCCAGGCGAACAGGTAGCCGGCATTGTCCGGGTTGCCGCCCGCCGCCAGGTATTCCCCGACCATCGGCAGGGCCGCGGCGGAGAGGTGGTAGAGCATGGTGCCCGCCAGCGTGGTCTTCGGGTTCTCGGGCTTCTCCTCGAAGCGCAACACGCGCCCGGACGCCCCGCGCTCGACGGCGGCGAACCGCTTTACCTCCTCGGCCGAGGCCAGCTCCACGGTGGCGATGGTGGCGGGCTTCGACCTGGCGAACTGGACGAAGCCATGCTGCGGCTCGGTGAAGTAGTTGTCCGCGCCGACGACGAGGAGGTCTTCGCCATGCAGGCCCGCCCGCTCGATGGCGAAGCCGATGTCGCCGCTGGCGCCGAGCCGGTTGTCGGCGTGGGTCGTGCCGTCGTCGAGCAACTCGACGGCCTGGCCGTCGAGGGTCTCCCGCCAGGCTGAGAAGTCGGCGGCGAACTTGCTGTTGGTGACCACGACCGTCCGGCCGCCGTCGGCCAGGGGGGCGAAACGCCCGACCACGTGTTCCACCATCGGCCGGCCACCCACCTCGAGCAGCGCCTTGCTGACCGTCCGCGTGATCGGGTGGAGGCGGACGCCGTAGCCGGCGGCGAGGACGAGGACGTTCACACCTTGCCGAGTTCCACGGAGCGCTCCGCGGCGGCGCGGACGGCGCCGATGAGCGTCGCCCTCAGCGCGCCGTCCTCGATCGTCGACAGCCCGGCGATGGTCGTCCCACCCGGGCTGGTCACCTGGTCCCGCAGCTCGGCCGGGTGCCGCCCGGTCCGCAGCACCATCTCCGCGGCCCCGGCGACCGTCTGCGCCGCGAGGGTGAGCGACTTGTCTTTGGGGAGGCCCATCAGGACCCCGCCATCGGCGAGGGCCTCGATCACCGTATAGATGTAGGCCGGCCCGCTGCCGCTCAGGCCGGTGACGGCATCGAGGAGCCGCTCGTGGACCTCCACCACCTCGCCGACCGCGGCGAGGATCTCCGAGACGAACCCGGCATCGGCGTCGGTGGCGGCGTTGCCGCGGGCGAAAGCCGAGGCACCCCTGCCGACCAGGGCCGGCGTGTTTGGCATGACGCGGATGACGCGGTGGTTTTCGCCGAGCGCCTCCTCCAAGTCCGCGATCTTCAGGCCGGCCGCGATGGACACGAACAGCTTCGCCCCGGGCAGCGTCGGCAACAGGCGGATCATGTCGAGCATGTCCTGCGGCTTGGTGCACAGCAACACGGCGTCCGAGCTCTCGATCACCTCCCCGTTGGAGGCCACCGCCCTGGCGCCCACCTTGGCGGCCAGGGACTCCGAGCACTCGGCGAAGGCGTCGTGCAGCGAGACGTCGGAGGGGTCCACGGCACCGGCGCCGACCGCGCCCTCGAGCAGGGCCGAGCCCATTTTTCCACAACCGATGATTCCCAGTTTCATGGCCGGCAGTATATCGATGCACCGGGACAAGTCGAACCCACCATTTGCCCTGCCGGGACAAGATGCCCCGGTGGTCGGGAGGCTCCGGCCGGTGGGCGAACCCAGCCCCGGCACATCAATCGATTTTTATTTAGAATAATTCTTGATAAGGATAAGGCTCATGGCTATCAGTCTGGCAGATGTCCTCCAACGCAGAGAACCCGCCGATCGACCTCGGCGGCGGCCACCGAATGACCCCGCAGCGCCGGGAGGTCTATGAGGTGTTGATGGAGCACAAGGATCACCCCACGGCCACCGAGGTGTTCATGCGCGTCAAGGAGCGCATGCCGACCATCTCGCTGGCCACCGTCTACAACTGCCTCGACACCCTGGCGAGCGCCGGGGTGGTCAAGCAGGTCAACGTCGATCGCGAACCGTCGCGATACTGTGGCAACCTGACCCCCCACGCCCACTTCCACTGCGAGGAGTGCGGGACGGTGCTCGACATCGACCTCAAGGAGGGCGCCGAGCCCGCCAAGGCGGTCAAGGTGCCGCGCGGGGCGACGGTCGACCGCTTCGAGGTCGCCGTGCGCGGGCATTGCCCGAAGTGTGCGAAATGAGCCGGCCCCCCCCGGAGACCGATCCAGTTTTTTAGAACGAACCCCATCACCGACTGAACATGAGTTTGGAGATCAAAGACCTACACGCCTCCGTCGACGGCACGGAGATCCTGAGGGGCCTCAGCCTGGAGGTGCCGGCCGGCGAGGTGCACGCCATCATGGGGCCGAACGGCTCGGGGAAGAGCACCCTCGCCAAAGTGATGGCCGGACATGACGACTACCAGGTCACCGGCGGCGACGTGCTGTTGGACGGCCAGAGCCTGCTGGCGATGGAGATCGACGAGCGCTCGCGCGCCGGCCTGTTCCTAGCCTTCCAGTACCCCGCGGAGATCCCCGGGGTGAGCAACGCCAACTTCCTGCGCGCCGCCCTGCAGGCGCGCCTGCCGGACGGTGAGGAGATCGACGCGGTGGCCTTCTACAAGGACATGTACGCCAAGATGGACAGCCTGGGGATCGACCGGAAGTTCACCGGGCGCTCGGTCAACGAGGGCTTCTCCGGCGGCGAGAAGAAGCGCAACGAGATCCTGCAGATGACCATGCTCGAGCCCAGGGTCGCGGTGCTCGACGAGACCGACAGCGGCCTCGACATCGACGCGCTGAAAGTCGTCGCCGACGGCGTCAACGCCATGCGCTCCCCGGGGCGCACCTTCCTGGTGATCACCCACTACCAGCGCCTGCTCGACTACATCGTGCCCGACCATGTCCACGTCCTCTCGGACGGGAGGATCATCAAGAGCGGCGACAAGTCGCTCGCCCTCGAACTCGAGGAGAAGGGCTACGACTGGGTCACCGGCGAGGACGCCGCGTAGCGGGCCCCTGCCGAACACCGCAAACTAGCAAACTTCTCGTCATGAGCGACCAGACCGAGACCACCGCCGCGATCGACATCGACCGCAGCACCGGCGACTTCCACTACGACGTCGAATACGAGCACGACGCCGGGCGGGGTCTGACCGAGGCGACGATCGACTACATCTCCGACGTCAAGGGCGAGGACGACTGGGTGAGGGAGTTCCGCAAGAGGGCGCTGAAGACCTTCGAGTCCAAGCCGATGCCGACCCACTGGGCGAGCGGCGACCTGGAGAACATCGACTTCGACCAGATCCGCTACTACCTCTCGGGCGGCAAGGGCGCCGCGCGCTCGTGGGACGACGTGCCCGACGAGATGAAGGAGACCTTCGAGCGGCTCGGCATCCCCGAGCAGGAGCGCAAGTACCTGGCCGGCGTCGAGGCGCAGTTCGACAGCGAGGCCGCCTACTCGAACGTCAAGGACGCCGTCGCCGAGCAGGGGGTGATCTTCGTCAACAGCTCGGAGGGGTTGGCCGAGCACCCGGAGATCTTCCGCAAGTGGTTCGGCAAAGTGATCCCGACCGGCGACAACAAGTTCTCCGCGTTGAACAGCGCCGTGTTCTCCGGGGGTAGCTTCATCTACGTGCCGCCGGGCGTGAAGGTGAAGCACCCGCTGCAGGCCTATTTCCGGATCAACGCCGAGCAGTTCGGCCAGTTCGAGCGGACCCTGATCATCGTCGACGAGGGCGCCGAGGTGACCTACATGGAGGGCTGCACGGCGCCGAAGTTCGAGACTAGCACCCTGCACAGCGCGGTGGTCGAGCTGGTGGCGATGAAGGGTGCGAAGATCCAGTACATCACCGTCCAGAACTGGAGCGCCAACGTGTTCAACCTGGTCACCAAGCGGGGCCTGGCACACGAGGACGCGGAGATCCGCTGGATCGACTGCAACATCGGCAGCCGCCTGACGATGAAGTACCCGGGCGTCATCATGAAGGGGCGCAAGGCGCGCGGCGAAGTGATCTCCATCGCGCTGGCCAACGACGGGCAGCACCAGGACACGGGGGCGAAGATGATCCACGCCGCAGACGAGACCAGCTCGAACGTCGTCTCGAAGTCGATCAGCGTCGGCGAGGGCCGCTCGACCTACCGCGGCCAGGTGCACATCCCAAAGCACCTCAAGGGCTGCAAGAACAACACCGAGTGCGACGCGCTGCTGATCAACGCCAGGAGCCAGACCGACACCTACCCGGCGATCACGGTGCGCGGCAACCAGCACGCCACCCAGCACGAGGCCAGCGTCAGCCAGGTCAGCGAGGAGCAGATCTTCTACATGCAGCAGCGCGGGTTGAGCGAGGCGGAGGCGATGAGCCTGAGCGTCAACGGCTTCGTCAACGACCTGGTGCGCGAGTTCCCGATGGAGTATTCGGTCGAGCTGAAGCGGCTGATCGACCTGGAGATGGAGGGGTCTGTCGGCTAGCGCCGGAATGTCGAATGACAGATGGAAGAATCACAAACCGTGTCTGAAGTGTTGCTAGATCCCGATACTGTTGTGAGGCGGTCGTTTTTTGATGGGCCCGAGGAGGTCGCGGCGAGTTTGCCTGCCTGGTACCGCGAGGCGCGGGCGGAGGCCTGGGCCGAATTCCTCGGGCTGCCGATGCCGGTGCGCACGGACGAGGAGTGGCGCTTCGCCGACCTGAAGCGGCTCGACTTCGGGGCCTACGCCGACGCGCCGGAGGTGGGCGCTGCGGTGGCCGCGGACCTGATCACGCGTTCGGTCGCGCTCGAGGAGAACGCCGGCCGGATCGTGTTCGCCAACGACCGCCTGATCGCCGAGCCGCTGCTGGCCGAGGAGTTCGCGGCCAAGGGGGTGATCTTCAAGCCGCTGTCGCAGGCGTTGGAGGAGAACGAGGATCTCGTCCACCTGGCCTTCGTGCGTGAGCCGGCCAAGCTGGGGGGCGCGAAGTTCGCCGCGCTGCACCGCGCCCGCCTGCGGGACGGGTTCTTCCTGCACGTGCCCAAGGACGTCTCCCTGTCGCGGCCGGTAGAGGTGTTCCACTGGCTGTCGGGCGAGGGGAGCGCGATCTTCCCGCACAGCCTGATCGTCACCGGCGCGGGGGCGAAGGCGACCGTGGCCGAGTATGTCGCCTCGGCGGGCGACGAGGACGGCTTCTGTTGCGGGGTGGCCGACCTGGTGGCGGGCGAGAACTCGAAGCTCACCTACGTGCGCACCCAGAACTTGAGCGAGCGCGCGAAGTCGATGCAGATCAGCTCGACGGTGGCCGGCGCCGGCGCCGACGCGAAGGCCTTCCTGCTCAACCTCGGCTGCGACTGGGCGCGCCTCGAATCGCTCAGCCGGATGGTCGGCGAGGGTGCCAACAGCGACATGCTGTCGATCTGCGTTCCGGAGAACGGCCAGGAGATGGACCAGCGCACCCTGCAGCTGCACGAGAAGCCGGGCACGACCTCCAACCTGCTCTACAAGAACGCCCTCTACGACAGGGCGCGGACGATTTTCTCCGGCCTGATCATGGTCGAGGAGGGTGCCCACGGGACCGACGCCTACCAGACCTGCCGCAACCTGCTGATGTCCGACGAGGTCGAGGCCAACTCGATGCCTGGCCTGGAGATCAACGCCGACGGGGTGAAGTGCAGCCACGGTTCGACCTCCGGGCCGATCACCGACGAGGAGCTGTTCTACCTGCGCGCCCGCGGCATCGACGAGGCCGCCGCCCGCCAGCTCGTGACCTTCGGCTTCGTCAAGGAGGTCGCCGACGCCATCGGCGACGCCGCCTTGGAGAAGGTGGTGGTCGAGAAGCTCGACCGGCGGTTTGCCCGGATCGGCCTGGGGTAGGGAGGCTCCGGGATCGGGGGCTGGTCGTTGTCGCCTCGAAGGGTGGCAGGTAGCTAGACGGAGGGGATACCGCTATATATAGGTAAAGTCCTGGTTTTTTGGGGGGTTGGCGTGCGGTTGGGGCGTTTGCCGGGGGGCATTCACAAGAAAAGGTGAAAATCGGTGATATGAAA
>JANQMB010000314.1 GCA_028280355.1 Verrucomicrobiales bacterium
TGGCGGCGACCGCCTTGGCGCGAGCCTCCTCGATGGATCCCCCGCGGGCGACGGCGACCCCCATACGCCGCTTGCCGGACACGGCCGGTTTGCCGAACAGGCGCAGCTGGGTATCGGGGGCGTCGAGGGCGGCGTCGAGGTCGGAGAACTCGACCTGTGCGGATTCGCCCTCGACCAGGATGACGCTCGAGGCGCTCGGCCCGTGCTGGTGGATGTTGGGGATCGGCAGGCCGAGGATGGCCCGCGCGTGCAGGGCGAACTGCGAGAGGTCCTGGGCGATGAGCGTCACCAGGCCGGTGTCGTGGGGGCGGGGGGAGACCTCGGAGAAGATCACCTCGTCCCCTTTGATGAACAGTTCGACCCCGAAGATACCGCGCCCGCCGAGGCCGCCGGTGACCGCCTCGGCCATCCGGCGGGCCTCGGCGCGGGCGGTCTCGCTCATCGGTTGCGGCTGCCAGCTTTCGCGGTAGTCGCCGTCCACCTGCACATGGCCGATGGGCTCGCAGAAGGAGGTGCCGCCGGTGTGGCGGACGGTGAGCTGGGTGATCTCGTAGTCGAAATCGACGAAACCCTCGACGATGACCTTGCCGGCGCCGGCGCGCCCCCCCTCCTGGGCATATCTCCACGCGGCGTCGATGTCCGCCTCCGCCCGGATGGTGCTCTGGCCCTTGCCCGACGAGCTCATGATCGGCTTCACCACGCAGGGGATGCCGATCTCGGCGACGGCGGCGCGGAACTCGTCCTCGCTGGCGGCGAACTTGTAGGGCGAGGTGGCGAGCCCGAGCTCCTCGGCGGCGAGGCGGCGGATGCCCTCGCGGTTCATGGTGAGCTGCGTGGCCCGCGCGGTCGGGATGACGGTGAACCCCTCCGCCTCCAGCTCGACGAGGGTGTCGGTGGCGATGGCCTCGACCTCCGGCACGATCAGGTGCGGCCTCTCCTTCTCGATCACCGCGCGCAGGGCGGCGCCGTCGAGCATGTCGACCGTGTGCGCGCGGTGGGCGACCTGCATAGCTGGGGCATCCGCATAGCGGTCGATCGCGACCACCTCGCAGCCGAGCCGTTGCAGTTCGATGACGACCTCCTTGCCGAGTTCCCCTGAACCGCAGAGCGCGACCCGGGTGGCGGTGGGTGAGAGCGGGGTTCCGATGGATGCCATGTCGAGTAGGATAGGGGGAGAACATCGAACATCCAATGTCGAACATTCAACTTCCAAAGGGAGAGCAGTTCGATGTTGGAGGTTGGACGTTCGATGTTGGACGTTCAAAAGGGCGGCCGTAGGATTCGCACGGCCGCCCTCGGATGGGTTGAGGAACTGTCTTTGGGAAACTTTTTCTCGGGCGGGTCTCGCGGGTCGACCTGGCGTCAGCCTCTGCCCCGACCTCTTTCCGGGTTTTACTCTTCCTCCTCTTCGGTCTCTCCCGCCATGGCCTTTTTGACCGAGGTTTCGACGTCGGCGTAGAGTTTCTCGTCGGCCTTGAGCGTCTCCTTGGCGGCGTCGCGCCCCTGGGCGAGCTGTTCGCCGTTGTAGCTGAACCAGGAGCCGCGTTTGAGCAGGATGCCGTGCTCGAGGGCGAGGTCGAGCAAGGAGCCGACGGCGGAGATGCCCTCGTTGTACATGATGTCGAACTCGGCCTCGGTGAAGGGGGGCGCGACCTTGTTCTTCACTACTTTCAGCTTGGTGCGGTTGCCGGCGACGGTGCCGTCGGTCTGTTTGATGGCGCCGATGCGGCGGATGTCGACCCGCACCGAGCTGTAGAATTTCAACGCCCGGCCGCCGGGGGTAGTCTCCGGGTTGCCGAACATGACGCCGATCTTTTCGCGGATCTGGTTGGTGAAGATACAGGTGGTGCGGGCCTTGGAGATCAGCGAGGTGAGCTTGCGCATGGCGGCGCTCATCAGGCGCGCCTGGGCACCGACCGTGGAGTCGCCGATCTCGCCGTCGAGCTCCTGCTTGGTGACCAGCGCGGCGACCGAGTCGAGCACGATGACGTCGAGGGCGTTCGAGCGCACCAGGGTCTCGACGATGCGCAGCGCCTCCTCGCCGGAGCTGGGCTGGGAGACGAGCAGGTCGTCCATGTTGACGCCGAGGCGTTTGGCATACTGCGGGTCGAGGGCGTGTTCGACATCGACGAAGCCGGCCAAGCCTCCTTTCTTCTGGGCCTGGGCGATGGCGGTCAGGGTGAGGGTGGTCTTGCCGGAGGACTCCGGGCCGTAGATCTCGACGATCCGCCCGCGCGGGAAACCGCCGACGCCGAGGGCGCGGTCGATCAGCAGGTTGCCGGTGGGGATGACATCGACGTCGACCCGGTAGTCGTCGCCCATGCGGATGATGGAACCCTCGCCGTAGTCCTTCTGGATCTGCTGGATGGCCAGGTCGAGGTTCTTGGCGCGCGCGGCGGCGAGTTTGGCGGCGGCCGGGTCCTCGACCGGGGTGGCTTTCTCCCGGGTGGCGGCCTTGGGTTTCTTGACCGGGGCGGGCTCCGTCTTGGTCTCGGCGGCCTTGGCTTCGGGCTTCGTGTCGGCGGGTTTGCTGGGCATCGTGATAGTAGGCATGTCTCGTCGTATTAGGTGAACACCTAAACAGTGTTCAAAAATACAGTTAAGACAAGCGTTATTTTAGGAAATGTGGTTTGTCGGCATTGTTCGGCACGGGGGGTCATCGCGGCAAGCAGGATTTCGGGGGTCGGTTGAGGTGGCGGGATTCCCACCGGTCGAGCGGGGTCGCCGTGCAGGCTGTCGTCGGGGACGATGGTGATCTGTCCCCTGGTGAAATCGCAGCACAGAGTGTGTTAACGTTTTTCCGGGCTGTCCCATGAGTAGCTGCAGGATGAGCCTACACACCGCAGAGACACAGGAGTTCGTCGGGCTGTTGACCGGTCACCAGTCGGCCATCCGCTGTTTCATCATCTCGCTGATGCCGGGTTCGAGCGACGTCCAGGACGTCCTGCAGGACACCAACCTGGTGATCTGGGAGAAGATGGCCTCGTTCCAGTTGGGCACCGATTTCCGCGCCTGGTCGTTCGCCATCGCCAAAAACGTCGCCATGGACCACCTGCGGAAGGTCAAGCGCGACCGCTCGCCGGTGCTCGACAAGGAGCTGATGGGCCTGATCGCCGACACCTGGCACGGGCGCAAGGACGACGTCGATAATACAAAGGAGATCGCTCTCGACCGCTGCCTGGGCGAGCTGAGCAAGGCCGAGGCCACCATTGTCCAGGCCCGCTACCGTTCCGGGAGCAGCCTCGAATCATACTCCGCGGACTGCGGGCGCCCGGTGGGGTCGCTGCGTGTCTCGCTGTTCCGGATCCGCGCCAAACTGCGTGAGTGCGTGCGCAAGAGGATCGGCCTGATGGGAGGTGCGTCATGAGGGCGGAGGATCTCGAGGAGCGGCTGCAGAACCTCATCGACGGCAGCATCTCACCACAGGATCTGGAGGCGCTCAAAGCCGTGCTCGCCACCGATGTGAGCGCCCGCATGCTCTATCTGGACACCGTCGAGATCCACGGGATGCTCGGGCAGCGCAACGCGGGGGCCACGGGGGAGGTCGTGCCGATGGATCGGGTTCTCGCCCGGCAGAAACGCCGGGCGTTCCGCCTCGCCGGGGTCGCCACCGCCGCCGCGGTCGCCGCCGCGCTCGTCGTTTCTGTCCTCGTCGTCCTGCCGGACGCGCCGGTCGCCCGTTTCGACGTTTCTCCGAAGACCGAGTTCACCCTCACGCACGCTGTCCGCGACGGCGAACGGGCGCCGGAGGGGCGTGTGGTGGAGGTCGGCTCGCGGCTGCGCGTCGAGCGCGGGGCGGTGGAGCTATCGTTCGCCTCTGGGGTCAAAGGGATTGTCCGCGGCCCGGCCGATCTCACCTTACGCGGGGAGGGTCTCGTCGACCTGGCCTCCGGGATCGTCTGGTTCGAGGTGCCGCTGCGGGCGGTCGGTTTCCAGGTCGATACCCCCGACTTTTTGCTCACCGACTTGGGCACCGAGTTCGGCGTGGCATCGCGGCCGGGGGTGATGGACGAGGTTCACGTTTTCAGCGGGGAGGTCGAGGTGCGCCACCACCGGGGGCTGGAGGAGAAGGTTTCGGTCGTCGCGGGCCAGGCGCGTGCGGCCGGCGGGGATGGGGGTTGGGAACAGGTCGACTATTCCCCGGGGCTGTTCGTCACCGAGCTGCCCGGAGGCGATCCCGCCCCACCGTACCTGCACTGGTCGTTCGACAGTTTCGAGGGCGAGGTGGTCCCGGTCGGGGGCACGCACCCGGCGGCCGCCGAGATCATCTCCACGCGCGGTTTCCCGGGCGAGGGGCCGGAGGTCATCGAGGGGCCGGTCGGGGGCGCGCTGGCGTTCGACGCGACCGGCGACCACATCAAGACGGACTGGCCCGGCATCGGCGGCTCGGTCGCCCGCTCGGTCGCCTTCTGGGTCCGGCTGCCGTCCCCGGGTGTCCCAGGTCAGAACTCGACCCTGGTCACCTGGGGGGACCCGACCCTCAATAGTCCCAACCGGGGCTGGGCCGTGCATGCCGTGAACATGGAGAACACCATCACCGAGCCCCTCCGGGAGAAACTGCGTGGCCGCACCCTGCTCCAACTCTGGACAGGGGTCACCTGGATCACGGGTGTCACCGACCTGGCCGACGGCGAGTGGCACCACGTCGCCATCTGCTACGGGGGCAACACCGGCGCTGGCGGGCGGCCGCAGGTCACCGCATACGTCGATGGAAGGTACGAGCCCACCTATCACCACAGTCCACGCACCGGGGGCACCTACCCCCCCACGCCGCCGATCGACACCGATATCAGTAGCAGTTCCAGCAACCCGCTACTGATCGGGCGGTCGAAGACGAGGCCCAGGGCCTCGTGCAACGCCGCGATCGACGAGCTCTACATCTTCGAGGGTTCCCTGGGCCACGACCTCGTCTACTCGCTCGCCCATCCCACCCCGGGATGGCGCCCGTGAAGAATCACCGCCGGGTTCCCCCTCTCCGGGAGTTTGGCGATCCCACAACGCCCCCCCGATCGGGATCCAACACGAAATGAAAACAAGAAAACAAACGATGCACCTCGAACCCTCGCCCGGACGACACCTCCGGCCCACCGCCCTCTTGGGTGCGGTGGTTGGCCTCACCGCCCTGTCGGCGGACGCCGCGCTGGTGGTGACCAACATGGACAGCGCGACCGAACTCGCCTTCGCGGGCGACGTCAGCAACTCGGACCTGATCAACGGCAACGCCGGCACCGTGCCCGCGGGGAGCGACGCGTTCACGCTCGGCGGGGCCGCCGTGCTCACCGACGGCTCGCATGGCGCGGCCGGGGTGTCCACCGGCGACATCGCCTGGGAC
>JANQMB010000101.1 GCA_028280355.1 Verrucomicrobiales bacterium
CGCAACCTGGAGCACCCGAACCCGGCGCCCCAGGTTCGCTCTGGGACGAGTTCGCCCCCTCCGACGCCCTGTTCCCTGGCAGTGACGGGTCAGCACCGCTGCTCGCCGCCAATCTGCCCCCCATGCCCATCGGGGAACCCGAACCCACGGGGAACTCCCCCCCGGAGGAAGACCCCTACGCCCCCGACCCATCTTCCCCAACGGGCGGCGATAGCGCCCTCGCCGGGTTCGCCCGCAAGGTCGCACCAGCGGTTTTCAGCGTCACCAGCTGGGACGAGTTCGGCAACGCCCTCGCCTCCGGCACCGGTTTCGTCGTCTCCCCGGGCGGCCTTCTCCTCACCGACCCCGAGCTTGTGCACCCCCAGTTCGGCGACCGGATCGCCTACATCACCGCCACCAGCGGCGCCGGCGAGCGCCATCGCATCCTCGGGGTATGGAGCCGCCAGTTGGAGGCGGGGTTCGCGCTGCTCCAGGTCGACTCGGACGGGGAGATCCCCCATCTGGCCGTCCGCGACGCCGGCGAGCCGGAATCGGCCATCCCCGTCACCGTCTTAGGCCGAGACCCAAGGCGCGGCCTGATCCTCGCCGACGCCACCGCCCGGAAGGACCGTGGGCTCTCCGGGACCGGCTGGCTCCGCCTCGGCGGCAACGACTCCCCCGCCGCGGTCGGCTCCCCCATTTTCGATCGCTCCGGGGCGGTGGTCGGGATCGTCTCGATGTCTGTCCCGCTTGACAACTGGACGAGCTTCGGCGTCCCGATGGGGAAGGTGCGCGGGGTCCTCGCCAACCATCGACGGCCGAAACTGACGCCGATCGCCAAGCTCGACGGCACCGGCTTCCGCGACATCACCGATGACCGCCTCTTCGCCGAGGCCGTGCGCACCCTGTACGAGAAACGCACCCGCTCTGCAGTCCGCAAGCTGTTGCCGCTGACCAAGCGCTACCCGCGCAGCGCCGAACTCTGGGCTATCCTCGGGATCGGCTGGACGAAACTCGGCCAGAGGGAGGAGGCGGAGACCTGTCGCCAGCGGGCGGTCGCCCTCGACCCCTCGGTGGCCGAACACTGGTACCAGCTCGCCCTCAGCTCCATCGGCAGGGACGAGACGGCCGACCTCGCCGCATCCATCTCTGCCCTCGAACAGACCCTCGCCGAACGCCCCGCCGATAGTATCGCCACCCTGCTGCTGGCCGAGGCCTACATCCAGGCAGAGCGCTTCCACGAGGCGGCCGAGACCCTCATTGACCTCATCAAACTCAGGCCTTCCCACGCCCACGCCTACTACCTCCTCGCCGTCTGCCGGAACAAGTTGGGCGAAGTGAAAGCGGCCGAGGACGCCGTCCGCCATGCCCTCAGCATCGACCGGCGCCACGCCAACGCGTGGGTGTTCCTCGGACTCATCCTGACCGAGAAGGGCGAGACGCGGAAGGCTCTGCAGGCTTACCGGTCGGCCACCCGGGCCGAGCCCGACCATCCCAAGGCCTGGCTACAACTCGCCCACGCACACAGAGCCAACGGCAACGGCACCGCCGCCCGTAGCGCCATGCAGACGCACATGAAGATCCTCAACAAACGGGGGGGAGGCCTGTGAAGACAGGGGCGGCGGCACGCCCCTTGAGAGTCGGGCACCGAGCACTTTTCAAAACCGTCACAAAGTTGCGATGTCCCCCCGACCCCTCCCCGCGCTATGACGCAACCCCGCCCGCTCCAGCTCCATCCCCGATGCGCAAACCCGCCCATCTCATCTCCCTAGCCTCAGCCGCTACCGCAGCCATCCTCCTCTCCGGCTGTGGGGGATCAGGGGATCCCAAATCGGCTCAGGATGAGAAATCCAGGGGGGATTTCGCCGAGAATCGGCGCCCCGCCGACGCCTCGCGCCCGAAGCCCGAACAGCGGGCGGATGCCCCACTGACCTCCTACGTGGCGCCGTCGGGGCATCCAGAAGCGGACGGATCGACACCTACCGCAGATGGGACGCCGGTCACCCCAGTCGAACCCGACCAGTTGTTCGATATCGCGCGCCAGATCCGCTCGCTCCGCGCAGCCGACCGTGGCCGGGCGGGCCCCATCGCCTCGCGGGCGATCCAGGGGCTCTTTCTCATCAGCGATGACGCCCCCGAAGGCGATGCCGCGGTGCTCACCCCACAACACGTCGCCGTCCTCGCCGACCTGATGCAGGCGGCCTCCGACCACGACCCCGACTCGGTCAGCGACCTCCTCGAGACCTTGCCGGAAGAGTTCCGGGACGCCCTGCTGCGCGAACGGATCCAGTCTGAGATGCTGGGCGACCCCGGCGCACTGCGCTCCTGGATCGATGGTCTCGACAATGACCTCGCCGAGGCGGCGCGCTGGCAACTCACCGAAATTCTCCACTCCCAACACGGTCGGGACGCCGGTTTCGACCATTGGGTGAACTTGATCGGGGGACACCCGCGCGACCTGGGACAGGCGTCCCACCGCTTCGACATGACCGAAATCAGGTCGCAGAAAGCCGACGGGAGACTGTGAGCAAGTCGTCACACGAACTTGATATTAATCCCCCACACCGTGCGCCAATGAAGGCGCGTCCAAGAGACACCTTTCCGGAACAACTCTCCGAGAAACCCAGTAACAACCCATACAACATACGATAAAGCAATGATGCTCAAACGTACCCGCGCACTCAGCTGCGCACTCGCGTCCGCAGTGGCAGCCGCCCTTGCGACGCCAGCTATGGCAGCCGAGGACGGCAGCCCGTCCCTCCCGGCCAGCCGCCAGCTGGTCTGTATCCCCGGCGACACCACCGCTGGCGCAAGCCTCGATTTCATCGCCGCCCACGGGGACGCCGATGCGCCCAAGGCCGTCGGCCTGGTCAGCGCCACCGGCAACCCGGTCACCGTGAACATCTCCTCGAAGGCCCCGTCGACGACCATCGGCGCCGGCCTCGTCGGCACCCACGTGGTGCGCATCGAGGGGAAGTCCTACAACATCACCGCGGTCGGGGGAGCCTCCCCGAACTGGACCTTCACCATCGGCACCAACAGCGCCGCGGTGGGTGACTACGCGGAGATCGTCCCGCGCCCGACCCTGAACACCGTCTTCGGCGCGAACAACAAATACGGCCTCGAGCCCGACGACCCCTTCGCGGCCGACGGCTTCGACACCGTGTTCGCGGTGAGGAACGGCGCCCTTGAGGAATACAAGTACGTCTCCACCTTCAACCAGTGGCAGACTCTCGGCGGCACCATCGTCGGCGACCTGCCGCTCGACGCCGACGGCGGCTTCGCCGTCCGCACCCAAGCCGGTTCGTCCGCTGGCCTCATCCCGATGTCGGCGCTCGCCCACAAGGACAACCACGTCCTCACCATCGGCCCCGGCACCCGGCTCTACAGCTGGCCGTTCGGCGGCACCACCCTCGACGGCTCCGGCCTGAGCACCGTCCTCGACAAGGACGACCCGTTCGCAACGGACACCTTCGACGTCATCCTCATCGAGACCGGTGGGGCCGTCGCCGAATACAAGTACGTCGACACCTTCAACCAGTGGCAGACGCTCGGTGGCGCCGTCATCCCCGGCACGACCCCGATCGTGGCAGGCACCGCCTTCGCCATCCGCCGCACCGCCGCTATCACGTCGGACCTCTCGATCAACCTTCCGATCGCTGACTGAGGTCCTCCGACCACCTGATAGAAAATCCTAAACAAACTTCACATCTCATACCATCCAATGAAACTTGCACTTAGCATCCTGGGCGCCGTCGCCATGACCGCCCTCTCCGCCGAGGCCTTCGTCATCAAGGTCGCCGGGAACAACTTCTTCACCGGCGTCAGCGACTCCGGCGGGACCCTCTACAACAACACGTCGAACCAGGCGACCCTGAGGTTCGGTTTCTTCACCACCACCGGGACCGCCGCCGGCGCCCTTCTGAACAACACCCAGATCACCGCGCTCGGGGCGAACCCGGCCGCCCTCCAGGCCGCCTTTGTTGAGATCGGCTCGTCGACCAACTTCGAGAGCGGCACCCAGATCGGCACGCCGGCCCTCGACGCCAACGTCGCCGAGTCCACCAACGCTGGCCCTGCGGCGCCCTTCCCCCTCAACCGCCCGGAGTACGATGCCTTCGCCACCGGCGGGGCAAAGGCGACCGGCGTCTACGGGATGGTCACCAACACCGGCAACTCCGAGGTCGGCGTCTGGCAATCCACCACGCTCCTCAGGGCAGCTGGCGGCCTCAGCGACTTTGACGCGACCACGACCGTCGACTTCTACGGCGCCACGGTGACGTCGATCTTCGGCCTCAACAACATCCCGGGCACCCCGAACGCCGGCCAGCAGGGCCTGCGCACCATCACGGCGATCCCGGAGCCCTCGGCCTTCGGCCTCCTCGCCCTCTCGGTCGGCGCCCTGGCGCTGCGCCGCAAGCGCGCCTAGCCACCACTCGGCATCCAAACCAACATCATCACTAACAGACCGATGAAACTGAAAAAACTACTCGGCGTCCTCGGCGTCTGCGGCGCGCTCGCAGGCTCCGCCAACGCCGTCACCTTCGAGGTCATCACCTCGAACATCACCGCCGACACCCGCTGGGAAAACGACAAGGTCTACATCCTCGCCTCCCTGGTGTTTGTCGAGGCGGGGACCTTGACCATCGAGCCGGGGACCATCATCCGCGGCATCGACAACATCCAGGCCGGCCCCGACGGGACCACACCGGCGGCCCGCCCCGGCGGACTGATCATCTCGCAGACCGCGAAGATCGTCGCCAACGGCACCCCGGATCGCCCGATCATCTTCACCTCGATCGACGACCCGAACGTGCCTGGCGGCACCTCGACGATCCCGGGATCGTTCAGCAACGGCACCCGCACCCTGACCCTCGGCACCGACTACGGTGAAGACACGGCCACGGGCGTCCTCGGTGCCGTCATGAACTACTCGGACGCGGGCACCGTCACCCCTGGCGCGCCCTACAGCATCAACAGCCGCTGGTCCGGGCTGATCATCGCCGGCGAGGCCTTCGTCGGGCAGAACACGGTGATCGGCGACACCATCGTCAACCCGACCACCCAAGTTGGCACGGTCTCCACCAACGTCGCGGACTCCAACGCCGACGGCATCCCCGACGCGGCCGCCCCGGCGGTCCCCGCGGTCGGCGGTGGCGCCTTCGCCCCCATCAAGGCGACCCCGGGCCTCACCGACCCGCCCAAGGAGTTCAGCCTCGGCGGCGACTTCCTCGAGGGTCTCGAGCCGAGCGTCGTCGGAGACGACGAGTACAACTTCGGCTTCTATGGTGGCGTCAACGACGACGACGACAGCGGCTGCGTCCGCTGGGTGAGCATCCGCTACTCCGGCTTCGTCCTCGAGTCGGCCAAGGAGCTCCAGGGCATCACCCCTGGCGCCATCGGCACCGGCACCGAACTCGAGTGGATCGAGACGATCCTCAGCTCCGACGACGGCGCCGAGTTCTTCGGCGGCAAGAACGACACCCGCTTCATCTTCGCCCACTACTGCGACGATGACAGCTTCGACGGTGACGAGGGCTACCGCGGCCAGAACCAGTTCTGGTCGGTCGTCCAAGCCGACGGCGGCAGCCTCAGCGGCACCGGCACCCCGGACGAGGTGATCGAGTTCGATGGCGCCGAGTTCCAGAAGGCCGTGAACAAGACCACGCTGGTCATCCCGCAGTCGGACTTCGTCATCTACAACATGACCGCGCTCACCAACGAGAACGGCGGCGGCAACCAGATCGACGCCGACGACGGCGCCGACCTGACCATCCGCGGCCTCGCCTTCGATGGCCGCACGATGACCAAGGGCGTGTTTGACTTCGACCCCCATGTCGACGGCATCCAGGGCGGCCTGCTGACCTACGAGGACGTCTACGAGACCACCGGCTCGATCGGCGATGTCTCCCCGTCCGCGGGGGGGAGCACGTCCACCAACGTTGCCGCCGGCAGCCTGGTCGAGAGCAACGTGCCCTACACCTCGGGCGGCATCGACCAGCGCATCAAGCCGGCCTCCCCGGCCTTCACCGATGCGGTGGCGACCACCCCCGCCGGTCTCGTCTACGCCCCGTACGCCGGCTGCCAGCGCCAGAACACGCTCACCCGTGGCTGGACGCTGCTCGACGCTGGCGGTGACAACGCCGCCACCGGTGTCTCCCGCGTGGTGGTCACCGGTACGGCGAACTCGTCCGTGGCGACCCGCCCGGCGATCGCCTTCGACGCCCCGGCTGGGAGCACGAGCGCGACGGTGTATCACATCTTCCGCTCGACCAACGGCTGCACCTGGGTGCCCGCCGGCACCATCGCCGACAACAGCGCTGCTGCCGCCGGTGCGCTGGGCGCAGACGCCGACAGCACCGTCGGCAAACTGCAGTTCAACGACGACGCCGCCCCCGCCTTGGCCGCCGGCGTGTCGGTGAGCTACTACGTGGTCGCCAACTAGTCCGCCAGGTGTTTGGGCAGAAGCTCTAGTTTCCGCCTAGACATCCGGACTCAGCCTACTCACGGGGCGGCATCTGAAAACAGATGCCGCCCCTTTTCTACCCCTCCCGCCCCCGCCACCAAGACGCCAATCACATCTCCCCGAAACACATGAAACACCTTGTGATCGTCCTCCTCTCCTCCACCTCCCTGGCAGCAGCC
>JANQMB010000115.1 GCA_028280355.1 Verrucomicrobiales bacterium
GGTGCATTCAACCGCTCTGCCACCCCTCCAGGTCGCATCGGGCGAGGGTGACCTATGGCGCAGAAGCGGCAGTCTTTTAAACCTCCGGTTTTGGCCGCGCTGCCGCTACGCCTCTGCGGTTTGCGGAGGGTGAAGACTTCCCGGTTGCAGAGGGCGGGCGCCCTGCGGATAGTCGGCGCCTATGTCCGAATTCTCTGAGAAGGTCGCCGTCGTCACCGGGGCGGGTCGCGGCATCGGCAACGCTATCGCCAAGCGCCTGGCCGACGGGGGGGGGCGCGTCGCCGCGATCAGCCGCACCGCGGAGAACGCCCAGCGTTGTGCCGACGAGATCAACGCTGAACACCCCGAATGCGCGAGAGCTTATGCGGTCGACGTCGCCGATTTCGGGGCGATGGCGGAGACCGGGAAGGCGATCATCGGCGACTTCGGCCACGTCGACATCCTGGTCAACAACGCGGGGGTGACGCGCGACAACCTGATGCTGCGGATGAAGGAGGACGAGTGGGACCTCGTCTTGAACACCAACCTCAAGGGTGCGTTCAACGCCGTGAAAGCCCTCCAGCGCTCGCTGCTCAAGCAGAAGGGCGCGCGGGTGATCAACGTGGCGTCGGTGATCGGCCTCATCGGCAACCCGGGGCAGGCCAACTACGCGGCGAGCAAGGCGGGTCTGATCGGGTTGACCAAGTCGCTCGCCCGGGAGTTCTCGGGGCGTGGCGTGACGGTCAACGCGGTCGCGCCCGGCTTCATCGTCACCGACATGACGGACGCGATCCCGGACGCGATGCGCGAGGAGATCAAAGAGAAGGTTCCGCTGGGGCGCTTCGGTGAGGTCGGGGACATCGCGGAGGCGGCCGCCTTCCTCGCCGGACCGGGGGGCGGTTACATCACGGGGCAAGTGCTCGCGGTCGATGGGGGGATGGTGATGTGAGGCGGAGTTTGTGAGCCTTCAGTTTTCAGTGTTCAGCAAGCGCTAGGGGTGGAGATCGTTGAGAGTTCGGAGTTCGTCCGGGATGCGGTGGGGCGTATCTCCGCCGCTGCGAAGGCGGTGGAAGGGCGTGAGTTCAGGCTCTCGCTGTGTGGGGGGAGCACGCCGAGGGCGATCTACGAGGCGCTCGCGGAGGTAGATCTGGACTGGGCGAGGGTGCTGGTGACCTTCGGGGACGAGCGCCCCGTGCCGCCCGACCATGCCGACAGCAATTTCCGGATGGCGCGCGAGGCGCTGCTCGACCGGGTGCCGATCCCGGAGGGGAACGTGCTCCGGATGAAGGGCGAACTCGATCCGGCCGCGGCGGCGGCGGAGTGCGAGGGAGAGCTGCGCGGGCGGGCGGATGGGGGGACGTTCAGGCATGACCTCGTGTTGCTAGGGATGGGGGAGGATGGCCACACGGCCTCGCTCTTCCCGGGGACGGCGGCGCTCGACGAGACGGAACGTTGGGTGGTGGCGAACGAGGTGCCGCAGATGGGCACGACACGGATCACCTTCACCTATCCGCTGCTCAACGCAGCGCACGAGGTGCTGTTCCTCGTCACCGGTGAGAAGAAGCGGGCGATCGTCGAGGAGGTCGAGAGGGGCGGGTCGCCCTACCCGGTGGCGGAGGTCGCCCCGGAGGGGGGGCGGGTGACGTGGCTGCTGGGGTAGCTCAGCGATACAGCCCCTCGCGCCGGATGTAGCTGGCCACCTCGGGGGAGAGCAGGTCGTCGGTGGTGTCGCTACGGGCGATCCGCCGGCGGACCTCGGTGCTAGAAGCGGGGTGGCGGACATCGAGGGTCTGGTGTGCGAAGCCGGCCATCGGCTCCGGGGCAGTGCCGCGCGGGAAGACGATGAAATGGAGGAGTTCGGCTAGCCGTTCGGGTTTCGCCCAGCGTGGCAGCGCCTGCCATTGGTCGGCGCCGAGAACCCAGAAGAGTTCCGCCTCGGGGAGTTCGGCGCGAAAGTGCTCGGCGGTCAGCCAGGAGTAGGAGGGGCAGCCTCGCCGGATCTCCCAGTCGTCGACCTCCGCCCACGCGTGGCCTGCCGTGGCGAGCTCGAGCATCGCCAGGCGGTGTTCGGGGGCGGCTGGGCTCCGGCCGCCCTTGTGGGGCGATTGCCAGCAGGGCAGAAAGATCACCCGGTCGAGGCGGCACTGTTCCCACGCCGCCCGCACGATCGCCATATGCCCGAGATGCACCGGATCAAACGACCCGCCAAACAGCGCTACTCTCTGGGGTTCAGCCTTCGTTTCCAAGAGACAGAGGGATTCCCCGCCACTCTCTCTGAAAACTGAAAACTGAAAACTGAAAACTCTAATACACGTCGCGCCGGTAGCGCTTGTCGGCCTTCATCTGCTCGACGTAGGCGGCGGCGTCCTCGGCTCCCATGCCGCCATGCTCGGCGATGATCTGGTGCAGCGCCCTGTCGACGTCGGGCGCCATGCGCTCGGCGTCGCCGCAGACGTAGAAGATCGCGCCCCTCTCGAGCCAGGCCCAGAACTCCGCGCCCTCCTCGACGATCTTGTGCTGGACGTAGACCTTCTCCCCCTGGTCGCGGGACCAGGCGGTGGTGACTTTGTCGAGGGTGCCGTCGGCGAGGTAGCCGTCCCACTCCTCGCGGTAGAAGTAGCAGGTGTCCTCGTGGATCTCGCCGAAGAACAGCCAGGCCGGCCCCTTTGCGCCAGCCGCCTTGCGCTCCTGCAAGAAGGCGCGGAAGGGGGCGATGCCGGTCCCCGGACCACACATGATGACCGGCGTCTCCTCGTCCGGCTCCGGGAGGCGGAAACCTTTGCCGGGTGTGACGAAGCAGGGGATGTCCGTGGTGTCGTCGATGCGTTCCGCCAGCCAGCTGGAGCAGACCCCCTGGCGCTTGCGGCCGAGCGACTCGTATTCGACGACGGCGACGGTGAGGTGGACCTCGTCGGGCTTGGCGGCCTGGCTGGAGGCGATCGAGTAGAGGCGGACGTTGAGTTTCTTCAACAGGCCGACGAACTCGGCCGGCTCGAACTTGGCCTCGGGGTGGGCGAGCAGGAGGTCGATGACCTCGCGGCCCCAGAGGAAGCCGGCGAGGTCGGCCTTCTTTTCCGCCTCGAGCAGCGGCGCCCACTCGGCGCCGCCCGTGGAGCGTTCGGCGATCGCCGCCAGCAGTTTCTTGTCGGGCGTGGTGATCACGTAGCTCTCGACCAGCGCCTGCCGCAGCGGGACCTCCTCCTTGGCGGGGTTGGGGACGGCCTCCTCGCCGGAGAAGCCGAGCGCCGACAGGAGTTCCTCGACCAGCGCCGGGTCGTTCTGCGGCAGGACGGCGAGCGAGTCGCCGGGGGTGTATTCGAGGCCGGAGCCGAGGAGATCGATGTCGAAATGCCAGGTGGCCTTCTCGTCGCAGCCCCCGGTGAGCAGCTCTGCCCGCTTGAGCTTGGCGAGCAGCGGGGACTTGCGGTTGAACTTGGGTTTGGTGGCGGGCGTCTCTGACATCGGGTAACCCAATAGGCCGGAAGGCGGGGAATGACAGGAGTTTTTCACCGATGCGCGCACCCCCGCCAGACCCGCCCGGGAGGGGCCTAGAGGATCTGGCCCACGAAGCGTTCGGCCTCGAAGCGCTCGAAGTCTTCGGCGCGCTCCCCGAGGCCGATGAAGCGGGTGGGCACCCCGAGCTCGTGGGAGATCGAGACCACCACGCCGCCCTTCCCCGAGCCGTCGAGTTTGGTGACGATGAGGCCGCTGAGGTCGGCCGCGGCCTTGAACTCCCTGGCCTGCGAGAGGGCGTTGGAACCGGTGGTCGCATCGACGACCAGCAGCACCTCGTGCGGCGCGGTCTCGTCGCGCTTGCCGAGGGTGCGGGAGATCTTCCTGAGCTCCTCCATCAGGTTGTGGCGGGTGTGCAGCCTGCCGGCGGTGTCGCAGAGGAGGAAGTCGACCCCCTCCTTTGTGGCGGCGGCGTGGGCGCCGTAGCACACCGAGGAGGGGCCGGCCTTGTACTGGCCTTTGACGATGGGGACGCCGAGCCGCCCCGCCCAGACATCGAGCTGTTCGATGGCGGCCGCGCGGAAGGTGTCGGCGGCGGCCAACATGACGCTGTGGCCCGAGTCCCCGAGCAGCTTGGCGAGCTTCGCGGTCGAGGTCGTCTTGCCGGTGCCGTTCACCCCGACCACGAGGATCACCTTCGGCCGGTTCCCCAGGGGCTCGATGGGCGGCGCGTCCTCCGGGAGGATGGCGCGGATCTCCTCGCGGCAGACACCGATCACGTCCTCCGGGTCGAGCTTGCGCCCCATCTCCTGCAGCCGGTCGATGATCTGCATCGACATCTTGATGCCGAGGTCGCCGGCGACCAGGCTCTCCTCCAGCTCCTCCCAGTCGACCTTCTCCTTGGCGAAACGGTTGAGGATCTTCTTAAACAGGCCGGCCATGTTTTAGTAGTCAGTGATCAGTAGTCAGTGATCGGTGGTAGGTGACGGGCGCCCCTAGCGGAGCGGGCGGGTGAGGTCGGCCTTCAGTTTGTCGAGGACGCCGTTGACGAAGCGCCCGGACTCGGTGGTGCCGAAGCGCTTGGAGATCTCGATCGCCTCGTTGATGCAGACCACGGGCGGCACATCGTCGCGGTGGAACATCTCGTATACGGCGAGCCGGAGGACGTTGCGGTCGACGACGGACAGCCTGCTGAAGTCGTAGTTGTCGAGCCTGGCGGCGATCCTGGCGTCGATCTCCTTGGCGTTCTCGATGACCCCGCGCGCCAGTTCGATGGCGAACTCCCGCACTTCCGGTTTGGCGAGCCGGAGGCCGAAGAAGGCCTCGAAGTCGTCGTCGTTGAGGTCGCGGCTGAAGAGGAACTGGACTGCCGCCTCGCGCCCGTCTCGTCGCCTACCCATTGACTCCGGCCGTCTTGCGCGGTGGGGGCTCGCTGGCGGCCATCTTCAGCTTGCCGAACAGCTCGGCCATGGTGACCGCTGCCCTGGCGGCCTCGACGCCACGGTTCTTCTCACCGTTGCAGCGCGCCTCGGCGGTCTGGCGGTCGTCCACCAGCAACACCTCGTGGATCACGGGCACCTGCGTGTCCACCGCGATGTTCTGCAGCGCGTCCGTCACCGAGTTGCCGACGAGGTCGGCGTGGGAGGTCTCGCCGCGGACGATGACGCCGAGCGCGATGACGGCATCTACCCGGGTCTTGTCGATGACATGCCTCACGCAGACCGGGATCTCGAAAGCCCCGGGCACCCGGTAGGCCGGCACCGAGACGCTGGGCATCAGGCGTTTCAGCTCCTCGTTGACCGAGTCGACGAGGGAGTCGACCAGGTCCTCGTTGTAGAGGCTGCCGACGATCGCGATCGTGCGGCGGGGGCCGAGTTTCCTCGGGCGGCGGGGTAGGGAGCTAGCGGACATGCGAGGGGGAGGTGGGGTTGGCGGGGTTATTTGGGGAAGTGACAGTGGCCGCGCGACGGCCAAAAATCAACAGCCGGTTAGAGACGGTGCCCCATCCGGTCGCGTTTCGTCTCCAGGTACCGCATGTTGTGGGGGTTGGAGGGGAGCTTGACGGGGACCTGTTCGACGATGCTCAGCCGGTGGGCGTCGAGCCCGACGACCTTTTTGGGGTTGTTGGTCATCAGGCGGATCTTGCGGACGCCGAGGTCGTAGAGGATCTGCGCCCCGATGCCGTAGTCCCTGAGGTCCCCGGGGTAGCCGAGCTTCTCGTTCGCCTCGACCGTATCGTACCCCTGTTCCTGAAGCTTGTAGGCGTGGATCTTCGCCCGCAGCCCGATGCCGCGCCCCTCCTGGCGCATGTAGAGCAGGACGCCCGAGCCCTCCTCCGAGATGGATCCCATGGCCGCGTGCAGCTGCCCGCCGCAGTCGCAGCGCTGCGATTGGAAGACGTCGCCAGTGAGACACTCGGAGTGCACCCGGACGAGGACCGGCCGGTCGGGGTCGATCTCGCCCTTGACCAGGGCGAGGTGGACCTCGTCGTCGAAAGCCGCGCGGTACATGTGGAGGTCGAACTCCCCCCAGTCGGTTGGCAGCTTGATGGTCTCCTCATGTTCGACCAGCTTCTCCCGCTCGCGCCGGTATTGGATGAGGCTTTCGATGGTGCCGATCTTCAGGCCGTGTTCGCGCGCCATGACTTTCAGCTCTGGCAGCCGCGCCATGGTGCCGTCGTCGTTCAGCACCTCACAGATCACCCCCGCCTCGGACAGCCCGGCGAGGCGTGCGAGGTCGACCGCCGCCTCGGTGTGGCCGGCGCGCCTGAGGACGCCGCCGGGCTTGGCGCAGAGCGGGAACACGTGGCCCGGCTGGACGAGGTCCTCGCCGATGCTCGCCTCGTCGCCGAGGACGGCGATGGTCGCCGCCCGGTCGGCCGCGCTGATGCCCGTGGTGACCCCCTCGGCGGCGTCGACGGAGACGGTGAAGTTGGTACGGAAGGACTCCCGGTTGTTCGGCACCATCATCGGGAGTTCCAGCCGGGCGGCGGCGTCCTCGGTGAGCGGGACGCAGATCAGGCCGCGGCCGTGTTTTGCCATGAAGTTGATCATCTCCGGGGTCGCCTTTTCGGCGGCGCCGATCAGGTCGCCCTCGTTCTCGCGATCGGCGTCGTCGGTCACGATCACCATCTTGCCGGTGCGGATGTCCGCGACCAGCTCGTCGACGGGGCTGAATGGGGTGTCTTTTTCCATAAATTCTCGTTAAGGTAGCACAGTTCCAGGAACTATACCGGTGTGGTGGCGGGATCAAACAAGGCTTTGAATCCAACCCGATCTACGAGTAGTTTTTACTAATCCCCCGCGTCGATGACCCTCACCGCCCAGCGCGCTCCGCTGCGCCTCCTCGCCCTTTGTTTTCTAGCCTCCACGTTTTCGGGTCGCGGGGATGTGTCTGGGGCGTTCAAGATCTCGGAGATCATGGCGGTGGCGGATGTCGCCTTCCCGGACGACGATGGCCAGCCCTCCGACTGGATCGAGATCACCAATACCGGGGCTTCGCCCCTGTCCCTCAACGGCTACCATCTGACCAACAACGCCGCGAACCTCACGCGCTGGTCCTTCCCCGATGTCAGCGTGCCGGCGGGTTCCTCCCTCGTGGTCTTCGCCTCCGGCAAAGACCGGGTCCACCCGGGGGCGCCCCTGCACACCAACTTCACCCTCGACCGGGGCGGCGACTATCTGGGGCTGATCGAGCCAGACGGGACGACCGTGGCCTTCGAGTTCGCGCCAGGGTACCCGGAGCAGTATGAGGGGATCTCGTGGGGGGAGGGGGTCACCGGGGCCCCGCAGACCAACGAGCTGGTCCCCTTCGGGGCAGCCGGTAAATACTTCATCCCGGCCGACGGCTCGCTGGGCGACACCTGGAAGGCGGCGCCGGCCAGCTTCGACGACTCGTCCTGGAGCGGCGGGCCGGCGGGGTTCGGCTACGAGAGCGCGGGGGGCACGCTCGAGCCCCTCATCTCCACCAACATCAGCTCCGTGATGAAGAACGTCAACGCGAGCGGGTACTTCCGCTTCCCCTTCGTCTTCGACACCACCGACAAGAGCATCCTCGAGATGCAGTTCACCGCGATGACCGACGACGGTTTCGTCGCCTATCTCAACGGGGTCGAGATCGGGGACTTCGGCAAGCCGGACCCGCTCACCTGGGAGTCGATATCCTCTGGCAAACGGCTGGATACCGTGGTGATCGCCAACCCGATCGTGATCGACGTGACGGCCTTCTCCGGCGCGCTGGTCGACGGGGCCAACGTGCTGGCGGTGCACGGGCTGAACGAGGCGAAGAGGAGCTCGGATTTCGCCCTCGACGTCAGGCTGGCGGCCAGCGTGCTCGATACCTCCGGCGGGCTACAGCTCGGGTTTTTCGAGACGCCGACCCCGGGCGCCCCCAACAACACCATCAAGGCGGCGCCCCCGGCGGCGGTCGGCTTCTCTGTGAGCAGCACCCTGTTCGAGACCGACCTCCAGCTGACCCTCTCCACCGCGACCCCCGGTGCGGTGATCCGATACACGACCGACCTCACGGTGCCGACCGACGAGTTCGGGTCGGAGTCGCCGGAGTACACCGGCCCGATCACCATCGATGCCTCCACCCAGGTCCGCGCCCGCGCCTTCCTCCCGGGAGCCCTGCCCGGGCCGGTGCGCACCGAGACCTACCTCAAGATGTCAGGCGGGCTGCCGACGTTCTCGTCCGACCTGCCGGTGGTGGTGATCTCCACCCTCGGCGGCGGGTCGCCCCCAGCGCCGAACGTCACAAACCGGCTGCCGGCCTTCATCTTTATCTTCGAACCCGACCCGGTCACCGGCCGGACGACCCTCGTGGGGCAGCCGGTGATCGCAGAACGGGCAGGTGTCCGCAAGCGCGGTTCGAGTTCGGCCGGTTGGCCGAAATACTCGATGTCGCTCGAGGTCTGGGACGAGGTCGACGGCGTCGACCGCAACATCGAGCCCCTCGGGCTGCCGCGGGAGGCCGACTGGGTCCTCAGCGCGCGCTGGGAGTTCGACATCGCCCTGATGCGCAACCCGTTCATGTACGCCCTGAGCAACCAGGTCGGCCGCTACGCACCGCGGACCCGGTTCGTCGAGCTCTACCACGACGTGTCGGGCGAGGGCCTCACCGATTCGGACTACTTCGGTGTCTACACCTTCATAGAGCGCATCGAGGCGGACCCGAACCGTGTCGACGTGGCGCGCATCATGCCCTGGGACAATGCCGAACCAGAGATCACCGGCGGTTACGTGTTCAAGAACGACCGCGGCGAAGGGGGCATGGGCGTGAGCGGCTTCAGCCGCCTCGTGCCCCACGACCCCGGTTTCGACGAGATGTCGTCCGCCCAGCGCAACTGGCTGATCGCCCACCTGAACGAGATCAGCCCCGCCCTGGCGGCCGCCGATGGGGTCAACCCCTCGACGGGGCTGCATTTCACCCAGTATCTCGACGTCGGATCGTTCATCGACAACCAGCTGCTCAACGCCCTGTCGATGGACCCCGACTGGGGGCGGCTCAGCCAGTTCTTCTTCCTGGACCGCGGCGGGCTGGTGCAGGCGGGGCCGCTCTGGGACTACGACCGCACCATGGGGTCACGGGACGGGCGCGACGACAACCCGCTGCGCTGGGAGGCGCCGACGACCGATACCAGTTTCATGTGGTACGACGACGAGTACCAGTGGTTCGGCCGCATCCTGGGCTACAGTTCGATGATCTTCAACGGGCAGACGCCGGCGCCGGGGACCAGCACCCGGCCGGATATGTTGCAGCGGCTCATCGACCGATGGTACGAACTGCGGTCCGGGGCTTTCGCCACCGCCAACATGCACGCCCTGATCGACTCGATGGCGGCGGAGATCGCCGAGGCGCAGGTGCGCAATTTCGCCAAGTGGACGCAGCACCCCCCCGGGGCACCTGGCAACGTGGGCTATAGCGCCCCCGGCCTCACCGGCTGGGAGGCCGAGGTCTCCCACCTCAAGGGCTGGCTCCAGGCGAGGGTGGATTGGATCGACTCGCAGTTCATCGCCCCGCCGGCCTTCAGCGACCCCGGCGGCGTGGTCATCGACCCCGTGTTGTTGACCATGACGGCGCCCGCGGGGACGATCTGGTACACCACGGACGGCAGCGACCCCCGCGCCCCAGGGGGTGGCGTCTCGGGCTCGGCGGCCCACTACACCGGCGCGGCGGTCGCGGTGAACCAGACCCAGGTGGTGACCGCGCGCGTCCTCAACGGCATCGGGTGGGGCGCCCCGCAGAGGGCGACCTACGTCCTGTCCGACATGGCCGCCACCAGCGACAAGCTCGCGGTCTCAGAGGTCATGTACCGTCCGGGGCAGACCACCTTGGCCGAGGAGGCGCAGGGCTTCACCGACCGCGACGACTTCGAGTACATCGAGGTGATCAACATCCACAGCTCTTCCGTCTCCTTGCTGGGGGTGCAGTTCGACGCCGGGGTCACCTTCGACTTTGGCCGCGGCGCGATCACCGAACTCGCCCCGGGCGAGCGTGTGCTGGTGGTGAGGAACACCGCCGCCTTCGAGTTCCGGTACGGGACGGCGTTCTCGAACCGGATCGCCGGCGAGTTCGAGAACGGCACCCAGCTCAGCAACGGTGGCGAGCAGGTGCGCCTCAGCATCCCGGCGGGGGTTGGGGCGATCCGCGACTTCACCTACAACGACAAGGCCCCCTGGCCGGAGGCGGCTGACGGCGACGGCTTCAGCCTGGTGCTGATCGCGCCGGAGTCGAACCCCGATCACACCCTGGCCTCGAACTGGCGCAGCAGCGTCTCGCCGGGCGGGACGCCCGGGGCGGGCGACGCGGTGTCGTTCGCCACCTGGTCTGCCGCCAACGGGGGGGTGACCGCAGGCTCGGATGGCGATATGGACATGCGGACGGCGCTGCGGGAATATGCCGAGGGGACGGATCCGGGCGTGGCCGATACCTCGGCCGGGCTGATGGGGGTCGGCTCGGACCTGCTCGAGGTGGGCGGGTTCGTCGACCGGTATCTGACCCTCGCGCTGCGCAGGAACCTCGCCGCCGACGACGTGGCGATGACCCCCCAGTCCTCGCTCGCCCTCGGTGCGTGGGGGGATGCGACCGCCGAGTTGGTGTTCGTCTCGGAGACCAACCACGGCGACGGGACGGCGACGCTGCTCTACCGCAGCGTCGTCCCGATCGACCAGCTGCCGGCCGCGGGGTATTTCCTGCGGGTGCTGTTGGAGCTACGTTAGGGATCCGCCCGGCCGGCCGGGGTGGCCGTCCCGCCTGATGCCAGGATGAGCTCGTCCCGGTAGAGGTCGCGGTTGGAGGCCTGGAACTCGACCTTCAGCCGGACGTTGGACCCGCTCAGGTCGACGAGGTGCCAGGCGGTGAACCGCCATGCCCCGTCGTTGCCATCGTGCTCGATGCCGGCGAGCAGATGGTGGGCGTCATGCAGGACCTTCGAGGTCGTCGGTTTCGGCTCGTAGTAGAAGGTGCGCAGCGAGCTGTCGCGGTTCCCGGTCTCGAACAGCTTCGGGTCCAGGTAGGCGACGCGGCCGGACTCCCGGTGGGTGATGACCAGATCGGGGTAACCGGCCCGCTGGACCTTGCCCGCCGGGGTCTCGGGGTATCGGCAGGTGAAGTCGGGGTGGGCGTCGATCGCCTCGGCGAGGCCGTCCTCGAAAAACCGGCTCGCCTCGTTGATGCGGCGCAGCCCGCGGACGGGGCTGTCGGCCGCCCCCATCGCCTCGGTCACCTCGTCGAGCGCGGCGCCGACCACAGCCAGGAAGGCCCCGTCCACCGGCGACTCTGGGGTGACCGGGATGACGGCCTTGCCCGTCGTGGCCCTGATGACGTCGGCGAAAGGGACCTCCCCGAGGGCGGCGCCCCGTTTCGCCAGCACCGCGATCGGGTCAGGTGGCCGGTCGTCCTGGGGCGGCCGGCCGCGGTCGCAGGCGGCGAGGCAGAGCCCGGTGAGAACGATGCCCGGTAACCGTTTCAAATCGGTACGCCGGGGTGGCCGTCAGACCCCGACGGGGTGCCAGGCGGTTTTGAACTCGATCGTGTCGAGGATGTGGTAGGGGTCGCCGGCGGCGCGGGTCGCCCAGGAGCGTTCGCCGAGGTGGCGCCGCTTGACGCGTTTGAGGTTGTCGGCCGCCCCCCCCTCCAGCACCGCCGCGACGGCGCCGTCCCCCGAGCCGTCGACGATGGCGTTGATGTCCATGTGTGAGGCCATGTGGGGCGCGAGCTCGGCCCGGCCGCCGGACAGCAGGTTGACGACCCCGGGGGGCACGTCGCTGGTGGCGATGATCTCCGCCAGGGTGATCGCCGGCAGTGGGAACTTCTCCGATGCGACGACCACCGCGCTGTTGCCGCTGAGCACCGCCGGGGCCAGCAGGGAGACCAGGGCGAGCAGCGACGGGCGGTCGGGGCAGACGATGCCGACAACGCCGCAGGGCTCCGCGGTGGAGAAATTGAAGTGCGGGCTGGCGACCGGGTTCACCGAGCCGAACACTTGCCCGAACTTGTCGGCCCAGCCGGCGTAGTAGACCAGGCGGTCGACCGCCGCGGCGACCTCGGCGGCGGCGGCCTTCGGCGCGGCGCCGGTGGAGCGGGCGACCTCGTCCGCGAGCGAGCCCGCGCGGCCTTCGAGCATCTCCGCGGCGCGGTAGAGGATCTGGCCGCGGAGGTAGGCCGACGCGCCGGCCCAGCCCGGCTGCGCCCTGCGTGCGGCGACCACGGCATCGCGCAGATCCTTGCGCGATGCCCGGGCGTAGTTGGCGAGGTGCTCGCCGGTCCGCGGGTGCTTGGCGACGAGGTAGCGGCCGCTCTCGGTGCGCGGGAACTTGCCGCCGATGAAGAGCTTGTAGGTCTTGAGGACCGCGAGCCGGGCGTCGGGCGGGGACATGGTCTGTGGGCGCGCCGTCTGTTAGGCCTTGTCGCGGATGTGGATCCAGGCGTGGACGTGCGGGTCGCCCCGGAAATAGCACACCATCGAGGGCCCCTCGATCTGCCAGACGTCCCAGACCCCGTCTTTCCCGACGTCCTGCTTCTCGAAGAACGCCATGTGGAGGTTGTCGAAGCCTGCCGCATCGACCAGCTTGAGGGCCTCGTCGGCGTCCCTCTTCCGGTACGGCGCGAGGATGTCCCCGAGCGTCTCGCGGACCTTGGCCTTCTGGTCGTCCGACAGCTCGGTCATCGGGATCCCTTCGAGCCCGGTCTTCTTCCCGGTCAGCTCGACGGTCTTGGTCCCCTCCTCGTCGCGGGACTCGTCGAGCAGGGCCAGCTTCCGCTGTTTGCCGTCGAGCATCGCGTACACCTCGTTCGCCCTCTTCGCCTGGTACCAGTAAGCGTTCCCCGGGTGGTGGGGCTTCTCGTGGAAGCCCTCGGCGGCGTGGCCGTAGAAGATCGGCCCGCCGAAGGCCGCCCCCTCGAGGGAGTCGCCGTCGCAGCGCCGGGTGCAGTGCCGCCCGGTGAGCACGAACTCGAACTTGCCGCTGCCGGGCTCGCCGAACAGGGCGATCGAGCTCGAGCCGAAACCTGCCCTGCCGCTGTCGTGGACGACCTGGTCGTATACCGCCTTGGCGTATTCCTCGCTGTGCAGCCCCATGAAGATCTCCTTCACCATCGCCTGTTGGTCGGCGGTGAAGAAGTTGCCCAGGCGCGGCTTGGTGATGTTCCAGTTGTTGTCCACCTTGTCCCGCAGCGGGTGGTCGAATGGGAAGCAGATCGCGGCGCGCTGCTTCTCGTCGAGCGATTTGAAGAGCGTGGCCACGAGGGTCTCGCTGTCAGGCGTCTCCCCGGCGGCAGGCGAGGTGCGCGGGAGGGCGAATGCCGCACCTCCGGCGACCGCGGTTCCCAGGAAGTCTCGGCGGCTATACATGGGGGTCGATCGCTTCGCTTTCATGCCCGAACCCTAGCGGCGGCAGGGGGGCGGCGCGAGGAGATTCGGCGTCCCCCCGGCCCCCCGCACCCGGGGAGGGGGGGCCTCCGGTAGCGGCATCGAACCGCTTTCATCGGTGGGCATTTCGGCGTAACGTTGCCGCCTCCCACGACGTAGACACCCGATACTATGAAGACCCGAACCCTCCCCCTCGTCGCCGCCGCTATCGTCGCCGCGATCTCATCCGTGTCCGCCGCCCCCCGACAGGTGGTCCCCGTCTACGACCTGCAGGGGCCGATCGGCGAGGCGGGACAGGCGTCGACGAACCTGCTCGGGTTGAATTTCTCCGGGGCCAGGCCGCTGACGTTCTTCGATCTGGTGGGCAGCCTGGCGGCGGCAGCCTCCGACGAGAACGTCCCGGCCGTCGTGCTCGACGTCGATGCTGCGGGCCTGGGGCTGGCGCAGATCCAGGAGCTCCGACGCCACCTCGGCGCCCTGCGGGAGGCGGGCAAGGACGTCTATCTCTACACCGAGAACCTCGGCAACAGCATCGCCCTGTTGGGCAGCGCCGCGAACCACCTCACCTTGATGCCGGAGGGCAACGTCGGCTTCACCGGCCTCTATTCGGAGTCCATGTACTACAAGGGGATGTTCGACAAGGCGGGGGTCAAAGTCGACGTCGTGCATATCGGGGACTTCAAGAGCGCCGGGGAGACGTTCTCGCGTAGCGGCCCGAGCGGCCCGGCGAAACAGCAGCAGGCCGAGCTCCTCGATTCCCTATACGGGGAGATCGTCAACGGGGTCGCCGAGTCTCGCGGGATGAAGCCGGGGAAGGTGAAGGCGCTCATCGACGCGGGCGCCATCACCCCGGAGCACGCCAGGGACGCCGGGCTGGTGGACGAGCTCGCCTACCGCACCGACTTCATCACCGCCCTGCGCGAGAAGTTCGAGGGGGCGAAGTTCGACAAGGGGTACCAGTTGCCGGACCTCGACGGTCCGGAGATCGACGGCTTCTTCGACCTGATGAAACTGATGTTCCAGAACGGCGCCGAGCGGGGGTCGAAGCGGGACTACGTCGCGGTGGTGCCGATGGACGGCGCGATCACCTCGGAGTCGATCAAGCCCGCCCGCACGCAGATCCTCAAGGCGGCGCGGGACGAGAAGTGCAAGGCGCTCGTGCTGCGGGTCAACTCCCCGGGGGGCTCGGCCGCGGCCAGCGACGTCCTGTGGGAGGCCACCGCGGAGTTCAAGGCGACCGGCAGACCCTTCGTCGTGTCGATGGGGAGCGTCGCGGCGAGCGGCGGGTACTATATCTCCGCTGGCGCGGACCGGATCTTCGCCGAGGCGGGGACGGTCACCGGGTCGATCGGCGTGGTCGGCATGAAGCTGGCGGTCGGCGGCGCGCTGGCCAAGTTAGGCATCGAGACGCACGGCCAGAAGCGCGGCCGTTTCGCCGACACGATGTCCATGACCCACCCCCTCAGCGAGGCGCAGGTCGAGGTCATCCGCCGCTCGATGTTGGATGTCTACTCGACCTTCAAGCAGCGGATCCTCGACGGGCGTGGCGAGCGCATCAAAGGCGATTTGGAGAAGCTTGCGGGCGGCCGCGTCTATGCGGGTTCGGCGGCGTTGGAGCTGGGGCTCGTCGATCAGATCGGCGGGCTGGCCGACGCCATCGGGCACGTGACGGAGAAGGCCGGGCTCGAGGACGCGCCGGTCTACCTACGCCCGGAGCCGAAGAGCGCCCTCGACGGGATGTTCGGCCCGCCGCAGAAACAGGACCCGAACGGGGAGTTCATCGGGGCGGCCCGGAACGACACGGCGCCGTTGTCCGGGCTGGTGGAGCAGCTCAGGGGCAACCGGCTCGTGGGGTTGCTCGACCCGTGGAAGCAGGCCGAGCTCGAGCGGGCGCTGCAGATGCTGGGCGCCGCCCAGCGCGACGGGCTGATGCTGATCGGGCCGCCGCTCGGCGTCCGGCTGGACTGACGGCGCCGGGGGGTACGGGCCCCGCGGCTATGCCCGCGGGGCGGTCATGCTCGCCGGGTCGAGCGCGGCGTCGAGCTGCTCCCGCGTGATGCCGAGCTCGCCGAGCTGTTCGGTGCAAAGCTCGCGGACGGTTTTGCCGGTGGCGACGGACTCCTTGGCGATCTTGGCCGCCGGTTCGTAACCGATCACCGGGGCGAGGCTGGTGACCATCGACAGAGAGTATTCGATCAGCTCGCCGCAACGTTCGACGTCGGCCTCGATGCCGTCGACGCAGCGCTCGCGGAAGATGGTGGCGACGTTGGTCAACAGGCGGATCGACTCGAGGATCGCCTTGGCCATCACCGGCATGAAGACGTTGAGCTCGAAGTGGCCGTTGGCGCCACACCAGGTGACCGTCGAGTGGTTCCCGAACACCCGGGCGGCGACCATGGTCACCGCCTCGCTCATCACCGGGTTGACCTTGCCGGGCATGATCGAGGAGCCGGGCTGGGTGGCCGGCAGGCGGATCTCGCCGATCGCACAGCGCGGCCCGGAGCCGAGCAGGCGGATGTCGTTGGCGATTTTGAACAGGCTGGCCGCGATCGTGTTGAGCTGCCCGTGGCACTCGACCAGGGCGTCCTTGGCCGCCTGCGCCTCGAAGTGGTCGTCCGCTTCGCGGAATTCGATCCCCGTCTTTCCGGCGATGAGGCCGATAGCCCTTGCGGCGAAGTCGGGGTGGCAGTTGAGCCCCGTCCCGACCGCGGTGCCCCCGAGCGGCAGCTCGTGGATGGCCTTCAGCGCCTTGTGGGCACGGTCGACGGCGCGCTCGACCTGCTTGGCGTAACCGCCGAACTCCTGCCCCAGCCGGACCGGGGTCGCGTCCATGAGGTGGGTGCGGCCGATCTTCAACACCCCGTCGAACTCCTCCGCTTTCGCCCCGAGGGAGTCGCGCAGGGCGGCTAACGCTGGCAGGAGGTCGCTCTTCAGCGCGACCCCCGCCGCGATGTGCATCGCCGTCGGGAAGGTGTCGTTCGAGGACTGCCCCTGGTTGACGTGGTCGTTCGGGTGGACCGGCTCCTTGGAGCCGATCGGTTCCCCGGCGAGCTGGGAGCAGCGGTTGGCGATCACCTCGTTGGCGTTCATGTTGGTCGAGGTGCCGGAGCCGGTCTGGTAGACGTCGACCGGGAAATGGGCGTCGAGCTCACCCCCGTAGACCTCGAGGGCGGCAGTCTCGATCTGGTCGGTGAGCGCCTTCTCGACCTGGCCCAGCTCGCCGTTGGTGCGGGCTGCCGCCCACTTGATCAGGCCGTATGCCCGCACGATCCCCGGTTCGACGGGTTCGCCGGAGACCGGGAAGTTCAGGACGGCGCGCTGGGTGCTGGCTCCGTACAGGGCGTCGGAGGGGACCTCCATCTCGCCCATGGTGTCGCGTTCGGTTCGGGTATCGCTCATTGTCGTCGGTGGTCTGGTTGGGGCCGGGCACCCTTGGTGCATGAGAAGTGCGGTTTTGGCAATCGTTTTTGGAGCATGGGGGCACCGCCGGGGCGGGGTTGGCCGCCCGGCCCAGCGTGCCGAAGGGGGGGCGTCCGGCCGCACCCGGGGGGCGCCGCGCATGGGGATGGGGGCGGGTCGTCCGCCCGCCCCCCCTCTTTACAATCTTA
>JANQMB010000159.1 GCA_028280355.1 Verrucomicrobiales bacterium
ACTTCATGCCGCTGCTGCGCGCCTGGGGCTATGCCCAGCGTGCCCGCTTCGACGTCGGGCGTTGCGACGCCTACGGGATCAACGCCGCGGCGGCCCGCGAGGCGGGGGCGGTCATGGGGCAGCTGCTGGAGGTCGCCCGACGGCAGGGGATGGAGGTGGGGGAGTGTCGGGAGAGCGTGCCGGCCGAGGCGCTGGCCAAGGTGCTGCTCAGCGGGTTCTCCGACAACGTCGCCAGGAGGACATCGGCTGGCTCGTTGTCGTGCCAGTTGGTCGGCGGGCGGCGGGGGAAGTTGCGCAAGGGGAGCGTGGCTGCCGGCAGCGAGGTGCTCGTCGCCGCGGAGATCGCCGAGATCGAGGGCAAGGAGGTCTCGGTGGTGTTGTCGCGTGCGACCGGGATCGAACAGGGGTGGTTGCGGGAGCTGTTCCCCGGGGACTTCGACGATGGGGAGGGCTGCCGTTTCGACCCCGCCACCAGGCGGGTGGTCAGCGAGAGGCGGGTACAGTTTCGCGACCTGGTTCTCGAGAGCCGGCCGTCGGGGGAGGCGCCGCTCGACCGGGCGGCGGAGATTCTGGCCTCCGAGGTCGTCGCCGGGAACCTCGTCCTCAAGGGCTGGGACGCGCGCTGCGAGTCGTGGTTGGCGCGCGTCGCCTGCCTGCGGGAGCACATGCCGGAGCTCGATCTCCCGGAGTTCACCGAGGACGACCGCCGGCTGGTGGTGGCCGAGGTCTGCCACGGGGCGAGGGGCTACAAGGAGATCAAGGACCGGCCGGCCTGGCCGGCGTTGCGCAAGTGGCTCTCCGCGGCGCAGTCTGCCGCGGTGGAGTCGATGGCCCCCGAGAGGATCCGGCTCTCCAACGGCCGCGACGCCAAGGTGACCTACCTCGGGGGCGAGCCGAAGATCGGGATGGTGTTGCAGCGCCTTTACGACGTCGACCAGACGCCTACCATTGGCGCTGGGAAAATCCCGGTGCTGGTCGAGATCCTCGGCCCGAACCAGCGCCCGGTTCAGCGCACCCGCGACCTCGCCGGGTTCTGGTCGAACAGCTACCCCGAGGTGCGCAAGCAGCTGAAGGGGCGCTACCCGAAGCACGAATGGCGATGATCTTGCGGAATTCGTTTCCCGCCTGCCGCATTCCGAGCTAAGAGCAGGGCGTGGGGATTCTCGCTGACATCACCTTCCTCCTCCTCGGCCTCGCCGGCCTGTATTACGGGGCGGAGTGGCTGGTCGGGGGCAGCTCGAAGCTGGCCCTGCGGCTAGGCGTGACGCCGCTGGTGATCGGGCTGACCGTGGTCGCCTTCGGCACCAGCGCGCCCGAGCTGGCCGTCTGCCTGCAGCTCAACCTGGGCGGCAGGCCAGATGCGGCGGTGGGCAACGTGGTGGGCTCGAACATCTGCAACATCCTGCTCATCCTCGGGCTCAGCGCGCTGATCCGGCCGATCGAGATCAAGAGCCAGGTGATCCGCCGGGAGATGCCGATCCTCATCGTGGTGTCGGTGGCGCTGGTGGCGATCCTCCGCGACGGGCATCTCTCGCGCTGGGAGGGCGGGGGCTTGGCGGTGGGGATCGCGCTCTACGTTTGGGCGAGCTTCGCCCTCGCCGCCCGCGGCGACATCCCGGATGCCGAGGAGGAGTTCGCCACCGAGATCGGCACCGAGGAGGACGCCAGGCGCACCAGCGGCTGGCTGTTGGCAGGCCTGATCACGGCGGGCCTGCTGCTGCTGGTGTCGGGGTCGCACTTCTTCCAGCTGGGCGGGGTGAACATCGCCCAGCGGCTCGGGGTGAGCGAGGCGGTGATCGGGCTCACCCTGTTGGCCTTCGGGACGTCCCTCCCGGAGCTGGCGACCTCGATTGTCGCCTGCGCGAAAAGGGAGGGGGACATCATCGCCGGCAACGCCGTCGGCTCGTCGGTGTTCAACATCCTGGCGATCCTCGGCATCACGGTCCTGGTCAAGCCGATGGCGGTGGGCGGGATCGAGACCCTCGACCTCGCCTTCATGGTCGGCGCCGCCTGCGCCTGCGTGGTGTTGATGGCGACGCGGATGAAGCTGGCGCGCTGGGAGGGGATGCTGCTGCTGAGCGCCTATATCGTCTATGTCGCGTTGCTCACGATGCGCGGCGCCCCTGCGTAGAAAAACAACCCAGATCGTTCGCTTGCGAGCGATAAGGGGGTTGCCCCGTCCCCGGGCTTGTCCTTCTTCTACTCGGCGGGTTCTTCGAGCAGTTTCAGGATCGACCCGGAGGGGATGCAGGACTTCACGACCATCTGCAGGTTCTTGTCGACGCCGTCCTCCTTCGAGTAATAGATCGAGTTGGTCGAGGCGACCACGCCGACCACGGCGCCCTCGTCGTTGAATACCGGACATCCGCTCGACCCCTTGGCGTAGTCCGCGGTGATCGCCATCCGCGCCGACCCAGCCCCTTTCCCTGCCGGGATCCGGAAATAGCGGGCGATGATGCCCTCCGACACGGTATAGAACCGCCCCTGGGGATGGCTGATCACGGTCACCTCCCCGCCGACGGCATCCCCCGTGGCGACCTGCAGGGGCTCGAAGCCCTCGCCGTCGAGCTGGACGATGGCGAGGTCGTCGGCCTCGGACGAGGCGACCACCTCCTTCACGGCATAGACCTTCCCGTCGATCGTCATCGCGCCGAAGGCGCCAGCCTTGCCGTTGTCCATCACGTGGTAGTTGGTGACCGCGAGGCCATCTTCGCTGATCACGAAACCGCCGGCGATGTTGCCGTGCCATTTGTCACAGCGGTCGCATTTGTAGATGTTCCCGAAACAGAGCACGCCGGCCTTGCAGCGTTCGTAGACCGAGGCGGTGTCGAGGTCGGAGCCGCCCCCCGCAGGCGGGAGTTCGCAGGGGTGGTGCGCCTGGGCCTTCAGCTGTTCGGCGATGTCGCCGGGCTCCCCGACGTCGCCGGCGTCGCGCAGCTCGCCGAGCCCCTTCTCGAAACGCGCCCTGATCGCGGGATCGCTGATGGGCTCGTCGAACCCGTCGGCAAACAGGGAGCAGGGGATCAGGAGGGAGAGGAGGCAGAGCGTCTTCATGACAAGGTGAGCGTCGGGGGGGAGGGGGTTTGTCTACGGCACCCCGCCGCCCGGTCGGTGGCCGCCCGCCCGCAACTTGGGCCCTTGACGGTCGCTGGGGCGGGGGCGACTAACATGGCCGTCTATGGCCCTCCCGTCAAAACGCAACATCTTGGTCACCGGCGGTGCCGGGTTCATCGGCAGCGCACTGGTGTGGGCCCTCAACGAGAGCGGGCACGAGAACGTCATCGTATGCGACCGGCTGGGCACCGACGAGAAGTGGAAGAACCTGGTCCCGCTGCGCTACGTGGACTTCATCGACGCCGACGACCTGCTCGAGGGGGTGGGGAGGTCGAAGGGCTACCTCGGGGAGATCGGGGCGGTGTTCCACCTGGGCGCCTGTTCGGCGACGACCGAGCGGGACGCGGGGTTCCTGATGCGCAACAACTTCGCCTATACGAAGGCGCTGGCGGAGTGGGCGTTGGAGCTGCGGGCGCGTTTCGTGTACGCCTCCTCCGCGGCGACCTACGGCGACGGCTCGGCGGGCATGGACGATAAGGACGGCGACCTCTCGCGCTACCGCCCCCTCAACATGTACGGTTATTCGAAGCACCTCTTCGACTGCTATGCCCAGCGGAGGGGGATCGGGCGCTCGGTGGTCGGGTTGAAATACTTCAACGTCTTCGGGCCGAACGAGGACCACAAGGGCGACATGCGCAGCGTCGTCCACAAGGCCTTCGGGCAGATCGCGGAGACGGGCAAGGTGCAGCTGTTCAAGAGCTACCGCCCGGAGTACGCCGACGGCGAACAGCTGCGCGACTTCCTCTATGTCAAAGACGCGGTGGCGATGACGCTCCATCTCGCGGCCCAGCCGCTCTCGGGAGGGCTGTTCAACATCGGCTCGGGCGTTGCCAGCACCTGGGTACAGCTCGCGGAGGCCATCTTCGCCGCGCTCGGGAGACAGCCGGAGATCGAGTTCGTCGAGATGCCGGAGGCACTGCGCGGCAAGTATCAGTACCACACCTGCGCAGACATCTCCAAGCTCGAGGCGGCCGGCAGCCGGGTTCGCCCGACCTCCCTGAGGGACGCGGTCCACGACTACGTCGTCAACTACCTCGCCGCCGGAAAGAGGCTGGGGGAGTAGGGCTCCGGTCGCGTCGACCTGGGGCCCGCCGAGGGCGGGGCTGCTCTTTTTCGCGCCAGATCAGGGAGGGCTGGCGACTCAGGCGCTCCCATCAATACGAATCCGAAACCTTGTAGCTGCGGCGAAACCGGACGACACTGCCGGTGTTATCTTGAGCGTTCGATGACAGACGGCATTCGAGCGTGTTATACAATGCACCCTTAGGCAAAACGATGAGGTCACAGACCGAACCGGCGCCATCATCACAACCTTGGTTCTCTCCGGTGCCGCTCCTCATGGTGGCGATAGTCACGATCAGTGTGGGTTTCTTCGTGTTGCGTTTCGTCGAGGCCAGAAACACCGATGTCGTCAATTCCTTCCTCGACATTCGGACGATCGATCTAAGCGCTGCCAGTCTTCGCGATCATATCACCCGAACATACCCGGACGACTCCGAGTGGATCTTGCCAAGGGTCGAGGATGCCGTCTCAACCCACTCGAAGGGGCAGCTTTTTCACTGCAACTCCAGCAAGAAGGATTGGAAGAACCAAGGAGGGAAGGAGGGGTGCGCGATTATTCAGGACAAGAGAATTGTCTGGTATCGCAGCGTCAGAAAGTCATAGCCTAGCAGGCGCATGCAAGTCACCGCTCAAACTGCCTGTCACTTCCCCTTCGGGTGTCCCCTGGCGCCCGGAGGGCGGTCGATACTGAACGTTGTTTAGAATGAAGTCGCTACTTCTCGTCATATCGATCCTGTCCCAGGCTGTCGCTTCCGCCCAGGAGGTCACGATCGCACTGGTCCCGATCGCCGCAGTCGAGCATGCCGTGAAGATTTCCTTCGACGGGGCGTCGCTGTCTAAGGAGGGACGAGATGGAGAACCTGAGGTGAAGCGCCTTTCGGAGGCCGAAGCGAGAAACATACGCCGGGCCATCCTGTCGGCGCCGGTCGAACACTGGGGCGGGCACTGGGGGTCGATGGACTCTCTCGATGGCTATGAGCTCGCCGCGCGAATTGAGGTCAAGGGGAAGGTTTACGCGTTTTCCGGATCGAACGGATGCCCTCCGGGGTTCGCGGAGATCGCAAAGTCGATCGGTGTGATCGACGGCTACCGGGTGCTCGCCTCTGACTGGGGTCCGATGGAGAGATCGGCGAAGCGTTTCGGGAGCCGGGAGGAGTTCTTCCGATCGGCCTTGAAGGCTGCCCGCGAGAAGGGGTCTAACGATCCGACGAAGTCTGAGCCTTGACCCGCCGGTGGATGATGCCCCTGCCCGACAGAGTCTCGCTCTCGAGTGCGGCGGAGGGATCTGATCCCGGAGAAGATTGAAAGAACTGCACGCTCCACGAAGTATTCTCAAAATGCTCAAACCTACCCCACTACTTTCCCTCGCCCTCCTGCTACTCGCGACACCAGGTGCCTCCGGTGGCCAGACGGCCACGAGCCCCCGCGGGGACGACCGGGGCGACGCTGACAAGTTCGTGGCTCCGGACGCCTTGAAGGCGCGCATCCGGGGGCTGAAGGAGGTCCGGTCGGTTGGCGGCCAGTCGCTGGCAGACCTGCATCTGGAGTTCGTAGAGCCCCATCGGGACAGGGAGACCGGGTTCGTCGTCGGGGGCACCAACAGCACGGAGACGATCCTGTCGTTGAAGTTGATCAACGGCATCGACATCGGAGCCCTCGAGCGCCAGATGCGTCCTGGGGCGCCAGGCCATACCGGGTCTGATGCGGGGTTCCTCGGCCATGATGAGAGCCTTCTGGAGGTGATGGCGGAGGACAACCGTTTCGTAGTGGAGCGGCTGGGGCTCGCCCATCAGGACCTCGCTCGTCCGCTGTTGTTGTTGGGCCATTTCGCCCGAAGGCAGACACGCCCGCGAACAGTCAAGCTGGGCGATATGAAGTTCAAGGTTAGTGCGATCCACTACAACGGCAGCCAGTATTCGCCGTTCGAGGACCACACCAGCGCGAGCACGGATGTCACAGTGATCAACATGCGGACCGGCCACGGGCTCACCTATTCGCCGCTGGTGCCGCTGATGATCGAACGATACGGGTTCTACGAGGGCAAGGGCACGAGCTATCGCGTCGACCCGCGGTCGATCCTCGACCTCCTCAGGACAGAGAAGTCGCCCACGGCGGGCAGGTACCGGCGGCTGCCCGTTCAGCCGACCACAGACGGGGAGCTGAAGCAGGCGCTCGCACTGGCCGATCCGGCGGCCCTGGTGGAGCTGGATCTAAGACGGGGCAGGATAACGGACTCGGGGATCGCCAGGCTCCCGGAGCTGGTGGGTCTCGAGAGGCTCGAGCTGGCCGGGGCGGGTATCTCCGACGGGGGTCTTGCTGGAATCTCAGCGTTGACACATCTGAAAGAGCTCAGCCTCCGGGGCACGAAAGTGACGGACAAGACACTAGCCGAGATCGCCGGGCTATCGGATCTGGTGAGATTGGAACTCCGCAGCACGGAGATCAGCGACGCTGGCCTTAAGCATCTCGCCGGATTGACGAAGCTGACCACGCTGGAGCTGTCTGGGAACGATATCACAGACGCAGGTTTGGCGGAGCTGTCCGCATTGACGGCGCTGCAGGGGTTGGGGCTAGACGGGACGAAAGTGACGGACGAGGGGCTGAAGGCGCTGCTGCCGTTGAAGTCGTTGGTCGAGCTGGGCCTCCTCAACGCGGAGGAGATTACGGACAAGGGACTTTTGATGTTGTCCGACTTGCCTGCGCTCAAGACGGTTCACACCTACGGGACGAAAGTGACCAAAGGGGGGAGCAGGGAGTTCAACAGGCGGTTGGGGGAGCGCTCTAGTGCGGGGGGAACAGACATTCGCCGTGTTCCCGGGTTATGATTTCGAATGTCCGGAGCCGGTCAAGCTCGCTTGCGAGCGATAGTGGGTGATTTCCGGCTCCCTATCTAGCCGCGCAGCTCGCGGAGCAGCTCGGCGGCGTCCTGCCAGCCCTGTTCGTCCTTGCTGTACTTAGTGTACGTCTCCAGGGCCTTGATCGCGTCGCCGTCCCTGCCAAGCTGGTGCAGGGCGATCCCCTGCGGCCGGTAGTAGTTGTAGTAGGAGGGGAACTTGTCGACCGCCAGGGTCGACCATTTCTCCAGCTCGGGCCAGTCTTCCCTGAACTCGGCGTCGATGATGTGGAGGGTGTAGAGGTCGCGTTCGGCCTTGATCTGGGATGTCAGGTAATCGAACCAGCCGTCGGGGATCAGGCTCTTGTCGCCGGTTCTGCGGGCGGTGTCGTAGACCATCCGTATCAGGCCGAAGTCGAGCTGCCGTGCGCCCCCGGCGACGAAGGCGGGCAGGTTCTTGACGGCGACCTCCTCGGCGAGTTCGGCCTCCTCGGCCATCCCGGCCATGAGGAGGGCCGGCCAGGTCAGGTCGATCATGTCGGGCGACAGGAGCTGGTCGGCGGGGAGCGAGTCGAGGGTGCTGCGCAGCCTGGCCTTGTCCCGCCGCGCGATGAGATTGCGGATCTTCGCCGAGGTCCGGACGTTGGACAGGACCGGGTGGTCGAGGCCGCGCCAGGCCGCGCCGAGGTCGATGTCCTTCCCCTGGCGGAGGTCGCGCGACTGGACCTCCACGATGCGCATGGCGGCGTGGGTGTGGGGCTGCCCGTCGGCGTCGCGGTACTTCTCGAAGAGCGCCAGCAGCCGCGCCAGGAGGGCGGGCTCGTCGGTGTCGACGATCGACGGCGCCGACAGCACGCCGAACGATTTCTCGAGATCCGGTAGCTTGCTTTCGAGCAACCTCTCGAGCAGCGCGAAGGAGAAAGCGAGCTGGGCCTCGTCGCGGGGCATGAGTTCGGCGAGGTCGGTCCAGAACCTCGGTGACGACTGGAGCTCGGAGGGGTCGGTCGCCCGGTGGACGAGCAGCGCGTAGCCGTCGCGCTCCGGCAGCTGCTTCAGGTCGAACCCGGAGCGGAGGTCGCCGGCGCCGGCGGGAGAGGTCAACGCGCCGGTGTCGACGTGTTTCTCCAGCAGGTCGCGCATCGTGCGGGCGAAGGGCACCGCTGCGCGGGCGCGCCTGAGGCTCTTCATGAACGCGAGGCGCAGCGCGTTCTTGTCCTGGCGCACGTCCGGGGCGAGGCGCCAGTCGGCGACCTCGCCCTGGATCTTCTCGGCGGCCTCGATGGCCCCGATCTTCAACAGGCCGCCGTAGATCTCGGCGATCACGGTCAGTTCGGCAGAGGTGATCTGGCCCTCCGCGAGGTCGGCGTAGCAGGCGGAGAGCGAGCCGGCGTCGGCGAGGTCGGCGCTGGTGAACCGCCCGTACGCCTGAACCGCAGCGGCGAGGCGCTCGTTGTCGCGGTCGAGCAGCGGGTGGGTGAGGACGTTGGTGATATCGCGTTTGCGGCCGAGGGCGAGCGCTTCGTCGAGGGAGAAGATCAGCAGCATCTGCTGCAGGGCTTTCGGGAACCGGTCGTCGCGCAGCACGTCGCGCAGCATCGCCCGCGCCGCCGAGTGGGTAGGGCTGTCCCCATACAGGCCGGCGAACGCGGAGCGGAACGCGCGCCCCTTCGCCGCCGCGGGGAGGTCTTCCGCGGTGGCGGCGAGCAGTTCGACCTTCACCCGTTCCTCCGCGGTCAGGCGAACCGGTGAGGACTCGGCGATGAGTTCGGCGAGCTCCTTGCCCTCGAACCGCGGGTCGCCGAGCCCGTCCGGCAGGGTGAAGGCCAGCCAGCCCGGGGCGTGTTTCTTTTGCCAGTCGGTGACCGCCGCCGCGATCCCGCCGCCGCCGCCACCCCGGGACAGCTCCGCCGCCCGCGCGACGAGGACGTCGATCATCCGCCCGTCGCTCCGGGTGTCGGCGTTCTCGACCTCGCGCTCGAGCAGGGCGACCTCGTCCTCCGCCCGCTCGAGCTTGCGGTAGATCTGGGCGAGGTAGAACACCGACTGGGCGCGGTTCTGGACGCCGCGCTCGTTGGCGAGCAGGGCCTCGAGGCCCGCCCGTGGGCCGTCGAGTTCGGCGTGCCCGGCGAGCGCCAGGTGGGCCCAGAGCCTGAGCATGGTCTCGCTGAGCTCGTCGGGCATGTCGTCCGCCGCCCTGAAGGTCTCGATGATGGCGAGGGCCTTGTCCGCCTCTCCGAGCTCGGAGTGGCAGACGGTGAGGTAGAGCTGGGAGGGGCGCAGCAGGTCTGGGTCGGTCATCGGGAAGCCCTCGCAGATGGCGACAGCGAGCCGGTGCGCCGCCTCTTCCCGATCGGGGTCGATGCGTGGCGCGAGGAAGCTGAGCGCTGCACCGGCCTCGTTGATCAGGGTCGGCGACCACCGCAGGCCGCGCATCAGGAGGTCGAGCCGGTCGAGGAAAGCGCCCCGGTCGCCTGCGCCGGCGGCCGCGGCGAGTTCAGGGCCGGAGAGCTTGAGGGCAGGCAAGACAGGGATCCGCACCTCCTCCGCGGGGCGGGCGTCGCCGAGGAGCTCGCGCAGCTCCAGCCAGCCTGGCCACCAGGTCGCCGTGTGGTCCCAGTAGGCCTCGAGGCCTGCAAAGTCTCCCCCTGGCGGGGCGAGCGTGGCAAGTTCGCCGCTGACGGCGGAGAGCTTGCGGAGGTCGGGGTCGGCCTCGGCCAGGCGGGAGAGGGTCGCCAGCGCCTCGGCGCGGCGGCCGTGTTCGAGGTGGATGAGGGCGAGGTGTAGGGCGGTGTCGCAGGCCTGTGGGAAGATGGCGATCGCGCCGTCGATCGCGTCGCCATAGATCTCGACGGCGTCGTCGTAACGCCCCTGGGCCTCCAGGCAGCCACCGAGCAGGGCCTGCGTCGCGAAGGCGATTTTCGGGGACAGCCCCTCGCGGGCTAGCAGCGCCTTGAGCTCCGCCTCCTCTGCGGCATAGTCCCCCCGGTTGTGGAGGCTGCGCGCGGAGAGGAACTTGCCCTCGATGAAGAACCGGTTGTCCTCCGGCAGCCGGGCACACGCGGCCAACAGTTCGGGGAGCAGCGGCTTGCGGAGGACCGGGGCGCCGTCGCGCTCGGCCAGTTCGACGACCGCGGCCAGCCGCCACAGCCGCTCCGGGAAGTCCTCGTGCTCGGGATAGCGCAGGACGAACTCGGCGCCGTGGCGGACGAAGGCGTCGATCGTTTCGGCGCGGTCGAGCTGGGCGATCTTGGCGGCGAGTTTCTCCGGGCTATCGAGGCTTTCGGGCGGCGCCATCTCGTCCCATGCGGGACGTTTGTTGGCGTCGATAAACTTGGCCAGCGAGTCGCGGATCTCGATGCAGGCGGCCTCGAGATCACCACCGTTTTCCGGGGGGCTGGAGAGCAGGGCTTCGAGCGCTCTCTTGGCGGCCGGGGGCGGTTGCTGGGCAGCCAGGGCGCCGGTGCCCAGGGGCAGGAGCGCGACGA
>JANQMB010000195.1 GCA_028280355.1 Verrucomicrobiales bacterium
TTGGTGGAGACGTTGTTCAACACCGCCTTCCACACGTGGAGGTCCGCGTCGCGCGCCGCCGCGTCCGGCCAGCCGTCGAGCGACAGGTCGCCCTTCGAGGCGCCGTCGCCATGGCAGTCGAAGCAGTACTTCTCCAGCACCGGCAACACCTGCCCCTCGAACGAGATCCTCCCCTCGCCGGCCGCCGCGGTCGGCGATACCAACCCGGCCATCAAAAGAGCCGCCGACGCCAGCCCCCCGAGAGGGAGGTGCGGGTGATCGCTGCGGTCGGTTCTCACATCAGAAGAACCGACGCCCGCCCGGAAAATTCAACACGGCACGGCCAGAAACAGCCGCCGCACCGCGGAACCCTACCCTATCGCCACCCTCGGCCCTAGTGGCAGCCACAACCGGGACCGCAGTGCCCCTCGAACTCTTCCTCGTCCGGCATCCTCCCCAGCTCGAACACCAGGGAGACCCAGCTCCCGAGCGTCTGGTGGACATCCTGGATCTTCTCCTGAGCCTCGACGAAGGCCTTGGCGGCCGGGTTCTCGAGCATCGTGTCCCGCGCCTTGTTGTACTCTTCGACCTCCCCCGCGGTGAGCTCCAGCCCCGCCTGCTGCTTCATCTGGAGGTTCTCCCCCTTCGACTGCATCTCGGTGAACAGCTCCTTGGCCGCCTCGTCCTCCATGAACTTGTCGATGGCGCCGAACACCCCCGCCAGCTCCGGGTCGTCGAGGAGGGCCTGGCACAGTTCCTTAGCCGTCTCCTTGTAATTCGCCACAGTCGCGGTCTCGCCGCCGGGTGTGATAATCGCCATACCGCAGCGTCCACGGTCACCCCCTCCCCGTCAAGGGGCAGGAGGTCAGACGGCGCCCAGCCCCCGCCCCCCGGGGCGCCAACCCGGGGGAAATCGCACGGCGGACGGGCGCGAGGGACCGGTTGCATCCCCGCTTGAAAGCGTTTACCCCTTGTCGGATCGCCGTCCCCCAAGGAGGCGATTTTTGCTCAAAATAGACCAATCCATCACCTACTCACTTCCCCGAACGATGTCTGACAGCTGTTGTAGAATTTTCCGTGGCGAGGCCTGGGCCTGCTTCCTCCTCCGCATCTGGATCGGGATGCGCCTCTTCTTCGCGGGGCTCACCAAGTGGAAGGGCACCAACGAGGAGACCGGTGCGGTCGAGTTCAAGCCGGAGAACGGCGACAAGATCAAAGAGGCCATCGTCGACCAGATGGCAAACGCCACCCCGCTCCCGAAAGGCATGCTCGAGACCTACGCCACGACCCTGCCCTGGGCGCTGATCATCGTCGGCATCTGGGTGGTCGTCGGCCTCTTCTCCCGCCTCGCGCTGTTCGCCGCTGGGGTCCTCATCCTCTCCCTGAGCTTCGGCCTGATGCTCATGCCCGAGGATATCGAGGCCACCTTCCGGGGCATCGAGATCATCGTCATCGCCCTCGCCCTCATCACGGTGAAATACAACATCCTCGCGGTGGACAACCTCATCGGCCTCGCCATCGGCGGCGACCGTGGCGGCGACTGCAGCGACGGCGCCGGGGAGGAGAAGCCCGCCCGCCGCAAGAAGGACTAGATAAGGACTACAGACAGCCCGCTTCACCCATGACGCTTTTCTGGTAGATTACCCGGAAGGCGGGGCCACCTAACTCCCAAGTCATCATGAAGTTCAAGCACATCGGCAAGCCCGCCGACAACCAGCAGCCGGCCGCGGGCGAAGCCCAATCCGGATCCTCGCTCACCCGCCGCAACTTCCTGCGCAACGGCTCCTCCGCCGGGGTCGGCGTCGGGCTCATCGTCACCAGCAAGACCGCCCTCGGCCAACAGGCCACCGGCGAGGGCGTCCTCCGTTGCGGCATCATCGGCTACGGCGACCAGGGCAAGGCCCTGCGCGAGTCGAGCATGTTCCTGAAGGACAACGTCCGCTTCGCCGCCGTCGCCGACATCTGGGAGCGCAACCGCCGCGCCGGGGTCGGCCAGGTCGCCGGCAACGGCCAGGGGGTCGGCGCCGACGGCAAAACCTGCACCGGGTACGAGGACGCCGAGGAGATGCTCAAGAAGGAGGAGTTGGACTGCGTCATCGTCGCCACCCCGGACTTCGTGCACCACACCCACACGATCTTGGGCCTCGAGTACGGCAAGGACGTCTACTGCGAGAAGCTGATGTCGAACTCGGTCGAGTCCGCGCGCGAGATGGTGAAGGCGCAACAGCGCACCGGGAAGCTCCTGCAGATCGGCCACCAGCGCCGCAGCAACCCGCGCTACCTGCACGCCAAGGAGGTGATCGTCGGCAAGCACAACCTCCTCGGCTGGATCACCCACATGACCGCGCAGTGGAACCGCGCCTTCGGGGGCAGCGTGCCGCGCGAGATCCCGCAGGGCAAGGACGCCATCTCCGACGAGACCCTGCAGAAATACGGCTTCAACGGCGGCGCCATGGGGATGTTCGAATACCGCAACTGGCGGATGTTCAAAAAGTTCGGCGGCGGCATCATCTCCGACCTCGGCGCCCACCAGATCGACCTGTTCAACTGGCTCCTCGACACCACGCCAAACTCGATCTTCGCCCAGGGCGGCACCGACTACTACACCGGGGAATTCCTGCACGACCTGCTCACCAGCGAGGTCAAGGAGGCGCTCGAGAAGACCAAGTCGGCCAAGCGGAAGGCGAAGCTGGAAGCCGAGCTGGCGCTCGTCGACCAGGTGAAGACGGGGTACGAACATGCCGACAACGTCATGGCGTTCTACGAGTACGAGACCCCCCGCTCCAAGTGGGACACCAAGGGAGGCACCGGCGACGTCCTGAAGACCCGCGCCTACTACCAGGTGCTCACCACCTCAAGCTCGCAGAAGTTCTACGAGAAGTTCATGGGCGAGTACGGCACCATGTCGATCTCCGAGCTCACCGAATACAACCAGGTCTACCGCGAGGCCCACGCGCCGGAGTGGGCCGAGTTCGCACTCGGCGAGGCGCCCGCCGTCCAGAAGGACCTCTCCCAGGAGAAGATCTACAACCGCTTCTGGGAGAAACCCGCCCCCTGGCGAGCCACCTCACAGGCCAAGCACGACCGCTGGCTCGACACCGGCAGCCTCGCCGACGCCCGCGTCTCGAAGGGCCTCGACCCCTACGAGCTGCCCGACCAGGTGCAGTTCAAGGAGCGCCCGCACACCCCGCACCTGCGCAACTTCTTCGACGCCGTCCGCGACGGCGGTTCCCAGGACGACCTCAACTGCCCCGCCATCGAGGGTTTCAAGACCTGCGTGACCTGCATGAAGGTCCACGACGCGCTCGAGGCCGGCGAGAAACTCGAATTTAAACCGGAAGATTTCGTCGTATAGACGAGTAACCACCTACCCGGGGGGAAACCCTACCCGAAACCTAGAAGACCCAGTACCAGAAACATGAAGAACGTGATCACCCTGGCAACAGCCATCGCCATCCCCGCCGCCACGGTCGCGGTGGCCGACGACAAGAGCGATTGGGAGGACGTCGAGCTCGACTTCCCCAAACCGATGTTCGTCGGCACCCCGGTCGCCGCCAAGCGCCCGAACCTCGACAAGTCGAAGACCCCGCGCAAGACCTTCAAGGCGCCCGCCGGCACCGAGAACCTCGCCCTCGACATGGAGGTCACCTCCAGCGACGACGCGCCCATCATCGGCGACCTCGACATGATCGCCGACGGCGACAAGGACGGCGCCGACGGCTCCTACACCGAGCTCGGCCCCGGCAAGCAGTGGGTGCAGATCGACCTCGAGGAGGAGGCGACCATCTACGGCATCGTGGTCTGGCACTTCCACAAGAACGCCCGCGCCTACGACGACGTCGTCGCCCAGGTCTCCAACGACCCCGAGTTCAAGGAGGGCGTCGAGACCGTGTTCAACAACGACCACGACAACTCCTCCGGCTTCGGCGCCGGCAAAGACCTCGCCTGGGTCGAGACCAACCACGGCCGCATCCTCGACGTCGATGCGAAGAAGGGCCGCTACGTCCGCCTGTGGTCGAACGGCAACACCGCCAACGAGATGAACCACTACGTGGAGATCGAGGTCTACGGCAAGCGCTAAAAAAGACCCCAGCCCATCACCAGTCACGCGAGAGGCCGCAGGCGGGGACGCCTGCGGCCTCTCTGCGTCTGGGGCACTATAGATATTTCT
>JANQMB010000198.1 GCA_028280355.1 Verrucomicrobiales bacterium
CCGCGAACAGGCAGTCGCGACCGGCCGGGTCACGGGCTGCCGCCTCGGCCAGCAGCCGCAAGGTCTCCCCCGCGGACACGGCGCCGTCGGCATCGACGAAGGCCAGCCAGCCAAACTCGCCCGGGTCCCCCGAGTCCCACCCCGCGTAGACCGCCCCGCCCTTGCCGACGTTCTCGGGCAGGTAGATCGGTTCGCCGAGGCATGTGAAGGCGGGGCGCAGCTTGGCCACCGCCGCCGCCATCGCCTCGGCCTCCGCCTCGCCCGAGCCGTCGTCCACGGTGCGGATCTCGACCGGGAGGCCGGAACGTTCGACCGCCCGACAGAGGCGCTCGAGGAACGGCGGTAGCCTCGCCCCCTCGCGGTAGGCGGGGATGACCAGCAGGGTCCGCGCCGGTCGCGCCCCGCCGCCGGCGTCCGTGGCGGCGCTCAAACCGGGGCCCTCCCGGTGCTCGATCCGCCGTCGACGTAGAGGCACTGGCCGGTGACGAAGGCGGCCTCCTCAGAGAAGAAGAAGCAGTTGGCGGCGGCGATCTCCTCCGGCGTCCCGGTGCGGCCCATCGGGATGCCGTCGATGTAGCGCTGGCGGCTATCGCTCCCCGGCGGGTTGTTGGTGTTGAAGAGCTCCGTCGCCACCGGGCCGGGCGCGACCGCGTTGGCGGTGACCCCGAAGGGCGCGAACTCGAGGGCCCAGCTCCGGGTGAAGCTGATCAGCGCAGTCTTCGCCGCCGCGTAGCTCGTGCGGTGGGGGACGCCGGCGGCGACGAGGCTGGAGGTGTTCACTATCCGCCCCCAGCCGCGCCCCTTCATCCCCGGCACCACCGCCTGGGTCAGCTCGATGGCGACCCGCAGGTTCAGGTCGACCACGCGGTCGAAGTCGGCCAGGTCGACGTCCTCCAGCGCCGCGGGATGGACCACCCCGACGTTGTTCAAGACGCCGTCGACCTCCAGCCTCCCGGAGAGCTCGGCGAACACCGGGGTGCGGGCTGCGCCGTCGGAGAGGTCGAGGGTGACGAACTCCGCGAAGGGGGTGGCGTCGGCGGGCGGGGTGCGGGCGAGGCCGACAACCCTGTGCCCGGCGGCGGCGAGCCTCGCCGCCGTGGCGTGGCCGATACCCTTGCTGGCGCCGGTGATGACGAAAGTGCGTGCCATCCGGGGGGCGGGCTTGACGGTCGCCGGTGGGAGGGGCTAGCGGTTGCTGAAGCGATAGACGCAGCGGTGCGTGTAGGTCTCCCCCGGCCGCAACAGGCTCGACGGGAAGCCTGGCTGGTTGGGCGAGTCCGGGAACTTCTGTGTCTCCAGGCAGAAACCGTAGCGGTGCCGGTAGACCTTGTTGCCCTTGCCGACGTTCGAGCCATTGAGGAAATTCCCTGTGTAGAACTGGATGCCGGGCTGGTCTGTGAGCACCTCCATCACCCGCCCGCTGCCCGGGTCGCGGACGCGCGCGGCCAGCGCCATGCCCCCGCCGCCGCCGTCGATCACCCAGTTGTGGTCGTAGCCCCTGCCGGCGGAGAGCTGGGCGTCGCGCTGCCCGATCCGCTCCCCGATCGCGTGCGGGCGGCGGAAGTCGAAGGGGGTGCCGGCGACGTCTTGCAGCTCCCCGAGGGGGATGTTGGTTCTGTCGGTTGGCACAAATTTGCTAGCGAACAGCTCGACCTCGTGGTCCAAGATATCGCCGGAGCCGGCACCGGCGAGGTTGAAGTAGGAGTGGTGGGTCAGGTTGACGTGGGTGGGCTGGTCGGCCGTGGCCTCGTAGTCGATCTGCAGCTCGTTGCCGGAGGTCAGCCAGTAGGTGACCTTGCAGTCGAGCGTGCCGGGGTAGCCCTCCTCGCCGTCGGGGCTGGTGTAGGTGAGCTCGACCCCCGCCCGGCCGAGCCCGCTGACCGGCCGCGCCGACCACAGCCGCTTGTCGAAGCCGACCTTCCCCCCGTGTAGATGGTTCGGGGGGTTGTTGGTGGCGAGGCGGTACTCGCGGCCGTCGATGCTGAAGCGGCCCTTCGCGATGCGGTTGGCGTAGCGGCCCGTGATGCACCCGAAGTAGGGGCTCGCCTTGACATAGCTCGACAGGCGGTCGTAGCCGAGCACCACGTCGGCGGTCTGGCCGTCGCGGTCGGGCACGTGCAGCTGGGTGACGATGCCGCCGTAACTGGTGATCTTCGCCTGCATCCCCGAGCTGTTGGTGAGGGTGTAGAGGTCGGCGGCGGAGCCGTCGGCCGTCGTTCCAAATGGTGTTTTTGTAACCTTCACTGTGCTGCAGCTGGACAGTGCCACCGCCAGGTGGGCGGTGAGCGCTGTGGCGGAAAACAGGCGTATTGTCGACATTTCGCCACAGTTCTAGCGGCTATGTCGGGCGACCGCAAGACCCCTCGTCGGGGCGCACCGGGGGGAAAGGAAAGGGGGCCCCGGGACCGAAGTCCCGAGACCCCCAACCACACAAGGAGACTGGTACCAACCGCTAGTTGGAAAGCCGCGTCAGAGGTCGGCTGAACAGCTGGTACTGTCTCCTGAAGAGTTCGCGGCGCCGCTCCCGCATCTGCGCCTCCAGCTCGTCGAGCTCCCAGAGCTGGAGCTCGAGCCGGTCGTGGTCGGCGGGGGAGTTCGCCATGTAGTGGCGGATCTGCCGGCGCAGCATGCTGGAGGTGTTGATGAGGCGGCCGAGTTGCTCGCGGTGCTCCATCTCGGCGCGGCGCTCGATGATGATCTGCTCGAGGAGGGTGAACTCCTCCTTCATCCAGGCGATGGCGCCGGCGAGGGCGTCGAGGCCGCCGACCAGCGAGCCGTCGGGGCGGACGCGCGGGACGGGCACCCGGTCGTCGAAGCCGCGCAGGGGGACCTCGGAGATGGGCTCCTCCTGGATGCCGCCGCTCCTCGCGTCGAGGATGGTCGGGGTGATGAAGATCAGCATGTTCTTGCGGGTGTGGGACTCGGTGTTGTTCCTGAAGGCGTGCTTGATGAGCGGCAGCTTGCTCAGCACCGGCAGCCCGGTGCCCTCGCGGGAGTCGCTGGCCTCGTCGAGGCCGCCGATCGCGAGCGTGTAGCCGCTCTCCACCTCGAGGGGGGCGGTGAACACGCGCGAGCTGGCCACCGGGTAGGCGTTGCCGTCGATGATCTCGCTGCCGATGATGCTGGACAGGGTGATCAGCACCTGGAGCGCGATGCGCCCGTCCTCGAGCTGCTTGGGCAGGACGTTGATGCTGGTGCCGATCGGCAGGTAGCTGACCGAGGAGGTCTGGGTGCCGCCGATGCCGCCGGTCGTGCTCGACTGCGCCGAGAGCACCGGCTGGTTGACCACGCTCTGGATCGCCACCTCGCGGTTGTTGCGGGTCAGCACCCGCGGGTAGCTGACGGTGGTGGTGGCGCGGTCTTTGAGCAGCGCCTGGATTCTCACGCTTACGTCGGGGGCGCTGAGGACGGCGGTGGTGGGCAGCTGGGTATCGCCGAGCTGGCCGAGGTCGACGTTGGTCGCGAGGCCGGAGAGGTTCATGTTATACCCGCCGTCCATGGTGCCCGACCAGTCGACCCCGAGCTGCCGGCGCGGGTCCTTGGTGGTCTCGAAGAACTTGACCTCGACGGCGATCAGCGGCTGTGGTTTGTCGATGGTCTCGAGGTATTTCTCGACCAGCTGGTGCTGCTGGCGGGTGGCGACCACGAACAGCGAATTGGTGTCGGAGTTCCACAGCACCTGCCCGCCGCCCGAGCCACCGGTCTGGGTGGCCGAGGAGATGACCTGCGGTGTCGCGGTGGCGCTCGTCAGCACCCCGGTGCCCGCACCCAGGGGGCCGAAGTTGCCGACGGTGTTCTCACCGGGCGCGATCAGGGCGTTCACGCCGGAGATCTGGATTCCGACGATACCCTTGATGGCGTCGACGAGCTCGTCCGCGTCGGTGGAGAAGACGCCCGTGGTGCCGGACAGCCCGAGCCCGGAAATAGTGCCGCCGCCACCGCCGCCCCCGTAGGGGTCACCGGAGCCGCCGCCGCCCGCGCCGGCGTAACCGCCGCCGCCGGTCGCCCCGCCGAACGCACCCGCCGGCCCGCTGGTGGTGGCGCCGCCGCCACCGCTGCCGCTGCTCACCTCGGAGGCGTTGAAGCGGATCCGGTAGGTACGGGCGATCAGGGTCTGGTCGTTGAGCGGGCGCATGTGCCAGACGTCGTCTTCGTAGAGCAGCGTCACGCCGTTCATCCGGCAGATAGTCTCGAGCGCGGAGAAGGGGCTCTTGTTCAGGGAGAAGGTGATCAGTTTGCCGGCGTCGTCCCCGCTCTCCGGGAGGGCGACGAAATCGATCCCGGCGTCGTCCGCCAGAAACCGGAGGACGTCGCGGACCGAGGCGCGGTTGAAGTCGTAGCTCTTCTTCGGCGCCTGACGAAGCACTCCCGCCGCCCGGTCGTAGGATGGTGACGTTTCAAGTCGTGGGGCTGGGACTGCGAGGCTAATCGAAGTCATCCCCAGACTCAGGAATACCCAGCAGCCGAGATGGCGTAGGAATCGTGACGTCATCACGCCACGTCGGTTCGCTTGTGTGGTTTCGGAACTCATTGGTCTACTTGTGTGTTCTGGAAGCTAGAGTTGTGGACACCAGCTTTAATAGTCAATACTGGTATTATAGAAATTATATTAAGCAAGAAAAATTATATTTTTTGGCGAGAATATTTTGTCCTTGGCGCCCCCTATTCTGGTGCTGAGGGGGGAAGAAAAGCCGGTCGGAATTGGGAATTTTGCCCCGAGCCGAGCCGTATTTGGAGCCGAATCCAGTGCGGTATCTCGTTGGTTACGAGATACTTAATAGCTCACCTGCGCGGTTTTCAGCCCCGGACTCCCTGATGAGTTGGCGAAGGAGGACGAGGCTGGCGACGGCATCGAAGAGGGCATCGTGCCAGTCGAAGCCGGGGCAGACAGTGCGGATGGGGTCTTCGAGGGATAGGGATCGGCAGAGGTCTCCGAGGCTATGGCTGGTGGCGTCGGGCAGCAGGGTTCGCGCCAGTTGGAGGGTATCGACCCAGCGTTTGAAACCGTGGAGGGGAAAGGCGCGTAGAAAGCGTTTTTCGGTCCCGGCCCCGTGGGCGACGGCGACCCGGCCTTGCAGGGCGTCGCGGATCTGGGGCCAGAGGGAGAGCAGGCTCGGGGCACCGGCCAACTGGGCGTCGTCGATGCGATGGACGGCACGGGCGGCGTCGGAGATGGGGCGGTCGTTCTGCGGGCTGATGAACTGGCGCAGGTAGGTATCTCGGTCGATTTCGCCCGCCCGCATGGTCGCGATACCGATTTGGATCGGTTCGTCCGTGCCGTCGCTCCCGAACCCCGAGGACTCGAAGTCGATGGCGGCGAACTCGATCTCGTCGAAGTGCATCGTGGGACTGGGCAGGGTGGTGGCTCCCCGCAAGGGAAGCACGGCGTTTCGGGGGGAGAAAGCGGGAATCGGGGGGGATTTGCCTGAAACAAAAATGGCGGTGGGGTGTCCTATTCTGGGGTAGGTTGGAGGCGCCGCCCGCCGCGGCGCCCCGCTACCCGGCCATTCCCCCATGAACCAGAAGCCGACGATCTATGCTGCCCTCGCCGCCGGGGTGGGGCTCCTGGTGTTGCTGTTTGGCCTGCTGTATCGGGTCGGTGGACAGGGGGGAGGGGAGGCTGGGCGGATCAGTGCGCCGAGCGGGTTGGACGTTGCTGCGGGCGGGGCTGGTGGGATCGGGCCGTCGCGACTGGCTCCACCCCCGTCGTCTGGGGGGGATGGCGACCCGGAATTGGAGATCAGCGATTTCGCCCGCGAGGTGTTGCGCATGCTGCGGGAGGCCAGGGCGGCCGACGGGTCGGTGTTGGAGGGCGAGGTCGTGCTCTCGTTCAAGTCGGAGGACGCCTATCGCCAGTTTCTCGCGTCGCTCGGCGCGCGTGGCCTGCGGTTGCTGGGGCGGTCGGACCGGTTGCGGTCGGTGCGTCTCGGTTTCGACGACGAGCTGGATCTGGCGAGGGAGCTCAGCAGCCTCGACCCCTCCGAGACAACAGCCGGGGCGAACTATCTGGTCAGTATCCCCTCGCCCCCGGACAGCGGCGAGTCCCCGGGGCCGGGCGCCGGCGCTGTGCCGTTCGGCCGCGGTGCATTGCAGTCGCTCGGCGTCAGCGGTGACAACTCCAGCTTCGGGGAAGGCGTGACGGTGGCGGTGTTGGACAGCGGGGTACAGGATCACCCGGTTTTCGCAGGCAAGACGATCAGGGAGTTCGACCTGGTGTCGGACCCCTCCGGCGCCCGGATCCCGATCGACCCGGACAACGGCCACGGGACCGCCGTCGCGTCGATCATCGCCGGTACCGACGGGCGTCTGCCCGGGGTGGCGCCCGCGGCCGACCTCCTCAGTTACCGCATCCTCAACAACGATGGGGTGACGGATAGCTTCACCTTGGCCGAGGCGATCACCGGGGCGGTCGATTCGGGGGCCGACATCATCAATGTCAGCCTCGGGTCGAGCGGCGACAGCGGGGTGGTGCGCCAGGCGGTGGAGTATGCGCAGGCGGAGGGGGTGTTGATCGTCGCCTCTAGCGGCAATTCGGGGGAGTCCACCGTCAGCTACCCGGCGGCCATCGAGGGGGTGGTCGCGGTGAGCGCCAGCGACGCGCGGGGCGAGCATCTCGACTTTGCCAACTCGGGGTTCAACGTCGAGTCCGGGGGGATCGCCGCGCCGGGCTACGGCGTGGTGGCGGCCTGGCCCGGCGAGCAGGCGATCAGTTTCAGCGGCACCTCGGCCAGCGCCCCCTATGTGACCGGGGCGGTGGCCGCGGTGATGTCCGAGGTTCCGGGCCTGTCGGCGCCGGGGGCGTATGACCTGCTGTCGGCGAACTCCAACGAGGCCGGCGCCCCCGGGCCGGACCCGCTCTATGGCGCCGGCAACCTCGATGTCGCGCGCGCCCTGCAGAGCGGGACGGCGGGGATCGTCGACGTGGCGGTGGCGAGCTACCACTATGACCCGGTCGCCGCCGCCGAGTCGGGGACGCCGGACGTGGCGCAGGTCGTGGTCGAGAACCGCGGCACCGAACCTCTGCACAACGTGCTCGTCGAGGTCAATTCTGGCGACGGCGCCAGGAGCTACAACGTCTCGTTTCTCCCGCCGGGGGAGATCGCGGTGATCGACACCCCGATCGACTCCGCCGCCGGCGCGGCCAACGGGGCGCTGGAGGTCCTCGCCAACGCGAAGCTGAGCGCCGGGGTCAACGGCGCCGACCAGAACCTGTCCGACAACTCGTTGCGGACGACGGTGGAGTTCCCAGGCGAGGACTGAGCCTTCCCTTAGCGCCTCCTTCTGCGGCAGGCCATCGCCGTACCCATGAGGATGACGAAGGCGGCGGCCGAAGGCTCGGGGACGATCGTGAAGCCGATGACGTCGAAGGCGCGCAGGTCGAGCGCGCTGAGGGTGTTGATCTGGCCAGGGGGGTTGGCGGTGGGATCCATGAGCCCGAAGCCGAGGTTGTCTTTCCAGTGGCTGGCCTGCCGGCCGTCGCCGTTGAAGGCACCAGTGGAGAAGGTGGCGAGCGAGGTGGTGCCGCCATCGAGGGAGAAGTAGGGCGTGCCCCCGGTTGCGTAGTTCAGCTGGCCGGCGGCGCTGTATCGGAAGAGGTCGAAGACGGTGTGGACGCGGAAGCCGTTGAGGTCATCGGGGGCGGAGGGACCCGAGCCGTGGGTCGCGTCGACGGTATCGACGCCGCTGACGAAGCCGAGGGCGTGGCCGAGCTCGTGGACGGAGACCCCCACGAAGTCCTGTGCGCCCGCGTTGATCCCGTCGGTCTGATCGAAGTCCCAGGTGAACGCGTCGCTGAAGGAGACCGAGGCGTCGTTGCCGCCGTCGGTGGCGCCCAGCAGCCCGAGCGCCTTGGCGTTCGCCCGGTTGACGTTGAGGACGACGTTGTTCGCCGAGCCGTTGTTGTCCACCTCGACCGCGCTGGTGTTGGGGTTGTTGGTCAGGAAGGACAGGGCGGTGCCCCCTGGGAGGTTGGCGACGGCGGTGGCGTCGTCGGCCGAGGTGCTGTCGCCGGTGAGGGCGGTGCGGACCGCATCGTAGGTGGCGCCCATGGTGACCGAGGAGGCTCCGCCGAGGACGCCGGCGGGGAGGGTGCTGAAGCTGATATTGACGTTGACCGTGATCGGGTCGCTGACGATGGCCTCCCAGATCGCCGCCGCCTGGTTGAAACCGGCCAGCGCGGCGGGGGCCATCCCGCCTGGGGTGACATCGGTGAAATTGAAGGTGAGCGCGTTCGCCTGTTTCGGGGCGCCGGAGAGAGAAATGGCAACGGCCGCGCCGAAGGCGAGCTTTCGCCGGGACAAGTGAGAGACCATGGTGGGGTTGATCTAGTGGAGTTCTACAAGGATGCGGACATGCTTAGCGTAGCCCGGGCGTCCCCGGCAAGGAAAAAGCGGCGAACTCTAGCCGCCGTCGCCCGCGGCGCGCTCGATGCAGAGGCGGGCGAGCACCAGGCGGTTGAGCGACTCGGGTGGGGGCGGATCCGGCTCGAAGGGGGCGGGGGGGGCGGGGGCCTCGGGGATCGCCCCCATGGTGACGGATTGGGTCCCGTCGCCGTTGGGGGTGGGATCCCCGATCGGGACGATGTGCTGGCGCCCCCGGAGCCAGGTGTGTCCCCCATCGCGCGAGATCTCGGGGATGTAGCGGAGGTCGTCGATCTGATGGTAGAGATCAAAGGCGTCCTGTGGGGAGACGAGCTGCGCGCCCGCCAGCGTGCGGTAGGTGATCTCCAGGTGGCGGAAGCCCGCGAGGACGGTGTCTTCGCCGATGGCGACGGTTGGCAGCAGGGGAAGGTGGGGTGGCGTCGCCGAGCGCTGCGAAGGGGTGTCGGGGTCGCCGCCCAACGCCCGTTCGAGCAGGTCGGGGATCCCGTCGTCATCGGAGTCGATGGTCGTGCCGCCGGCGGCTCCTGCGGCGGTTGCTATCGCGAGTCGTGGCGCCCTCCCGGTATGGGGTGGGGAGGTTGAGAGGGCTACGCGGAACCCCGTTTTGTGGGCGGGTATCTGGTTCTGCCGTGCGCGGCCATCGCCAGCCCGCCCAATTCTGAGGCCGGGGTCGCGTCGCAAGAGGTCGACGAGCGGGTAGGGTGAGGGTTCGCCGCCCATATAGGAGCCTTCACCCTCATGTTGGTCGCGCCCCTTGCTGGATCGGCTGTTGGGTGGCTCGCCAAGTTGCGTGTAGTTCTGAAGGCGGCTTGGCGCTCCGTCGCTGCCGGGAATGCTGGGATGAGATCCGCTGGTGGGGATGTGTGAGCGGTGGAGGGTGATCGCGGTCACGTAGAGGCAGGTCGCGGCGAACGCCGCTGTGACGAAGGTCGTGGCCGGGGCGGTGAAACGGCGGATCGGTCGTCTCGGTAGCCGGATAAGCATGGGGTTGGGT
>JANQMB010000202.1 GCA_028280355.1 Verrucomicrobiales bacterium
GTCCCCGCCAGAGATCTTGACCCCGTCGACGGTGACACCGGTGGAGGTCTCCTCGGTGTACTCGAAGCCCTCGATGCCCTCGGTGGACTCCTCGCCCTGGAAGGCGCGCGGGTCGAAGATGGGGAAGTAGAGCTGGTCCTCCAGCTCGGAGTAGGAGGGGGCGTTCAGGTCGACCCACTGGGCGGGCTTGTCACGCCAGTCCTCGTCGAAGTCGCCGGCGAGGTTGTCCCGGCGCCCCGCCTCCATCTCGGAGGAGGAGTAGAGTTTGTACTTCGAGGCGAGCAGCTGCTCGTAGGTGCTGCCGCGGTTGGTGAAGGTGGTGATCAGGCCCGGCTGCGACACCCAGGTGGTGCGGACGTTGCCGCGCGACTCCGGGACGGTCGCCTGGCGGATCTGGGCGATCACCATGTTGGTGACGATGTCGGTCAGCTGGCGGGTGCGCAGGCTCGACGAGTAGTGCCGCGAGTTCTCCAGCTCGCTGCTCGCCGCCGAGAAGAAGGCCAGCACCAGGACGGACATCAGCAGGAGGACGGAGAGGACGGTGACGATGGCGATACCGCTCTGTTTCTCCTTCCGGCCGGCGGCACTGTTCTTCCGGCGTCTCTGGGGTGGGCGGGTGGTGTTCGAGTTCATCTTCGAGAGGTGGGGTGTGGGTTCCGATAGAACAGTTGGTGACGGGGTAGACGGGGTGGGCAGGACAGGTTAAACGCGACCCGGGGGGCGGCCGATGCTCGTCTGGAGCACCGCCCCACAACAGATCGACCCGCCGTCGGCGCAAAGCGCGGCGGCGGTCTGGCGGGTGGGGTGAGACGACATCGAAAGGGGGGTGGAGCAGGGGGGGCTAGGGAAGATTGAAAGCGATGGATTCGCGTTCCGCCAAGGAAATATTCAATATATTCATGATTTACATTGCATATACATCAAGGTCAAGGCAGATTTTTGCATGCCGGAGCGCGGACAACCGTCTTGCACGAGGATGCAATCGCTGGATATATTAGGTCAGTGCGCCCCCGGCACCCTCCGATCGACCCCAGGGAGCCCCGGCCGGCTGCGGCGTGCTGCGCCCCCCGAGTCCTTGCAAAAATCCCACTCTAACCCCCCCAATCTGATGAGAGAATCGCACGTTCTCCGCCTCACCCTGCTGTCCTTCTTCGCCCTCGCCTGGCCGGTGTTCGGCCAGGTGCAGACCTTCGAACTGCTCCCGGTGAACGCGACGTGGAAGTACCGTGACGACGGCGTCGATCTCTATACCGCCGGCGACTGGATCGAGAACAGCTACGACGACAGCGGCTGGGCCAGCGGTCCGGCCGAACTCGGCTTCGACAGCTCGCCGGGTTCCGAGACCACGACCCTCACCAAGGGCTCGGTCACCTTCTACTTCCGGACGACCTTCAACGTCACCCAGCAGCAGCTCGACGTCCTCGAGGCCGATGACAACTTCTACCAGCTCGTCGTCAACCTCCTGCGCGACGACGGGGCGGTGGTCTATATCAACGGCTTCGAGCTGATGCGCTCGAGCATGGACGCGGGTTCGGTCGGGCACAACACCTTCGCCAACACGAACGCCGTCGGCTCCGCCGAGTCGACCTTCATGGAGTACGTCCGAGACGGCACCAACTACCTCCAGGCCGGGCAGAACGTGATCGCGGTGTCGATCCACCAGTTCTCCCCCGGCAACTCCGACATCAGCTTCAACATGTCGCTCTCGGCGTCGAAGCAGCCCTCGCAGTACGGCCGCTTCTCCCCGCCGCAGAAGATCGATTTCGACGAGGCCGACCAGGCGGGTTCGGCGCTCTCCTTCGAGCCGGACCCGAACAAGGGGCACACCGACCTCGGCTGGTTCACCACCCCGGGCAACAACCCGGCGGCCTATGGGACGGCGAACAGGGACCCGGTCGACGACACGATGCCGGTCTTCCAGGAGGGTTACGCCTTCATCGTCAACTTTGGGCGTGCGTCGCTGGTGACCCAGAACACGGACCAGTTCGGCAACGTCCTCAAATACCGCATCGACCTGCGCAACTACGTCGACGTGAAGGTGAGCTTCGACGTGCGCTGCTACGACTTCAACTACAACGGCGTGTTCCCCACCAACGGGTTCGATTCCGCCGACTATTTCCGCTTCTACAACCTGACCAGCCAGGACGGCACCGATTACACCAGGACCTTGGCGAAGGAGCTCAGGGGCGGCGGCTCGGGCGGCGGTGGGACGAACGCCACGCCGCTGATCCGCGAGGGGGACGCCAAGAAGATCCTTATACCGACCAACGGCAACCTGGGGACGAGCTGGATCCAGCCCGGCTTCAACGACGCCTCGTGGACGAGCTTCAGCGGCGGCGGCGCCGGCTACGACACCGGTACGCGGTACAACCCCTTCATCGCCTACAACACCAGGACGCCGATGTACGGGAGGAACACCTCCTGCTACGTGCGGATCCCCTTCCAGGTCACCGACAAGGACGCCTTCGACGGGCTCGTCCTCTACACCAGGGACGACGACGGCTTCGTCGCTTACCTGAACGGCTTCGAGGTCGCCTCGTGGAACAAGCCTGGCGGGCTGACCTGGAACTCCGCCGCCAGCGGCGACCACCCGGACGACACCGCCGAGGTGCTCAAGCCGAGGGATATCAGCGCCCATCTGAACAGGCTGGTGAACGGCACCAACGTGCTGGCCATCCACGGCCTGAACAGCGGGCCGACCTCCAGCGACTTCCTCACCTCGGCGACCCTCGAGGGCACCGAGACGGGCGAGCCGATGCGCAACGACCCGCCGCAGTTCCTCGACGACGTCAACTTCGGCCCTGACGGGGGCTTCTACCGCCACCAGATCGACATCCCCAACGAGGTGCAGAGCTACACCTTCGAGGTCGAGATGAACGCCAACGAGTTCAACGAGACGATCCTGTTCGACAACTTCTCGATCAGCGGCACGCCGCTCACCGTGGACGGCTACGACGCCTGGGTCCTGCTGGAGACCAACCTCGTGTCGGACGAGTCCGGCCACCCGCTGGCCGACCCGGACTGTGACGGGATCATCAACTACCTCGAGTTCGCCTTCGGCTCCGACCCGGAGGTCGCGAGCCGGACGAGCGCCGCCGGGACGTCGCTGCTGCCGAGGGTGCGGGTGGTCGAGGAGAGTGGACAGTTCTACTTCGAGATGACCTGGCGCCAGCTGGACGCCGTCACCTCCGGCGACCTCGACTTCCCCTTCGGCGGGTTCTCGGTCTACGACATCAAATACATCCCGCAGTTCTCGACCGACGGCGTCACCTGGGAGGACGCGGAGTCCCAGTACCAGGGCGACCAGGTCGGCGAGTTCGTCGAGAACGGCGATGGCACTTTCGACGTGACCATGCGCTACAAGAGCCCGATCGCCGTCAGCGGCGGCGACCCGGCGCTGTTGGGGCGGATCAAGGTGCGCAAGACCTTGCCGTTCATCCAATAGGGTCCGGCGCATCCCCAGCCAGCTCCGCCAGCATGGCGATCCGCGACCCGCAGTTTGTCGGCCGGTACAACGGATGCTGGAGGTTCAGCGCCACATCGGGGGCGAGCTGAAAAAAGAGGTTGCGTATATGCAATGTAAAGCCCACACTGTTTTTGCCACCCGCTCTCGGAGTCCAAAATCCCCACCTGCTCCCCCAACGCTCCCCCAACGAAAACGCCGTTATGACAAGTCCTAGAGCATTCCGCAAGCGTTTGGAAGGTGCATTTACGCTGGTTGAGACCGTTTTGGCGATCGGGATCGTCTCCACGGTATTGATCGCCCTGATGGGGCTGATGCCGGAGGGGATGAACATCGTCAGGGAGGCCGGGTCGCGGACGGTCGGAGCCCAGGTCGCCCAGAAGCTGATCGGCGAGGTCCAGCTCGCCGAGTTCGACGAGATCGACCAGCTCGCCAGCCGCGGGGTGCGCTACTTCGACGACATGGGGACCGAGTTGAAGGCCGACGGGGTGACCCGTTTCTACAGCGCCAAGATCGAAGTCTCGGCCGAGACGCCGGCCCTGCCGGGGATGAGGGCTAGCGAGCATCTCAAGTCGGTCATCGTCAAAGTTTCCGCCAACCCGGTCGTCCCCGATTTCTCCGACGAGGGGGCCGGCAGGGACTACCTGCGCTACTCGACCTTGATCGTCGACGTCGAGGACGAGATGTAACCCGCTCGCAGCCGCCAACGAGAACCGAAAACCCCACCCGCCCAGATGCCCGACACCCGCCCCCACTCCTCCCGGCGCCGCGGTTTCACGCTCCTCGAACTCATGGTCTCGATGGGCGTGTTGTCGCTGATCATGCTCCTCGTGTTCCAGATGCTGAGCCACACGCAGCGGGCCTGGTCGGGGTCGCGGGCGCGCCTCGCCACCTTCAAGGAGGCCAGGGTGGCCTTCGAGAGCATTACCCGGCGCCTGGGCCAGGCGACGCTCAACACCTACTGGGACTATGAACTCGATGCCAACGACCGGCCGCGGAGCTACCAGAAGGAGTCCGACCAGCATTTCGTCTGCGGTCCGTCAGAATCGCTGCTCGGCGGCGGCGGTGGTTCCCGCCCGGGGCACTGCATCTTCTTCCAGGCGCCGGTGGGGTTCTCCCTGGAGGAGGAGAACCAGGCGCTGACGACGCTGCTGAACTCCTGGGGGTACTACATCGAGAAGTCGAACGACAGCGCTTACATGCCAAGCTTCCTCAACGGGGTGAAGACCCGTGACCGCTACCGGCTCATGGAGTTCCGGCCGCCGAGCGAGGACATGGCGCTCTACGCGACCGACCTCGACAACAACAGCGGCGCCTCGCTCTACAAGTGGTTCAGCGGCGAACTCGGCAAGGCCAGCGAAGGCGGTTTCAAGTTCTCGCGCCCGATCGCCGAGAACATCCTGATGCTGGTGATCGAGCCGCGCGAGTCAAACCAGCCGGGGAACTCCAACTCGCTGGCGTCGAACTACAAGTACGACTCCCGGGATTTCCAGGCCGGCGGCGCCGGTAGCGACAGGACCAAACATGTTCTGCCCCCGCTGGTGGATGTGACGATGGTGGCGATCGACGAGGCCTCGGCCGTCCGCTACGAGCAGGTCAACGGCTCGCTGGACGGGCTGGTGCCCTCCGGGCTGTTCAGCAGCGCGTCCGCCTACGACTCTGACATCGCGCGGCTGCGCGTCGCGCTGACCGACGCGCGCGTCGACTTCCGCATCTTCGAGGAGACGGTGGTGATCCGCGCCTCGAAGTGGGGGATCGATGACGGTATATAGAATAGGATAAGTAGCGATTTTCCCCAACGAGCTTCGGCCATGAGATAGACCTCTTGGAGGGGCGCCGGCCGGTTCCGAAAGACCCGCCCGCGGCCTCCTCGAACCCCGAGATCACAGAGCCCGACCAGACCCACGCGACCCCATGAGAACGACCCACATTCTGAAGCTGCGCCCGGGGAGGGCTTTCACGCTCGTCGAGATCCTGGTGGTGCTGGCGATCATGTCCATCCTGATCGCCTTCAGCGTCCCGGCGCTGGAGCCGGCCGTCAGGGGGTCGAAGCTGAAGCAGGCCGCGGACGACCTGGAGCGCGCGCTGGCCACCGCCCAACAGTACGCGCTGGCCGAGAACACCACGGTGCAGTTCCGGTTTTACAACTACGACGACAAGAGCGTCCCCGGCAGCGAGCAGTACTTCCGAGGCTATCGCGCCCTCGTCCAGTACCTGGACCCCAAGGACCACCGCAACGTCATCGAGTCGGAGGA
>JANQMB010000236.1 GCA_028280355.1 Verrucomicrobiales bacterium
GACGAGCTCGCCGCCGTGGCGGCCGCGCTGGGCGAGGCCGGGGCGGAGGTCGAGTCGCAGCGGCTGGTCTACCTCCCCCAGAACCCGGTCGAGATCACCGATGTCTCGGTCGCCAAACAGGTGCTAAGGCTGTATGCGGCGCTCGACGACTACGACGACACGCAGAACGTGTTCGCCAACTTCGACATCCCCGAACCGGTGATGGAGCAGGTCGAACTCTGACCCCACCACACAACCCCCGCGGCCGCAGGCCCCCAGACGATCCCATTTTTTGATATGAGCGAACCCACATCCGGAGAAGCGGTCGCGCCGGCCGACGCCCCCGCCGACAAGCGGGCCGGCGGCGACGGGAGAAGCGGCGGCGGCAAATACAACAAGGGCCGCGGGCGGCGCGGCGGCAAGGGCTGGGACCGCGACAAGAAGAAGCCATTCAAGAAGAAGGAGAAGAAGGAGTTCACCGACGAGCCCTCCGGCCCCCCCGTCGAACAGGAGGGCATCCTGGAGATCTCCGGCAAGGGCTTCGGCTTCCTGCGCGAGTCCAAGAACGACTTCCGCCAGACCCCGGAGGACGTCTTCGTGACTCCGGAGATCGTCCGCAACTTCGGCCTGCGCGACGGGCTCTGGATCAAGGCCGAGACCCGCATGGGCGGGCGCGGCCCGCAGCTCACCAAGCTGCTCGACATCAACGGGCGCGACCCGGAGTCGGTGAAGACGATGCCCTGGTTCGAGGAGCTCAAGGCGATCAACCCCGACCGCCGGCTGCAGCTCGAGACGAGCGGCGACCGCATGACCACGCGCGTCATCGACATGATCGCCCCGGTCGGCCGCGGCCAGCGCGGGCTGATCGTCGCCCCGCCGCGCTCCGGGAAGACCACCATCCTCCAGCACATGGCCGAGGCGGTGATGGCGAACCACAGCGGCGTGAAGGTCATCGTGCTGCTGGTGGACGAGCGCCCCGAGGAGGTCACCGAGCTGCGCCGCGAGCTGCCCGACGCGGAAATCTACGCCAGCTCCAACGACATGGAGGTGAAGATGCACTGCCGCATGGCACAGATGGCCGTCGAGCGCGCCAAGCGCCTGGTGGAGGCCGGCGATCACGTGTTCATGCTGATGGACTCCATCACCCGCCTGGCGCGCGCCTTCAACAACGCCAACCGCAAGGGCGGCCCGACCGGCAGCGGCGGCCTCACCGTGCGCGCCCTCGAGGGACCGCGGAAGCTGTTCGCCGCGGCGCGCAACACCCGCGACGCCGGCTCGCTGACCATCATCGCCACGGCGCTGGTGCAGACCAACAGCGCCATGGACGACCGCATCTTCGAGGAGCTGAAGGGCACCGGCAACATGGAGCTGGTGCTCGACAGGCAGATCGCCGAGCAGTACATCTACCCCGCGGTCGACATCTTCCGCTCCGGCACCCGCCGCGAGGAGCTGCTGATCCCCCCTCACCAGTGGGAGAAGATCTCGCTGATCCGCCGCGGCCTCGCCGGCCACCGCCCCGTCGAGGCCATCGAGCGGCTGCTCTCCATCATGGAGCGCTTCCCGAGCAACGCCCAGATGCTGCTCGATATCAAACCGATGCACTAGCGGCGAGCCGGGGGGATACGGGCTCAGAGGGGTTGGGTGTATCCGCAAAACCTATGCCCGTGGGCGCGCCCCTAATCGCCCGCAAGCGAGCTTCCTACAGGGGCGGCGTCCTCGTAGGAAGCTCGCTTGCGAGCGATCTCGCGCTACCGCGCGAGGGGAACGGCTCCGCCCAGAACGCCCTAGGGCGTGTTCACGCAAAGGTGGGGGTCGCCGAGCGCATCGGTAGATGTGAGAGGTAGCCACGAGCGTGAGCAAGTGGGGGACCAGTCCCTGTCGACTCGCTCACGCTCGTCGCCACAGAGATGAACACGCCGACCCCATGGGCGGCAGGATGCCGCCCCTCCTGGGGGAGCCATGCCTATCGGAGGGGCGGCATCCTGCCGCCCGCACCCCACCCCCCGCCAGTTCTACGGGAGGCGAGCAGATCTTCCCCAGACCCAAGGGCTTCGCCAAGCTCGATGGGATGTTCACAGCCTACATCCACTTCGCGCTGGCCGTTGATGCGATACGCCTGCTTTGCGTTAACACGCCCTACGCGAGGATATCCCCCACGACCCGCGCCGGCTCGACGCCGGTGAGGCGGGAGTCGAGCCCCTGGTGCTGGACCGAGAAGCGCTCGTGGTCGACGCCCAGCAGGTGCAGCATGGTCGCGTGCAGGTCGCGCACGTGGACGGCGTCCTCCACCGCGTTGTAGCCGAGCTCGTCGGTGGCGCCGTAGGTGATGCCGCCCCTCACACCGGCGCCGGCCGCCCACATCGAGAAGCCCTTGATATGGTGGTCGCGCCCGGGGCCACCCTTGCCCTGGAACATCGGCGTGCGGCCGAACTCGCCACCCCAGATCACCAGCGTGTCGTCCAACATGCCGCGCTGTTTGAGGTCGGTGAGCAGCGCCCAGGTCGGCCTGTCGGTCAGGCCGCAGCAGATGCCCATGTATTTCTCCAGCCCCCCGTGGTGGTCCCAGCCGCGGTGGTAGAGGTGGATGAAGCGCGTGCCGCGCTCGGCGAGGCGGCGGGCGAGCAGGCAGTTCGAAGCGTACGACCCGTCGCCGGGCTGCGCCCCGTACATGTCGAGGATATGCCGCGGCTCGTCCGACAGGTCGACCAGCTCGGGGACCGAGGCCTGCATGCGGAAAGCCATCTCGTAGGCGGCGATGCGGGTCTCGATCTCCGGGTCATGCACCTGCGCGTTGCGGTGCCGGTCGAGCCCCTGCACGGCGTCGATCAGCCGCCGCTGCCCGGCGCGCGAGACCCCCTCCGGGTTGGCCACGTAATGCACCGGGTCACCGGTCGAGTTGAACTCGACCCCCTGATAGCGGCTGGGGAGGAACCCGGCCGACCACTGGCGCGAGGCGATCGGCTGCGGGTTGCGGCCGCCGACGCTGGTCAGCACCACGAAGCCAGGCAGGTTCTCGGTCTCGCAGCCAAGCCCGTAGTTCACCCACGCGCCCATGGAGGGGTGGCCGCTGATCGCCGTCCCGGTGTTCATGAACGTATGCGCCGGGTCGTGGTTGATCTGCTCGGTGACCATCGAGCGCACGATGCAGATGTCGTCGGCGAGCTTCGCCGTCCACGGCAGGAAGTCGCTGACCAGCTGCCCGCTCTTCCCGTGGCGCCTGAACTTGGTCAGGTGCCCCTGCACCTTGAGCTGTTGACCCTGCAGCTGCGCGAGCGGCTGCCCGGCGGTAAACGACTCGGGCATCGGCTTGTCGTGCAGCTCGTCGAGCTTCGGCTTGTAGTCGAAGGTCTCGAGGTGCGAGGGGCCGCCGGCCATGCACAGGAAGATCACCCGCTTGGCCTTGGCGGGTAGGTGGGGGAAACCGGGAAGGCCGCCGCCCTCCGCCCCGGGGGTGCCGGCCGCTTCGCGGCCGAGCATCGAACCCAGCGCAGCGGCGCCGAGCCCCACCCCCGAGCGGTTCAGGAAGGTGCGGCGGTTGAGGAGGTCGGCGAGATGTGGTCGGTCGCTCATGGCAATCTCTAGCGGTCGTCGGGCGCGCGGCGGCGTCAGTTCCTGGTGTTGAACTCGCTACAGTTCATGAGCGCGCGCGCCACGGGAACCCACGCCTCCCCCCCCTCGCCCGCGCCACCCCCGGCGGGGAGCAGGCCGCCCAGGATCCGCCGCTCCTCGTCGTCCGGGGGGCGGGACAGGGCGGCGCGGCAGGCGAAGTCGAGGCGCTCGCGCCGCGTGGCCCCGCCCTCCTCCACGATCCTCGCCGCGAAGCCGCGGGCGGCCGCGACGAAGCTGGGGTCGTTGAGCAGCACCATCGAGGCCACCGGGGTGTTGGAGCGCGGCCGCCGCGCGGTGCACTCCTCCCGGCTCGGCGCGTCCATCGCCTTGAGCATCGGGTGCAGGAACTGCCGCTGCCAGTGCACGTAGAGGCCGCGCCGGTACTGGCGGGCGTCGTCGTGTTGTTGGTACTTCCTGGGCGGGAAGTTGAGGTGGCGGTAGTATCCTTCGGGTTGATAGGGTTTGGCGCTCGCCCCCCCCAGTTCGAGGTTCAGCAACCCGCCGACGGCGAGGGCGTTATCGCGTACCATCTCGGCGGCCAGGCGGTACCGCGACTGGCGGGCGAACAGCTTGTTGGCCGGGTCGCGCCGCAGGAGTTCTGGGGGCGGCACCGAGCTCAGGCGGTAGGCGCGGCTGGTGACCAGCAGGCGCACGAGGCGCTTCACGTCCCAGCCGCCCTCGTAGAACTCGACCGCGAGGTTGTCGAGCAGCTCCGGGTGCACCGGGGGGACCCCCTGGCCGCCGAAGTCGGCGAGGCTCGCCGAGATGCCCTCGCCGAAAAACAGGTACCAGAAACGGTTGGCGAACACGCGGGCGGTCAGGCCGCCGACGCCGCCCCCCGTATCGGTCAGCCAGTCCGCCAGGTCCAGGCGCGTCGCCCGCTCCCCGCCGGTGTCGAGCGCGCCGAGGAAGGCCGGCACCGCCGGTGCGACCACCTCCCCGCTGTCGTCGAGCCAGTTGCCGCGCGGCAGGACCTGCGTCTCGCGCGGGTCGATGCTCACCGTGACCATGGTCAGCCGCTCGCGCGCCCGGACCGCCGCGATCTGCTTTTCGACCTCGGCGCTGCGCGGCTCGGTCGCCTCCAGCTTCGCCAACAGCTCGCGGTCGCGGCGCGACAGCACCTTGATCTCCGGGGGGCGCTTGGTGGGCAGCGCGTTGTTGCCGACCTTGAAGTGCTGCGCCTCGTCGACATCGGCGAAGAAGGCCGACATCGCGTAGAAGTCGCGGCTGGTATAGGGGTCGTACTTGTGGTCGTGGCACTGCGCGCAACCCAGGGTCCCGCCCATCCACACGCCGGACAGGTTGCGCATGCGGTCGGCGGCGTAGATGGCGAGATACTCCTTCGGCTGCACGCCGCCCTCGTGCGAGGTCTGCAGCAGGCGGTTGTATCCGGTCGCCACCTGCTGGTCGACGGTCGGATCCTCCAGAAGGTCGCCGGCGAGCTGCTCGCGGGTGAACTGGTCGAAGGGCAGGTTGCGGTTGAAGGCGTCGATGACGTAATCGCGGTAGGGCGAGATGTTGTGATCCTGGTCGCCGTGGTAGCCGACGGTGTCGGCGAAGCGCACCAGGTCGAGCCAGTAGACCGCCATGCGCTCGCCGAAGTGGTCGGAGGCGAGCAGCCCGTCGACGAGCCGCCGGTAATCCGCCGCGGGATCGTCGCTCGCCGCCAACCGCTCGACCGCCTCTGGCGCCGGCGGCAGGCCGGTGAGGTCGAAGTGGAGCCGCCGCGCCAGGGTCACCGGGTCGGCGTCCGGCGCCGGGTCCACCCCCTCGCGGGCCCAGCGGTCGAGCAGGAAGGCGTCGATCCAGTTCTCCGCCCAGCCGTCGCCGACCGCCGTGGGTACCGCGTGCTTCTGGGGCGCGACGTAGGCCCAGGGCTCGGCGTACTCTGCGCCACCCGCGATCCAGCGGCGCAGCAGCTCGACCTCCTCGGGCTTCATCTTTTTGCCGGTCTTGCGCGGCGGCATCACCTCGTCGGGATCGTCTGACAGGATGCGCGCCATCGCCTCGCTGGCCGCCGGGTCGCCGGGCTCGATCGCCTTGCGCGAGCCCGCCTCGGTATCGAGGCGCAGCTTGCCCTTGCGGTCGTGATCGTCCGGCCCGTGGCAGGCGAAACAGTTCTGTGACAACAGCGGCCGGATGTCGCGGTTGAAATCGATCTCGTCGGCAGCCCTGGCCACGGATGTGGCAAGGATCAGGGGGAGACCGGATAGGATGCAACGTAGGAACATCTGGGGTGTATGGTGAGTCTATCTACTACGCCCTGCGGGCCCACTTTCTCCCGGTCTTCTTCGTCCGCGGTGGCATCATCGCTCTGAACCTCCGCCCCCCGGCAGCTCACAAAATTCGATTCTGCGGAAACCGGCAGGGACGCTATCCACCACCAACGCCCGACCCTCCCACACGACCGCCGCGGTCTCCCCGTCGACGGTGACCCCGCCGGCCGCCCCGGCCAGCCCGTGCACCACGACCCGGAACCTCTCGACCCCGGCGAAGTCCCCCTCGACCTCCTGGCCGACGATCAGGGCGCCCCCGCCAGAGGACACCGTGAAACGCCGCACCCGAAACTCGCCCGCCCGGTACCCCTGCCCCTCCCCGGCGTCCTCGTAGAGCGAGGACTCGACCTCGCCGCCCCCCGGTGGCGCATAGATGTGTAGCTCGATCTCCGACCAATCGCGCGCACCGCTGTGTGGCAGAGCCGGCCCGAGCGGCAACACCGCCCCCGCCCTGACAAACAGCGGGGTTCTCTCCAGTGGGGCCTCCGCCCAGACCTCGTCGCCGCCGGCGACCCGGCAACCGGTCCAGAAGTCGTACCAGTCGCCCCCCGGCAGGTAGACCCAGCGGCCGTCGAGGCCCGGCTTCGAAACCGGGCAGGTCAAGAGGTGGTCGCCGACCCCGAACTCCTCGTCGCGGTGCAGCATCTCCGGATCCCCGCAGTCGAGGTAGACCAGCGGCCGCAGGACCGGGGCGCCAGCCTCCACGTGTTGCCGGAAGGCGGTGTACAAATAGGGCAGCAGCCGGTAGCGCAGTTTGATCGCGTCGCGCACCGCCGAGGTATACGGCTCGCCGAAACTCCACGGCTCCTGGTCGCCCTGGTCGCCGGAGGAGTGGGTCCGGCAGAGCGGGTGGAAGATCCCCATCTGCACCCAGCGGGTGAAGAGCTCGCCCTCCGGCTTCTCCAGGAAGCCGCCGATGTCCGAACCGACGAACGAATACCCCGATAGCGCGAGCCGCTGGCACTGGATGTTGGCGATGCGCAGGTGTTCCCAGCTGGACACGTTGTCGCCGGTCCAGGTGGACGAGTGGCGCCACGCCCCCGCGTAGGCCGAACGGGTGATGACGAAGGGCCGCCGCCCCCCGAGGTGGCGCCGCAGGCCCTCCTCCGTCGCCCGCACCATCTGCATCCCGTACACGTTGTGCGCCCGACGGTGGCTGCAGGGGTGCCCGTCGTAGTCGTGCCGGACGTCGCGAGGGAAGGTCCGGTCGTCGTTGAACACCGCCGGCTCGTTCATGTCGTTCCACACCCCGGCGACCCCGTCGTCCTCCAGCAGGCCCCGGTAGAGCCCGCCCCACCACTCGCGCACGCGCGGGTCCGTGAAATCCGGGAAGTGGCAGGCGCCAGGCCAGACGTTCCCCCGGAACAGGGTGCCGTCCATGCGCTTGCAGAAGACGCCCCGCTCCACGCCCTCGTCGTAGACCGCGTACCCGGGGTCGATCTTGATCCCCGGGTCGATCATCGCGACGGTCTTGAACCCGTTCGCGGCCAGCTCGCGCGTCAGCCCCCCGGGGTCGGGGAAGGCGTCGCGGTCCCAGGTGAAACAGCGGAACCCGTCCATGTAATCGATGTCGAGGTAGATCGCGTCGCAGGGGATGTCGAGCTCGCGGAAGGTACGCGCGATCCGCCTCGCCTCGGCCTCCGTCTTGTAGCTCCACTTGCACTGGTGGTATCCCAGCGCCCACAGCGGCGGCAGCCCGGCGGTGCCGGTCAGGGCCGAGAACCCCCGCACCACCTCCCGCACCGTCGGCCCACCGAAGAGATAGAAGTCCATCTCGCCGCCGTGCGCCCAGAAGCTGGCCACCTTCGGGCGCTCGTTTCCAAAGTCGAAGAAGCTGCGGAACGAGTTGTCGAAGAAAACCCCGTAGGCGCGGCCGTGCCCCAGGCCGATGAAGAACGGGATGTTCTTATACAGCGGGTCGGTATCGACCCCGTAACCGTAGGTGTCGCTCCCCCACATGGTGAACCGCTTGCCGCGCAGCTCGGGGTGGCAGCTCTTGTCGCCGAGGCCGTAGAAGTGCTCGTTGGGCTGGACCCTGCGGCTGTAGAACACGAGGTCGCCGCCGAAGTCCTTGTTCTCCTGCCAGTGGAACCCCCGGTCGTCCTCGCTGACCAGTTCGCCTGCGGCGTCCTCGACCCGCATCCGCAGGCCGTCCCTGGCGATATCGAAGACCAGCTCGCCGGTCGACAGCCGGAACCCCTCCTCACCCTCCTCCATCTCCAGCTCCGCACGCCGGTCGCCGGCGCCGGCGCCGTCGGCGACCGCGTAGGAGAAACCGTCCCCGTACCCGGCGTCCGAGCAATAGCGGAGCCGCACGACCTTCGGCGCCAGCGCGGTCACCGTGAGCCCGGCCCCGTTGTCGCAGGTGAAACGCGCCTCCCCGCCGGCGCAGGCCGCGGAGACCACGCGGCCGGGGGCGAGCTGGCCGCCCTCCGCCGGGCGCCCGCTCTCCATGTAGTTGTCCTTCTCGAAGCTCTGTCCCGGGGTGTCGTGCATCGCGTGTGAGGGTGGCATGGTTTGGCCGTTTCCCGCCCCGCGCAAGCGCGGGCTCGACATGGCACGCATATTGCGTCTACAAACGGGCTCCCCATCGACCGAAACCGTGAAACGACCGAACGTGCTAATGCTTGGCTGGGAGTTCCCGCCGTTGATCAACGGCGGGCTCGGGATCGCCTGCCTGGGCCTCGGCAGGGCGATGGCGGCACACTCGGACCTGACGTTCTTCCTGCCGAAGACCGACCCCGATTTCGCGGTGGGCAACGTCGAACTGCTCGGCTTCAACCACCTCGACCCGCCGGCGACCTCGGTCGGCCAGGGCGAGGTCGATCTGCGCCGCTTCGCCTCGGTCGAGACGATCCCCGCCGACCTCCTGCCCTACGTCGAGCCCGGCGAGCCGGCCGAGCTCCGGCGCGAGTCCACCGCCACCGCCACGGGACCCCCGCCGCCCGCGGGACTGGCCGCCTTCGGCCCCGACGACCTCGCCCCCTTCCAGAGCGACACCCTATACGGCGACGACGTCGGGGAGAAGGTCTACCGCTACGCCCGCGTCGCCGCAGGCCTCGCCGAGAGCCGCGAGTTCGAACTGGTGCACGCGCACGACTGGATGACCTTCCCGGCCGGCATCGAGATCAAACGCCGCACCGGCAGGCCGCTGGTCCTGCACGTGCACTCGCTGGCGTACGACCGCGCCGGCCCGGACGCGCGCGGCTGGGTCTACGACATCGAGCGGGCCGCCATGGAGGAGGCCGACCTGGTGATCCCGGTCAGCCGCTACACCGGAACCATCTGCACCGGCCACTACGGCATCGACCCGGGCAAGGTGCACTTCGTCCACAACGGCGCCGAACCCGTGCGGGCCTACCGCAGCGAGAAGCCCTTCCCCGAGAAGATGGTGCTGTTCCTCGGCCGCCTCACCGGCCAGAAGGGGCCGGAGTTCTTCCTCGAAATCGCCGCCAAGGTGCTGGAGGGCAACCGCGACGTGCGGTTCGTGATGGCGGGTACCGGAGAGCGCCTGAAGGAGCTGATCGAGGCCGGCGCCTTCCGCGACGTCGGCGACCGCCTGCACTTCACCGGTTTCCTCAACAAGGACAAGGTGAACCACCTGCTGTCGATGACCGACGTCTACTGCATGCCCTCGGTCTCCGAACCGTTCGGGCTCTCCGCGGTCGAGGCGGCCCAGTTCGACATCCCGGCCGTCATCTCCAAGCAGTCCGGCGTCGCCGAGGTGCTCACCCACGCGCGCATGGCAGACTACTGGGACGTCGACCTGATGGCCAGCCACATCAACGAGCTGCTCACCGACCCCGCGGCGCACGCCGCCGCGGTCGAGGCCTCCCTCGAGGACCAGCGCAACTGCACCTGGGACGCCGCCGCGGGGAGGATCGTGGACCTGTACCGAGCGGAGCTCGGAGTGTGTTAGCCTAAGTGTGTTAGTTTGCCAGTGTTCAGTTTTCAGAAAGAACCCCCGAAACCGGACACGGACTGCAAACCTCGCGCCAGCGTCTTGCTGAACACTGAAAACTGAAAACTCACAAACTTCCTCCTGATGCCCGACCTCTGTCTCTACTTCGAGGCACACCAGCCGAACCGCCTGAAGCCGTATAGCTTCTTCGACATCGGCAACAACCCGTTCTACGAGGACGACGCGCTGAACCGCGAGGTCGTCGAGAAGGTGAGCGAGAAGTGTTACCTTCCGGCGAACGCGATGTTCCGCGAGCTGGCGGCGGAGCACGGCGGCCGGTTCAAGATGGCGCTCTCGCTCAGCGGGGTGCTGATCGAACAGCTCGAACACCACCGGCCGGACGTGCTGGCGAGCTTCGTCGAGCTGCACGACACCGGCTGCGTCGAGCTGCTGTGCGAGACCTATTACCACTCGCTCTGTTTCCGCGCCTCGGGCGCCGAGTTCCGGAGGCAGGTGGAGCTGCAGCGCGCCAAGATCAGGGAGGTCTTCGGCGCGGAGCCGAAGGTCTTCCGCCACACCGAGCTGGTGTACTTCAACGAGCTGGCCGCCTTCGTCGAGGGGCTGGGTTTCGAGGGGATGCTCGCCGAGGGGGTCGACCGCATCCTCGGCGGCCGCTCGCCCAACCACCTCTACCGGAGCCCGAACGTCGGGGCGCTCAAGACGCTGACCCGCAACTGCCGCCTCTCCGACGACCTCGCTTTCCGCTTCGCAGATAGCGGCTGGTCCGAGCACCCGCTGACCCCGGAGAAGTTCGCAGGTTGGTGCGCGGGCGAGGAGGGCCAGGTCGTCAACCTGTTCATGGACTACGAGACGATCGGCGAGCACCAGTGGCGCGACAGCGGCATCTTCGAGTTCTGGCGGGGCTTCCCGGCCGCCGCGCTGGCCTCCGGGTGCCGCTTCGTCACCCCCTCGGAGGCGGTCGCGGGGCATGACGCCGCGGGCGAATACGACTGCCATGAGATCACCACCTGGGCCGACGCGTCGAAGGACCTGTCACCCTGGAAGGCGAACCCGATGCAGTTCGAGGCGAAGAAGAAGATCCTCAGCCTGGAGAAGGCGGTGCTCGCCCAGGGTGACCCGGAGCTGCTGCACCAGTGGTCGAAAATGCAGACCAGCGACCACTTCTACTACATGAGCACCAAGGGCGGCGACGACGGCGCCGTGCACGAGTACTTCCGCCCCTACCCCAGCGCCTACGACGCCTACCTGTACTTCATGAACTCGCTCTCCGACCTGCAGGTGCGCCTGCGCCGGCTGGACGGGGGCCGCGGGGCGGCGGCCAGGCCCGCGGGGGTCGACGCCCTCAACTACCGCCCGGCCAGGCGCGACTAGGGCCGCCGCCCCCCGGTGCCCCGTCACGCCGAGGCGAGGACGAGCGCCGCCCAGAACAGGCGACGGGGCCAAACCCCAGACCGGCGAGCGGGGTCGCCCAGCCCTTGATGGGCGCAACCCCGAAACCGCCCCCGATCTCCGGTATCACCTGCGGGTCGCGGTGACCATCTCCGGGGTGATGAAGGTGGCGAGGATGGCGTTGTCGCCATGTTCCCAAACGAATTCGGAACGGTGTTCGAAGGGGATCCCACCACCGGGACCCTCCTCCCTCTTGACCGCCACCCCCTCGAGCCTGTCGAACTCTCCCCGCGTCAGCACCCTCTGCTTGCTACCGTCCGGGATCACTTTCAGGTCGTTCGCCCGGAAGCTCACGACATAGCCCCCGTCCTCCGACATGAAAGCCGTCCGGAAATGTTTCGGGCCGCCACCGGAGTTGTGCATGCTGAACACGACGCAGTCGCCGACCTGCAACTCGACCGGGCGGGACCTCGACTTCCCCCAGGACCGGTGGTGGTGTACCCGATCCCCGTTGATATAGAAACTCGCGGAGTCGTCCACATAGGAATAGAACCGCCCGGTGATCGCGAACACCCGCCCCACCTTGGACTGCCGCACGAGCAGGAGCGTGTCTGCCGCGACCCTCTCCACCTCGCCCTTCACCTCCAGAGCGAGATCGATCTTCCCTGCCCTGGTGAGCTTCGACTGCAGGTCTTCGAGCCGGGCCTTGTATGATCGGTGGAGGGCGACCAGCCCGGCCTGCTCCCTGCGCACCCGCTCGGCCTTCTGCCTCAGGTATAGGCGCTGGACGTCCGCGAGTTTACCCGGGCGGACACCGATGCTCCTCGGATCCGGGTCCTCACCCGCGGCGGCCTCCCGCGCGGCGAGGGCCTTCCCCAGGTCGCCCGCGGCGGCATACTCCCCCTCCAGCTGCCTTAGCCTAGCGCGGTACTGTTGGCGCAGGGTCTCAACCGGTTTGTGCAAGTTCTCGCACTCGACCTCGAACTTGAACCTGAGCCCTTCGAGTTCCCTCTCGGCCTGGCCATCGGCGCGGCCGGTGACGACCGCCGCCCATGCGAGCGCCAACGGGACCATCGTCCGTCTGAGCATAGGGGCGAGCATAGAGATACCCCGGCCCCACCACAAGGGGAAAGGGTTGCGCCGAACCG
>JANQMB010000268.1 GCA_028280355.1 Verrucomicrobiales bacterium
CGACTTACATGTCGATGCCGCGGGCGACCATCTCGACCATCTGCGGCGGGGTGCCGAGCCCCATGGCGTAGCGGGGGCGGTCGGCGGGGAGGAAGGGGACGGAGTGCGCGACGGCGTTGAGCATCTCGGCCTCGGGTTCGCCGACGCTCACCCCGCCGACGGCGTACCCGTCGAAGCCGAGTTCGACCAGCCCCCGCGCCGAGCGCTCGCGGAGCTCCGGGTACACCGAACCCTGGACGATCCCGAAGTGGAGCTGGCGGCCCCCGCCGCCGCCGGCGGCCGGCTGGTGCTCGGCCACCCAGCGCTTGCAGCGCTCCGCCCAGCGCAGGGTGAGCTCGCCGCTGGTCTCGGCGTAGTCGCGCTCGCAGGGGTAGGGCGGGCACTCGTCGAACAGCATGGCGATGTCCGAGCCGAGGGCCGCCTGGATCTCCATCGATGTCTCGGGGCCGATGAAGGTGGGCGTGCCGTCGAGGTGGTTCTGGAAGCGCACGCCCTCCTCGGAGATCTCCCTCAGCTTGGCCAGCGACCAGACCTGGAAGCCGCCGCTGTCGGTGAGGATCGCCCTGTCCCAGTTCATGAAGGCGTGCAGGCCGCCGAACTCGCGGATGACCTCGGTGCCGGGGCGGACGAAGAGGTGGTAGGTGTTGCCCAGGACGATGCGCGCGTCGAGCTCGCGCAGCTCCGCGGGGCTGACCGCCTTCACGGTCGCCTGCGTGCCGACCGGCATGAACACCGGGGTCTCGACGGCGCCGTGTGCGGTGGTGAGCCGGCCCCGGCGGGCCGACGACGAGGGGTCGCTGTGGAGGATCTCGAACAAGGCGGCGAAGGTAGCGCGGCGCGCCTGCTTCGGCCAGGGGCGTTTGGCCGCCCCGCCCAGGCGTCGCCCGCCGCGCCCGCCGCCGCCACGTCGCCTTTGCCGCGATCGTAGGTCCCGCCGTGCTCCACCAGCACCTCGCGTACCACCAGCAGTGAGCCGAGCGCCCTCTCGCGCTCTTTCTCGTTCTGGAAGGGGCCAAAGTGTTCGCTGAGCGCCGCGATGCGGGACTCGACGAACTCCAGCGCCTCCTCCGACCCGTGGAGTTCGGCGATCGCGTAAGCGGCGAGCTGTTCGCAGTTGACCAGGTCGAAGTTGGCGCGGCTGAGGTCGTACTCCCGCCCCCAGCGGTTGGAGGCGTTGAAGGTCATGGTGGCGGAGTAGACCGCGTGGATATGGCCGCGCAGCGCGAGCACCTCTTCGTACTCGCCGCTCCGGTAGGCGATGCGCTGCAGGATGGTGCGCGCCCTGTTGTTGAAGGGGTACTTCCCGATGCTCTGGTAGGCGAGGGTCCCGGCGTCCGACCAGGCCGCCGAGCGCAGGGCCGAGAACGTCGCCCCGGCGAGGACGAGGCCGGTCAGGGCCCACTGCGCGGCCTTCCAGCGCGCTTTCGCCAGCAGCCCGATCCCGGCCCCGACGATGAGCGCGAACCACGGCAGGGCGGGGTAGGCGCGGTACTCGACGAAGTGTTCGAAGATGGGGTAGAGCAGGCGCAGGTAGAGCGGGAACAGCAGCATCGCGAGCAGCACGCCGAGGGGGCGCGTGCGCCTGTAGACCAGGACCGCCAGCGCCAGCGCCGCCAGCGCCAGCATCGCGACCAGCCCGACGAGCGCCGGGGTGTCCGCCGCCGAGCGCGACCAGGCGATCTGGTGGTCGGCCAGCATCCCGGCCGGCGCGACCATGCCGGCGAAGTATCCCCAGATCACCCTGCCCTGGGTGAGGAGGTTGTCGACGAAGTTGTCCTGCGTGATCTTCGCCCAGCCCGACAGCGCATAGCGGTAGGCGAGGTAGCCGGCCGCGATACCCGCGGCGGCCATCGCCAGGCGGCCGGGCCAGCTCGCCCAGGTCGCCGCGAGGTTGTCCTTCGCCCGCGAGCGGGCCGGTGGCGGCAGCACCAGGCAGCCGACCAGGGCGAGGTTGAAACCGATGTGGAAGACCCCGACCTCCTTCGAGAAGGTTCCCAGTAGCACCGAGGCGGCGAACACGACCAGGAAGCGCGGCCGCGGTTCCTCCAGCCACCTCAGGGCCGACCAGGTGGAGAGGATCGTGAACAGCGTCACCAGCCCGATCATCGAGCAGCGGGCATAGTTGACCGCCTCCGAGGCGAAGGGGTGGACGGCGAAGACCAGCGCCCCGGCGAAGGCGGCGAAGTCCCGCCAGCGCCCGCCCGGCAAGACCCCCAGGTTCCGCAATAGGGCCCTCCCACAGACGAACAGTGCGCAGGCGGCGCCCAGGTGGACGACCAGGTTCAGAAGGTGGAAGGCGAAGGCAGACGGTCCGGCGACCGCGTAGATGCCGCGGTAGAGGAGGAAGGGGACGAGGCGGAAGACATAGTGGTGGTCGGGGTCGGGCTCACCTTTGACAAACGGCCGATCGACGATGTGAAGATAGTCGTCCATGTAGAAGTCGGCGTTCAGGCTCAAGCCGTAAGCCAGCAGGCCCGCTAGGACGATCAGCACGAAACAGAACGCCGGCGCCAGCGTGAACCCGGCGGGTCGTGGCGACGGATCGGTGGTCGATACGGTCTGTACGGGTGTCATTTTCTTTAACTTTCCATAAATATTATATTCAGTCAAATATATAGTCTGTTTGGGAGTGGCGAACTCGGGCGGATGGGACGGGGAGGATTGGGACTGGGTGGACAGTTCTTTCCCAATGAGGACGGTCATGAGGTCGATTTCTGTCGTCGCCCGCGGTCGCAGCGGGGAGTTGTCCCTGGCGTCGGTTAGCGGGTGCCGACTCCGGTGATTCCTTGTCGTTTATGGGAACTATGTTACTGTTAACATTCTTCGTTTTTTGTGAGAAGTGACTCGATGGTTTTGTTGGTAGGCCAAAATCAAGCGAGGCTCGTCCTCTCCTGTATCACCGTTGCCCTTTGGGCTCTGGTGGCCCCTCAGGTGGACGGAGGCTCGACCGCACGCACCTGGAACGAGCAGAACCTGGCGGCGATCCGGCTCGACGTCCCGCACCCGCCGGCACATGCGCGCAACCTGTTCCATGTCTCGGTGGCGATGTGGGATGCGTGGGCGGCCTACGACGCGGTGGCGGTCGGTTACGTCCACAACGAGGATGCGGTGGCGCCGGACCCCGACGGCGACGGCGTCGATGCGGCGGACATCGCGGCGGCGCGTGCGGAGGCGATCAGCTTCGCGGCCTACCGGGTGCTGCGGTTCCGTTACGCGAGTTCGGCGAACTCGGTGACCACGGCGATCGCGCTGGTGACGCAGTTCCTCACGCTGGGCTACAACGACCTCGACACCGGCACGACCGGCGGGTCTCCGGCGGCTGTCGGCAACCGGGTCGCCGCCGCGGTGTTGGCCTTCGCCGCCACCGACAGCTCGAACGAGCAGAACGGCTATGCCGACCCGACCTACACCCCGGTCAACGACCCGCTGCCGTTGCGCGACCCACATCTGACCCTGGTGACGGTGCATAACCCGAACCGGTGGCAGCCGCTGACCTTCGGGGACTTCGCGCAGACCCAGAACGGGCTGCAGGCCGACCTGGTGCAGGTCTTCCAGGGTTCCCATTGGCGCGACGTCCGCCCCTTCGCGCTGTCCCGCGAGGCCCCGGCCGATGTCTACCTCGACCCCGGCCAGCCGCCGCAGCTTGGCGGTGCCTCGGACGCGGAGTTCAAGGACAACATCAACGAGGTCATCCGCTTCAGCAGCTGGCTCGACCCGGACGATGCCACCACGATGAACCTCTCGCCCCGCGTCAGCGGCAACCATACGCTGGGCACCCACAGCGGCACCGGTCACGGCGACAACCCGGTCACCGGGCAGCCCTACCCCGACAACGTCGTCAAGCGCGCCGACTACGGCCGCGTGGTGGCCGAGTTCTGGGCCGACGGGCCGGAGTCGGAGACCCCGCCCGGGCACTGGAACGTGTTGGCCAACGAGGTGACCGACCACGCGACCACGGTGTTCCAGATCGGCGGCACCGGCACGGCGGTCGACGAACTGGAGTGGGACGTCAAACGCTACTTCGCGATGAACGCGGCGATGCACGACGCGGCGACCGCGGCATGGACCTGCAAGCGCGCCTACGACTACGTGCGCCCGATCACCATGGTGCGTTACATGGGGCTCACCGGCCAGTCGAGTGACGCGGCCAACACCCACGCGCCGATCACCCCCCACGGGCTCAAGCTCGAGGCGGGCCTGGTCGAGGTCATCACCCCGGAGTCCACGGCGGCCGGCCAGCGGCACGCGCACCTGAGCGCCCACGTCGGGCGCATCGCGGTCTTCAGCTGGGGCGGCGAGCCCACGGCGCCCCCCTGGTATACGGGCGCGCAGTGGATCCTCGCGCAGAACTGGCAACCCTACCAGCGCGACACCTTCGTGACGCCGGCCTTCGCCGGTTACGTCTCGGGCCACTCCTGTTTCTCCCGCGCCGGGGCCGAGGTGATGACCCGTTTCACCGGCTCGCCCTACTTCCCGGGGGGGCTCGGGCAGCACACCGTCAACACGGGGGGGCTCGAGTTCGAGTTCGGCCCGAGCCAGGCGGTCACCCTGCAGTGGGCGAGCTACTACGACGCCGCTGACGAGGCGGGGATCTCGAGGCTCTACGGGGGCATCCATGTCACGCCCGACGACCTGCCGGGCAGGGTCATGGGATCGCAGGTGGGGGTCGCCGCCTACGAGTTGGTGAAGAAATACTGGGATGGGAGCATCCTCAACGAGCCGGTCGGCGCCGAGGTGATCTACGACGTCGCGGGGGGGCTGGTGAGGGTGACGTGGTACCAGAACCGCGGGCTGTTTTACAAGGTGCAGTCGTCCCCGGACCTGTCCGTCTGGACGGACAAGACGGGGTTCGTGCGCGCGGGGACGGACGCGGGGATCTTCGCCGAGCCGATCCCCGGGGCGGACGTGCTGTTCTACCGGGTGGTGCGCAATTCGACCGGCCTCTGAGCGGGGAAGCGTCTCTACACCCTGTCGAACACCGCCAGCCAGTCCCACGGATAGGGGCCCCGCATCCAGCGCGGCGGCTTGTGGAACTCCGTCCGCCAGGGGTATTCGATCTTTTCGCAACGCCCGATCGCGAGGCCGAAGCGGGCGCCGGTGGTGGCGAGTTCCTCTTCCAGATAGTGCTTGGTGTGCATCCCGCCGGCGTCTAGCAACCCGCCGCGCGCGATGCTGACCGCGTCGGGGTCCTCGTCGCCGAAGCTCGCCCGCAGCGCCCTGCCCGGGGCGATGCCGCTGCGCAGGTTCCACTCCACGAGCCGATGGCGCGCCAGCAGCCCCGACTCTAGGGAGGGCGCGACCACCGCGACCCTGCCCCCGGGCAGCGCCGCACGCGCGAGGTGGCGCCACATCTTCTCGCGCTCCGCGAGGGTGGGGGACAGCAGGGCGTTGACGCAGAGGACAAAGTCGGCCGGGCGCCCCGGCGGACCCTCGCGCAGGTCGACCCGCGCGAATTCGAGGTTGTCCCGGCCGGCGGCCGTCCGCCGCGCCTCGTCTAGCATGGCGGTGGAGTAGTCGCAGGCGAGGACGTGCCCGAAGTGTTTGCACAGCAGGGGCAGAAAGGGGCCGACGCCGCAGCCGAGGTCGGTCGCTACCCTGTCCGCGCCGCCCGAGCTCTCGATGAGGGCGCCGACCTTGCCGGCGCGGTCGTGGTCGAACACGCTGAGCACCTCAGAGCCGTAGTCCCCCGCCGCCGCCTCCCAGTCTTCCGGCTCCATCAGCGTCTGGGTGAGGGGGTGCCGCCACTGTCGCCCCCGCCGGTGGCGGCCGCCCTGTCGATGAACCCGAGGGAGGCCAGGAAGGTGTCCATCTTGGCCAGCGTGTCGAGGTATGCCCTGTTGCCGCCCCTGCCGTGGTTGAAGAACCCGTGCTTGGCGCCTCTGTAGGTATGCAGCTCGCAGCGCCGCCCGGCGTCGGTCATCGCCGCCCGGAAGCCCGCCGCGTTCTCGTGCGGGACGGCGGTGTCGGCCGAGCCGTGAAAGATGCATGCCGGCGGCGTCTTGTCGGAGATGTGGTGGCGCGGTGAGATCTCCCTCCAGCGTCCGCCGAGCCGGGCTGCACCATACCCCTCGGGCGAGGTATCGCAGACGGGGTTGAACAGGACCATCGCCTGGGGCGCCGACGAGATCGCCCGGTCCCCGGTCTCGAAGCCCGACACCGTCCCGGTGCAGGCGGCGACATGGCCGCCGGCCGAGCCCCCGGCCGCGGCGACCCTCCCGGGGTCGACGCCGAGCTCGCCGGCGTGCTGGCGCAGGTATCGCAACGCCGATTTCCCGTCCTCGACACAGGCGAAAGGGGAGGTGCCGTGGCTCTTCGCGGTGCGGTATTCGGCGCTGATCGCCACCATCCCCAGGTCCGCCAGATGGCGGCAGTGCGGGTAGAACTGTCTCGGGTGGCCGCCCACCCAGCCCCCGCCGAAGAAGAAAACGATCGCCGGCCGCCGGTCCGAGGCCCGCCAGCCGTCGGGTTCGAAGATGTGTAGCCTGAGGTCGCCCCCCTTCGGCTCCTTGTAGACGACCTGCCGGTTCGGGGAGGGGTTCGCGCCGGCTGGCTCCGCGCAGGCGAGGGCTGCGGCGAGGGCGGCGCAGGGGCGGAGACGCATACCGATATCTTGGGCGGCAGGCGCCCGGCGGGCAAGATCGCCGGGCCGTGGTTTCCCGGCTCGATCCGGCTCGGCTCGGCGACCCGCGTTCAGCCCCGTTACTGGGGCTTGCCGGTCTGATACATCTCGGCGAGCTCGTTGTTGTCCAGGGCGCGGGACAACACGGCGAACTCGTCGATCCGGCCGGTGAGGTTGCGGACGGGGCGCTTCCCGTTGGGCGCCTTGCCCGAGGAGTTGCCGATCTCCGCCGCGGCCAGCGTGACCGCGACCCCGCCCTTCGGGTTGATAGGATGGGTGGAGAGGATCCGGCCGTCGATATAGTGGCGCACCTGTTTGGAGTTGCCGTCGAGCACGGTCGCGAAGTGGTGCCACTTGCCCAGCGAGGCCGGCCTCAGGCCGCCTTTTGACGGGAAGCGGTAGACCCGCCTGCCGTCCCCGCTGCGCACGTCGAGCTGTATCCTCCCGTCGCTGGTGATGACCCACTCGGCCGACCCCGGGGAGGAGCCGCTGCTGGCCATCAGGGTGCTGTTGCGGCGGGGCAGCGCGTCCAGGCGCACCCATGCGGCGAGCGTCAGCGTCCGGTGCTTCTCCTCGGCGTGGATGCGGATGCGGTCGCTGGCGCGGCTAAACTCGAGCGCGCCCTTCGAGGGCCAGCGCCCGCTCGTCCAGCGGCAGCCGACGATGGCGCCGTGGCTGAACTGCTCCTGGTAGGCGGCCTGGTTGACCAGCGTCCGCTCGCGCGGCCCCTGGTCCTCGAAACTGTAGAGCGCCAGGATGTCGCCGTCCGCCCGCAGTTCCTCGATCAGCCCGCGCCAGCGCCCGTGCCGGAGCGCGGCGTTCTCCAGCGCCGTCTGCGCCATGTCGCTGTAGGAGACGAACGACATCGGGTCGGCGTCCAGCGTGCGGATCGCCCCGTCCTGGAAGTGCAGCGCCTGCTCCGCGCGCAAGATCCGCCGCGACCCCGGGTCGCGGCCAGAGCCGGCGTCGTAGACCTCCAGCGCGCCCTCGAAGCAGTGGACCTCGGTGCTGGCGGTCGCGTCGTCGATGCTGAGGGCGAACTCCGCGCCGCGGTCGACGGTTTCCACCCTGTTGGTCGAGATGCTGAAACCGTGGGCCTGCCCTGGCACCCGCGCCCGCACCCGGCCCTCGCGCAGCGCGCCGCTGTTCTCGGAATCGATCTCGAACACCGCCGGCCCCTCGAGGATCACCCGCGCGCCGCTGTAAAACTCGATCTCGGCGATCCCCGACTCCAGTTGCAGTTTCCCGAGCGGCAGGATGCCACCGCTCTCGCCCGGCTGCAGCCCGCCTTCCCC
>JANQMB010000156.1 GCA_028280355.1 Verrucomicrobiales bacterium
CGGCGAGCGTTGGGGCAGGCACTGGCTAGACGTCGCCCGCTACTCCGAGTCGACCGGCGGCGGCCGCGACATGAAGCTCCCGGACGCCTGGCGCTACCGGGACTACGTGATCGACGCCTTCAACGCCGACAAGCCCTTCGACCGCTTCGTCACCGAACAGATCGCCGGCGACCTGCTCGGCCCGACCGACGCGCGAGGGCGGCGGGAGGCGCTCACCGCCACCGGGTTCCTCGCCCTCGGACCGTCCAACTACGAGAACCAGGACAAGGAGCAACTGCGCATGGACGTCGTCGACGAACAGGTGGACACCGTCGGCCGCGCCTTCATGGCGATGACGCTCGGTTGCGCGCGGTGCCACGACCACTTCTTCGACCCGGTCCCGACGCGCGACTACTACGCCCTGGCCGGGATCTTCCGCAGCACGAAGACCCTGGAACACGCCAACGTCTCCAGCTGGATCAAGACGCCGCTGCCGGCGGTGAGCCCGGAGGAGAAGCGGCAGGAGGAGCAGAGGCGACAGTGGGACGAGAGGCGCTCGGCGCTCCGCGCCGAGATCGCCAAACTCAAGGCGGGTCGCGGCGGCGGATCCAAAGCGGGGCAACGCCCTCCCGGCATCGTCGTCGACGACGACGACGCGGTGTTCGAGGGCCGGTGGACCACCTCGACGGTGGTGCCCGGCTTCTTCGGCCGGCGCTACCTCCACGACGGCGCGCGACGCGGTCCGCACAGCGCCACGTTTTCCTGCGTGCTGCCGGAGGCGGGCGAATACGAGGTCCGCGTCTCCTACACCCACGGCGCCAACCGCGCGCCGGAGGTGGAGGTCCGGGTCGCCCACGCCGACGGGGAGAGCACCTCGACTCTGAACCAGCGTCGGCCGCCGGGCGCGCGCGGCTTCACGGCGGTCGGCCGCTACCGCTTCGACGCCCAGTCCGAGGCGACGGTGACCATCTCCAACGCCCGCCCCGGTTCCGGGCACGTGATCGCCGACGCCGTCGCCTTCGTCCCCACCACCCCGCGGGGGGACATCCCTCAGCCGGGGCGCGACGGGGCGGCGCGGGACGGGGCCGCGGCGCTCGCCAAGCTCGAGGCCGACCTGAAGGCACTCGACAAGGCCCGGCCCCCGGGGGCGCCGCTGGCGATGTCGGTCACCGACGAGGCGGCGCCGGCCGACTACCACATCAACATCGGCGGCGACCCACACAAGCTCGGCGAGCCCGTCCCGCGCGGGTTCCTGAGCGTCGCCAGCAAACCCGGCGCCCCGGGGGGGGCGATCGCCGGCGGGGGCAGCGGCCGCCTCGAGCTCGCCGCCTGGCTCACCTCCCCGGAGCACCCGCTGACCGCGCGCGTCTTCGCCAACCGCACCTGGTACTGGCTGACCGGCCGCGGCATCGTGGCGACCGTCGACAACTTCGGCACCACCGGCGAACCGCCGGCCGACCCCGCCCTCCTCGACCACCTGGCGGCCGAGTTCGTCGCCGGCGGCTGGTCGGTGAAGTCGCTGGTGCGGAAGATCGTCATGTCGAAGACCTACCGGCAGTCGGCCGCGACGGGGGACGGCGCCGGGTTGGCCGGGTTCGCCGCACGCCGGGTCGATGCCGAGTCGCTGCGCGACGCGATGCTGTCGGTGTCCGGCGAGCTCGAGGCCGGAGCGGCGTCACCCGGGGGCGACTTCGGCTCCCGCGCAGGGCGCCCCCTGCGAAGTATCTACCTGCCGGTGTCCCGCAACTCCATCCCCGAGATTCTCGAGGTCTTCGACTTCCCGGACCCGAACCTCTCGTCCGGCCTGCGCACCTCGAACAACCTGCCCACCCAGGCCCTCCTCCTGATGAACCACCCCTGGGTCATCGCCCGCGCCAAGGCCGCCGGGGAACGCTGGCGGGCGCAGACCGGGGACGACGTCAAGGCCGGGGTCTCGCTCGCCTACCGGACCACCTACGGCCGCGCCCCCGACCCGGCGGAGGTCGAGCTGGCGCTGGAGTTCCTCGGCCCCTCGCCCGACGAGAAGGCCTGGACAGCCTTCCAGCAGACCCTGTTTGCGAGCATCTCCTTCCGCTACATCGACTGAACCATGCACTCGCCACTACCGCATCAACAGAGCCGCCGGGACTTCCTTGCCTCGACCGCCTGCGGTTTCGGATCGCTCGCCTTCGCCGCGCTCGCCGGCGGCGGGACCAACCCGCTTGCCGCACGGCGGACCATGCACGCCCCGCGCGCCAAGCGGGTGATCTTCCTGTTCATGCAGGGCGGGCCGAGCCATGTCGACACCTTCGACCCGAAGCCGGAGCTGGACAGGCACGACGGCGAGAAGCTGCCCTTCAAGGTCCCCCGCACCCGCAAGGTGACAGAGGTGCCGGTGATGGCCTCGCCCTGGAAGTTCCGCCGCCACGGCGACTGCGGGATGCCGGTTTCCGAGCTGCTCCCCCACATCGCGACCCACGTCGACGACCTCTGTTTCCTGCACGGGATGCACACCGAAGGGGTCGCCCACGGCCCGGCGACGATCTTCCTCCACACCGGCTCCACCAGCCTCGTCCGCCCCTCGGTGGGGGCATGGATCAGCTACGGCCTGGGCACGGAGAACGAGAACCTGCCCGCCTTCGTCAGCATCAGCCCGCCCCCCACCAAGGGCGGCCCGCGCAACTACGGCCCCGCCTTCCTGCCATCCATCCACGGGGGCACGCCTCTGGGCCGTGCCGGACAACCCGCCTCGGAGGCCAAGTTCAAGAACCTCAACAACCCGCTGCTCTCCCCCGCGGGGCAGCGGCGGCAGTTCGAGCTGCTCCAGAAGCTCAACCGCCAGCAGGCCCGGCGCTTCCATGACGGCAGCGCGATGGAGGCGGCCATCGAGTCGTTCGAGCTCGCCTACCGCCTCCAGAACCACGCGCCGGAGGCCGGCGACATCGAGTCCGAGCCCGACCACGTCAAGGCCATGTATGGCATCGGGGAGAAGGCCACCGACGAGTACGGGCGGCAGTGCCTGATGGCCCGCCGGCTGGCCGAGCGCGGCGTCCGGTACATCCAGGTGAACTACTCCGACACGAACGCGACGCCGCGCTGGGACCAGCACTCGAAGATCAAGAACCACGAGATCCACGCCCGCGCCACCGACAAGCCGGTCGCCGGCCTGCTGGCGGACCTCAAGCAGCGCGGCCTGCTCGAAGACACGCTGGTCTGGTGGGGCGGCGAGTTCGGGCGCACGCCGTTCGCGCAGAACAAGGACGGGCGCGACCACAACCCCTACGGCTTCACCGTCTTCCTGGCCGGCGGCGGCGTCAGGGCGGGCCACCGCCACGGCGGCACCGACCCCTTCGGGCACCGCGCACAGACCGGCAGGGTCCACATGCACGACCTGCACGCGACGGTCCTGCACCTGCTCGGGGTCGACCACGAACAGCTCACCTACCGCCACGCCGGCCGCGACTTCCGCCTCACCGACGTCCACGGCGAGATCGCGCACGAGATCTTCGCCTGACCGGCACCGCGCCGGGGACAGCCCGTCACCCCTCCCCGAGCATCGCCTTCATCTTGGCGAAGTAGTCGAGGGCGGCGTCCTCCTCGACCGGCGCCGCCGCCAGCTCGTCGTAGCTGTGCACGTCGAGGTAGGTCGGGTCGAGCTCGTCCAGGAACGAGCTGCGCTGGCAGGGCACCGGCTCGCCGTATCGGATGCGGCTCGAGCAGAAGCTGATCGTCAGGCGCTGCATGGCGCGGGTGATGCCGACGTAGAACAGACGCCGCTCCTCGTCGCGCGTCCCCTCCTCCAGGGAGCGCTTGTGCGGCAGCACGCCCTCCTCCATGCCAGCCAGGTAGACGACCGGAAACTCCAGCCCCTTGGCGGCGTGGAGGGTGATCAGGCTGACGCCCTGCTGCTTCTCGATGTCGTCCTCCTCGCGGTCCTGCTGCAACGCGACCCCGTCGAGGAACCTCTGCAGCCCGCGCCGGCCGCTGCGCCCCTCGTGGTCGCGCACCGACTCGACCAGATCGGCCACGTTGCGCTCGCGCCCCTCCTTCTCGCCGTCTGTCTTGCAGGTGCGGCGCAGGTAGTCGACGAAACCGATCTCGTCGACCAGCTTGGCGAACAGCGTCCCGTAGGGCGCCGAGGGCGCCAGCATGGGTTCGCGGTAGCGCTCGAGCAAGGTCAGGAAGTCGAGGACGGCGGCGCGCGACTTGGGCGGCACCGAGGCCTGGAACTCGCCGCTGTCGAGCACCTCGAAGACCCCGCACCCGAGCTCGCGGCTGCGCTCGGTGGCCAGCGACACCGTCGCGTTGCCGATGCCGCGCGGCGGGTTGTTGAGCACCCGCAACAGGTTGACGTCGTCGTCGGGGTTGGCCAACACCTGCAGGTAGGCCAGCAGGTCTTTGACCTCGCGCCGGTCGAAGAAGGACTGCCCGCCGATCACCCGGTAGGGGATCTTGTATTCGCGCAGCTTCGACTCGAAGGGGCGCGACTGCCCGTTGGTGCGGAACAGCACGGCGAAGTCGTCATACCGGCGCCGCTCGGTCGCGTTGCCCTCGATGATCTCGTCGACCACCAGCTGCGCCTCCTCGCCGTCGTCCGGCATCGCCACCACCCGCACGTTCTCGCTGCCGGGGTTCTCGCTCCACAGCCTCTTCTCGCGGCGGCCGCTGTTGTGGCGGATGATGGAGTTCGCGGTGTGTAGGATGGGCGTGGTGCTGCGGTAGTTCTGCTCCAGCTTGACCACCTTCGGCGACGCGAAGAAGCGCTCGAAGTCGAGGATGTTGGAGATCTCGGCGCCGCGCCAACCGTATATCGACTGGTCGTCGTCGCCCACCACGCAGACGTTCTGCCGCTCCCCGGCCAGCGCCGTCACCAGCTGCATCTGCAGGCGGTTGGTGTCCTGGAACTCGTCCACCATGATGTGGCGGAACCGCTCCCGCCACTCCCCCCGGACCTCCGGGTGACCCTCCAGCACCTCGACGGCGAGGAGCAGCAGGTCGTCGAAGTCGACCGCGTTGAGCAGCTTGAGCTCGGCGTTGTACGCGCGCTCGACCTCCGCCACCAGCGAGTCCGGCCGGTCGGAGACCGGGACCCCCTTGTTCTTGGAGCGGCTGATCAACGCCAGCGCGACGCCCGGGTCGAGGTTCTCGTCCTTGCCCGACTTGCGGGCGATCAGCTTGCGCACGAGCCCGGTCTGGTCCGACCCGGTGTAGATCGAGAAGTTCTTCTTGTACCCGAGCCGGTCGATCGAGCTCCGCAGCACGCGCACGCACAGCGAGTGGAAGGTGCAGACGGTGATCTTCTTCGCCTCCTCCGCCGCCACCATCCCAGCGACCCTCTCGCGCATCTCGTTGGCGGCCTTGTTGGTGAAGGTCACCGCGAGCAGTTGCCGGGCGGGGATGCCGCCAGCGATCATGTGCGCGATGCGCGCGGTGACCGTGCGCGTCTTGCCGGTCCCGGCCCCGGCGAGGATCAACAGCGGCCCCTCGATGTGTTCGACCGCCTCCCGCTGGGCGGGGTTGAGATCGGAGAGGCGGAACTTCTGGCGGGCCATGGGCAGGCGCCATTGAAGCGCGGCGGGGTCGCGGCGCAAGCGGCGAACGCGCCGGCGGCGCTATTTAAAAAGTTCGCCGAGCTCGGCGATCGCCTGTGGCAGCAGCTGGTGCTCCAGCTCCTGGATGCGCGCGTGCAGCGACTCCGGGGTGTCCCCCTCCTCCACCGGGACGCTGCCCTGCTTGATGACCGGCCCCTCGTCCACCGACTCGGTCACATGGTGCACGGTGCAGCCCGCCTCGCTGTCGCCGGCGGCGAGCGCCTGCTCCCAGGCGCGCAGCCCCGGGTGCTTGGGGAGCAACGAGGGGTGGATGTTGATGATCCGGCCGGCGAAGGGTTCGAGCAAGGGCGCCTTGAGCACCTTGAGGAAACCGGCACACACGACGAGATCGACCCCGGCCGCGCGCAGCCTGTCGGCGATCTCCTTCTGGGCGGGCGGCGCGAGCCGCCTCGGATCCCCACCGGGGTCGACGTGGACGGCCGGCACGCCGCGCTCGCGGGCGCGCTCCAGGATGGGGGCGTCGGCCACGTCGGAGACCACGATCGCCACCTCCGCGTCGAGCTCGCCCGCATCGATCGCCGCGAAGATCGCCGCCAGGTTGCTGCCGCGCCCGGAGCCGAGGACGCCGAGCCGCAGGCCGCAGGCCGCCCCCTCGCGCATCGCCGCCAGGGTCGAGCTGGTCGATCTCCCCGGCACCAGCGGCAGGATCTCGATCTCCGCGCCCACCCCCCGCAGCGCCTCGCGCTCCCCCGCGTTCAGCGTCTCTGGCGTGTAGTCGCCGCCCTTGACGTAGACGTGCGGCCGCAGGGCGCGGATCAGGCTGGTCGCCCGCTCGCCCTCGAAAGCTACCACCCGGTCGACGCAGCGCAGCGCCGCCAGCACCTCGGCGCGGTCGTCGACCCCGTTCAGGGGCCGCCCCTCCCCCTTGAGCGCCCGCACCGACGCGTCCGAGTTCAGGCCCACGACCAGCGCGTCGCCCAGCGCGCGGGCGCCGGCCAGGTACCGCACGTGGCCGGCATGCAGCAGGTCGAAGCAGCCGTTGGTGAACACCAGCCGCCGCCCCGCGGCGTCGAGTTCGTCGCGGAGGATGGCCACCTCGCTGGAGTCGCTGAGCATCCGCTTTGCACTGCCGCCGATCCCCCCTAAAGTCAACCGCCATGCACGACCCGAGAATCGACTCCCTCGCCACCCAGCTCGTCCGCTACTCGACCTCCGTGAAGAGGGGCGACAAGGTGCTCATCGACGCCCACGACGTCCCGGGCTCCGTCCCGGTCGCCCTGATCCGTGCCGTGCGCAAGGCCGGGGCGCTCCCGTTCGTGAACCTCGGCGATGCGCAGGTGAACCGCGAGATGCTGCGGGGCGCAGACGAGGCCCAGTACGACACCCTGGCCAAATACTCGCTGGCGCAGATGAGGCACATGGACGCCTACATCGCCATCCGTGGCAGCCACAACATCACCGAGACCTCAGACGTCCCGGCGGCGCGCATGGCCACGGCGATGAAGAAGCTCCGCCCGGTCCTCAACCACCGCGTCAACAAGACCCGCTGGTGCGTGCTGCGCTGGCCGAACCCCGCCATGGCCCAGCAGGCCGGCATGAGCACCGAGGCCTTCGAGGACTTCTTCTTCAAGGTGTGCCTGCTGGACTACAAGAAGCTCGTACCCGCCATGAAGCGCCTCGAGGCGCTGATGACGAAGACCGAGGAGGTCCACATCAAGGGCAACGGCACCGACCTGCGCTTCAGCATGAAGGGGCTAGAGGCGATCGCCTGTGGCGGCACCCACAACATCCCGGACGGCGAGTGTTTCTCCGCCCCCGTGAAGAACTCGGTCGAGGGCGTGATCCGCTACAACGCGCCGACCATCTACCAGGGCATCGCCTTCGACAACATCGAGCTGACCTTCGAGAGGGGGAAGGTGGTGAAGGCGACCGCCAACAACACCAAGGCGATCAACAAGATCCTCGACTCGGACCCCGGCGCCCGCTACGTCGGCGAGTTCGCGATCGGCTTCAACCCGCAGATCAAGGAGCCGATGCGCGACATCCTCTTCGACGAGAAGATCGCCGGCAGCTTCCACTTCACCCCCGGCCAGGCATACGAGGGGGTGGCCGACAACGGCAACCGCAGCCAGGTGCACTGGGACATGGTATGCATCCAGCGCCCGGACTACGGCGGCGGCGAGATCTGGTTCGACGGCAAGCTGGTCCGCAAGAACGGCAAGTTCGTCCCCAAAGGGCTAGCGGCGCTCAACTACTAGCGCGCCGGCGCCAGCGCCGGCGAATGTCTAATGACTAAGGCCTAATGACTAGGGAATGACCAAGCCCGAATGCCGAATTCCCTTTGGACGGCCGCCAGGACTTAGGTATTTGGTCATTGGGCATTCCCTAGTCATTCGTCATTAGGCCTTAGTCATTTCCGCTTACCGCCTGCGCCCCCGCCCTCTCTCCCGCCTCTCATCGTCGCCCCCGGACTCCCGCCGCTCGCCGCGCATCGTCGCCGCCAGGTCGCCGGCCCAGCGCTCGCAGAGCTTTTCCACCGGCGCCCACTGGGAGCCCGAGGTGGCGATCGCCTTGCGCCCGGTGGCGTGGTCCATCATGGCGTAGATCCGCCGACCGTCCGCGACCCTCCTCACCTCGATCTCGGTCGAGGCCTCGCCGGTGAACATCTGCTCCCCGGAGACCGCCTGCCGCAGCTCGGAGCTGATCCGCGTGCTCGGGTAGATCGAGGTCGTCAGGTTGATCGCCGGCACCGACGGCTCCAGCTCGGTGACCACGGTGCGCACCTCCAGCTCCGCGGCACGGCGCCCCACCACCACCCGGTGCCGCTTCGCGGCCTCGGCGCGCAGGGCGGCGGTGAAAGCGTCGGCGATCCGCCTCCGGGTCGCCGCATCGACCTCGCCCGGGCGGCGCAGTTTGACGGTGACCGGCGCGATGTGGACCCTGGTCCCGGCGGCCACCGGCAGGTCCGCCTCCGAACGGTATTCGTAGTCCGGCCCCGTGATGCTCTTCTCCCTCTGGAGCTGACCCGGGTTGCTGAGGAAGCCGCTCGGCTGGGCGACTTTGGAGGCACAGCCGGCAAACATGGCGAGCCCCAGCGGGACGAACAAGGGGATCAAGCGGTCGGGGGACATGGGGCGATCGGAGCGGGGCTGACCCTAACATCTGGACACCATCCCCCCGATGGCAACCCTTTTCGTGCGACGGCGCCGCCCCCTCACCGCCCCCGCTCCGGGAACAGGGACGAGATTCCATCCTCCGAGGCCGCGCAGATCCCGCGCTCGGTGATCAGGCCGGTCACCAGCCGCGCCGGGGTGACGTCGAAAGCGTAGTTGGCGCAGGCCGAACCGGGGTTGACGATATCGACCTCAGTCACCGCGCGCCCGCGCAGGCCGCCGACGACCGACACCTCTTCGCCGCCGCGCTCTTCGATCGGGATCTCCCCCACCCCGTCGCGGATCTCCCAGTCAAAGGTCGACGACGGCAGGGCGACGTAGAAGGGCACGCCGTTGTCTTTCGCCGCGAGCGCCTTCAGGTAGGTCCCGATCTTGTTGGCGACGTCGCCGGTGTAGGTGGTGCGGTCTGTCCCGGTGAGGACGAGGTCGACCATTCCGTGCTGCATCAGGTGGCCGCCGGCGTTGTCGACCACCACAGTGTGCGGCACGCCCTCGTTGGCGAGCTCCCAGGCTGTCAGCCTCGCCCCCTGGTTGCGCGGGCGCGTCTCATCGACCCACACGTGCACCGGGACCCCCGCCCGGTGCGCGGCGTAGATCGGCGCGGTGGCCGAACCCCAGTCCGCGAAGGCCAGCCAGCCGGCGTTGCAGTGGGTGAGGACGTTCACCGGCGCCCCACCGGGTTTCGCCGCGGCGATCTCCCGGATCATCGGCAGGCCGTGCTCGCCGATGCGGCGGCACCACTCGGCGTCCTCGGCGGCGATCGCCTCCGCCTCGGCGCGGGCGCGCCCGGCCCAGCCCTCGGCGGGACCGTCCAAGATCGCCGCCAGCTGGCGTTCGACTGCCCAGCGGAGGTTGGCGGCGGTCGGCCGGGTGGCGACGAGATCCGCCGCCAGTCCCCGCAGCTCAGCCTCCTCCCCGCGGCACTCGCAGGCGGCCAGCCACATCCCATAACCCGCCGTCGCACCGATGCAGCCGGCCCCGCGGACATGCATGTCGCGGATCGCGGTGGCGACCTCGCCGACGGAGCGCAGCGTCTCGACCTCGAACGAGAAGGGCAGCTTCCGCTGGTCGATGATCTCCACCCCGGGCTCGTCCCCGCCGGCGGCCCAGACGGTGGTGTAGTGTCGGCCGGCGACTCTCATGGTGACGGTTGGCGGCGCCCGCGCCTCGTGATCCGGGGGCGGCGCCTCAATCGTACGCCGGTGCCGAGACCATCGCGTCGGTCAGCTCGGCCTTGCGCCGCGCCAGGATCCCGTCGGCGATCTCGGTGATGATCTCCTCCAAGATCAGGCGGAGGTGGCTCCCCGCCCGGAAGTCGGAGGGCGCGATGTACTTCACCCGGTCGGCCACGGCGGTCAGCTGGTAGCACTTGCGGAAGCTGCTGCGGCTCTCGTCGTCCGGGTTGTAGACCGCCAGCGCGTGTCCCCCGGACTTCTTCATCACCGTGAAGCAGGGGACGTCTGTCGGCCCGTCGCCGATATAGATCATGTTGCGGAAGGGGATCGGCCTCAGGTCCTCCGGCATGTGGTCGTTGACGTCGTCGTTGGCGCCGAGCAGGCCCTTGTTGACGCGGAACAGGTACTGGGTCTTCTGCGTGTGGCTGATGACCTTTTTCGGGAAGGTGATCCGCCCCTCCTCGTCCGCGGCGAACTCGCAGCCGAAGATCGCCTTCACGTGCCCCACGAGCCCGCTCCCGTCGAGCAGCGCCTTGAGCCCGGATGAGATCACGTAGTGCTCGATGCTGATGTCGATGGCGCGGTGCGCGTCGCTCAGGAACCGGTCGCCGAGCTGCTCGAACACCTCCGGGACGCCGGGGTAGAAACTGAGGTTCCGCCCCAGCTCGGCGAGCTCGGCGTTGGTCGGCGGGTCCATCGCCAGGTAGTCGAGCAGCGTCTTCATGTAGGCCAGCTCGTTGTCGTATCCCTGCTCCGCCACCAGGGCCTGGCACTTCTTCCAGAACGCCGCCGGGTCGATCCCGAAGGCGGGGAACAGGACCTCGTCCTGCATGTACTCCGGGCTCAGGGTCTGGTCGTAGTCGTAGACGATCGCGATGATGTTCTGTGGCGCGGACATCGTGGGATGGTCGGTTCGCTGGCTCGGGCCCGTCTGCCGGCCGGCGGCCGGAGCACGGGATCACAGGTCAGGGATACCCCAAGCGCCCCCCCCGACCAACTACCAAATCACCCGTTGTACGCCGACATCACTTTGCGGTCCGGGAAGTAGCGCCCCGGGCAGGAGGTAGGCACGACGTTGATCCGGCGGTGCGTGGTCACCACCGCCTTGCCACACTTCGCCTGCAGGTAGGTCACCAGCTCGTCGAGCGCTTCGAGCTGCCGGTTGCGCACGCGGCGGCTGTTGAAGTCGCCGACCAGGCAGATGCCGATGGCCATCCGGTTCTGCGACATGCTCTTCAGGTGCCCGCCGTGCAGCTGCTTCGCCCAGCGCGCGCCGATCTCGATCTCGCCGTCGCCCGAGTAGCTGCCGTTGCCCACCACGAAGTGGTAGGCGAGCCCGTGGCGCATCTTCCTCACCTCGCGGTGGTAGCGGTCGAAGGCCTTGGCGCTACCCCGCGAGGTGGCGCTGTTGTGGATCACGATGTAGCGCCAGCGCCCCTTGCGGATGTTCGCCGCGTCGATCTGCCGCCGCACGGAGGGGGTCAGGTATCTCCAACGCGGGCGTTTCTGGCCGAGGCGCACCTTGGTATAGGCGACCGAGGACTTCGAGACCGTCAGCTCCTTGCGCTTCTTCGCCGCCGACTTCTTCGCCGTCGCGCTCTTGGTCGCCTTGCTCTGGCGGCGATATTGGATCGGGCGCGATTTGGCCTGGGAGGCCTTCACGTAGCGCGGCTGCGACTTCTTACTACGGGCCGACGACTTGCGGTGGAAGTGCCGCGACCGCCCCCCGACACCACGCCGGGCGCCATAGTAACCCGCCGATTTCACGGCGCTCATTCCATCTGGACTTTGAGAGGATCCCTCGTATCGGGTTTCCGGCAACCAGCCCAGGAGGGCAAGCAGGACGACGATCGGCCCGATCGTGCCCAACCATTTCCCGAAACCCGAAGAACCCTTCATTATCAGCTACTTGTGGACATTGATCTCAACTATCGAATCCCTAAGAATGACTAAGTCTACAGAAATTCTAGTTTGACAAGATATTTAACAAATCCCAAATACGCAACCAAATTTTAAAATCTTGGCTCAGCATGAAGATCTACGGCCTCTGGCGGTGCTGACGGCCGCCTTCGGTGACGGCCACAACACCGCGGCGAACAACGTGGTCGCGGCGCTGTCCTCGAGGGGGGTCGCCAACACCGGCGCCCTGGACATGCTTCAGCGCGCCCAACCCCACACCATGCGCTTCGTCAGCGCCGCCTACCGCTCGGTGATCACCCGCTGGCCGAAGATCTGGCAAACCCTCTATCGGATGGCGGACGGTCTCCCCCTTGGGGACGGCGCGCTGGACTTCACCCCCAAGATCACGCGGGCGACGGCGGACCTCCTCCGCTCGACCCGGCCGGCCGCGCTGATTAGCACCTACCCGCTTTACGGACACGTGATCGAACGCCTGTTCGGGCGCGGGCCGCTGCCGTTCGCGCTGTTGACGGTGGTGACCGACTCGACCTCCATCAACCGGGCCTGGGTCAACCGGGCAGACGGGCACTACGCGGTCGCCGACGCCGCCTCAGCCGAATTCCTCCTCGAGCACGGGGTCGATGCGGAGCGCATCCACATCACCGGTTTCCCCGTCCACCCCCAGTTCGCCTCCCCCCCCCCGACCCCCGTCGAGAAAGCGGTCCCCAGCCCGCCGAAGGTGTTGTATGCGCCGAGCACCAGCAGCACGGAGGTCCGCGAGACGCTACACGCCATCCGCCCGGTGGCCGACAGATATGGGATCCGGTTGACGGTCGTCCTCGGCAGGCACGAGGCGCGGCTGCGCGGGTTCGTCTCCGCCGAAGCCCCCCCGGGGAGCGAGGTCATCGGCTGGACCGATCGGATGCCCTCCCTGCTGATGGACCACCATGTGCTGATCGGCAAAGCGGGGGGGGCCTCCGTGCAGGAGGCGCTGGCCGCGGGCTGCCCGATGCTGGTGAACTACGTCGTGCCCGGCCAGGAGGAGGGCAACGCCGCCCTGCTGGAGAGCCTCGGGGCCGGCACGACCGCCACCTCGCCCACGGCGGTGGCCGAGACGCTTTCGGCCATGCTCGACCCGGCGGGCCGCCGCTGGCTAGAGATGCGCGACGCGGCGCGACGCCACGGGCACCCGGGTGCGGCGGACGCCGTCGCCGAACTCGCGCTCCGCCTGTCGGCGGACGCGGCGGCACAGGACAAGTAGACGACCGATGCCAGGTCCCCGCCCCTTCCTGTTCGATATCGGCAACGTGATCTGCACCGTCGATTTCGAACCCGTCCTCGCCCGCCTGACCGCCCGCGGCACCGCCGGCGAGGGGCGGGCGCTCGACCTCTTCGCCGAGGCCAAAGACGTCTACGAGTCCGGGGGTGCAAGCGACGAAGAGTTCGTCGCCCAGGTCATCGAGACGATCGGCTTCGAGGGCGACCGCGCCGAGTTCGCCTCGCTCTGGACGGGGATATTCACCGAGAACGAACCGATGGCCGAACTGGTCGAAGCCCTGGCGGGCGCCGGCCACCCGCTCTACCTGCTGTCGAACACCAACGCCCTCCACGTCGACTACCTGCTGCGCGCCTTCCCCGCCTTCAGACACTTCTCGGGCGCGGTCTACTCCCACGAGGTCGGAGCGATCAAGCCGGACGAACAGATCTACCGGGCCGCCTTCGACCGGTATTCGCTGCGGCCGGCGGAGACGTTCTACATCGACGACCTCCCGGACAACATCGAGGCCGGCGAGCGCCTAGGGCTAGCCAGCCACCGCTACGACATCGCCGACCACGGGGCGCTCCTGGCGTGGCTCCGCGGACACGGGGTCGCGGCCGCCGGGTGACCCGCGGCGCGGGCCCCGGCTAGCGGCTGAGGTCGTTCTGGTACACCAGCTTGAACCCCTGCGGCTGCAGCACGCCGCAGGCGAAATCCGGCTCCTCGACGCTGATGGCGAACAGGGCGTGGCCGCCGCAGCGGACGAGCAGCGGGTAGCTGATGGAGATGTTGGTCTCGGCGCGCGACAGGGCACCGATGCACCGCTCCAGACAGCTCGGTCCGCCGGCCAGCTCCACGACCAGGATCTCGTTCTCCGAGAACGAGATCCCCCGCTCGATAAACAGCGTCTCGAGCCCCTCCGGGTCGCTCACGACGAGCCGCAGGATGGTGACGTCAAACGAGTCCTGGATGCTCAGCCCGAGGGCGTGAATGTTGTCGTCCGCGAGCAGCTTGAGCATGGAGTGCAGGGCGCCGATGCGGTTCTCCAGCATCACGGAGAACTGCCGGACGGGCGTGCTCTGCGTCGTCGGGGCTTCGTTTGATGCCATAGGTTCGCTAGCCCGCAGGCGGCGGGCCAGCGCTGGAATATAACCCGCCTAACCCCTATTTGTAAACATATGTCATCGCGGCGGCCGCCGGCGCCGCCGCTCCGTCGAGCAGGCGCACCCTGACCCGGTGGACGCCCGAGGCGGCCGGCCGGACCTTCGTCACCATCTTGCCCGCCGCGCGGTGCACCTCCCCGGGGAGCACCCTGCCGCGGGCGTCGAACACCGCGAGCCCGAGACCCGCACCCGGGGCGTCGAAGCCGACGACGAACTGGTACTCGTTGCCGGCGTAGAGCTGGACGGGGACCACCGCCGGCCCGTCGCCCGCGACCTCGCCCTCCCACAGGGCGGCCCGCTGGGAGTAGCCACCGGCGGCGGCCAGCTGGTGGGCGAGCGACCTCGCCCGCCGCCAGGCCGCCTTCGGGTCGGCCTCCGGGACCGGCGCGGCCTCCGCCGCAGCGCCCCCCCCGCCACCGCCCGCCCCGCCCTGGGCGGGCGCGTCGAAGTCGACCAGCGACACCGCGGCCGCGGCGGCCATCGCGGACAAGGCGATGCGGGCGCCGGTTGGGGATGGGGCCTCCTCACGCATCACTTCGACAGGCGGGAGATGATGGCGTCGATCCGCGAGTGGGTGTCCTTGACCTCGTCGAGCGTGAACTCCCGCCCGCCGGCGAACTTCTCCGGCGACCAGGTGCGGGTCAGCTTCGCCGAATGGCGTAGCATGAACGCGATGTCCTCCTGCGCCCGGCACTCCTCGCTCAGGCCGCCGGCCCAGCCGGCGACCAGGCCGGGCAGTCCCTCGCCGCCGGCCGCTAACGAAAGGTCGCCGACCTCACCGAGCCCGACGACGGCGGAGCCGATGTGCAACACGCGCAGCCACTGCCCGATCAGCACCAGCAACGCGAGGTCGCCGTCGCGCTGGCGCAGGAGCCCGCTGCCGATCTCCCAACCGAGCGCCTCGAACTCGACGTGAACGCCGCCCCAGTTGCCCTCGCCGGCCAGCGTCTCGACCGCCGCCAGGCGCGGCGCCACGGCGTCCTCCAGCCCCAGCACCTTGGCGCGCGACGAGATCTCGGCGCCGACGTTGCGCAGGCGCTGGCCGTCGCGGGCCATGGTCGCCAGGTGGGCCTCGGCGAGCAGCATGCCGAGGCTGGCGCCGACCTTGGGCCGCCCGGCCGGGGGGTCGGGGACCAGCTCCAGATACCACTTCCGCCAGCGCGGGTTGGTCGCCTTGGCGATCGCCGTGAAGTACTCCACGGGGGAGGGCAGGCTGATCTTCTCGCGCTCCGCGATGACCGCCAGGTGCCCCTCCGGCAGGTCGGGGACATCGGTTACCGGTCCTCGCTCCGGCTCCGCCGCGGGGGGCTCGGCCGGCGGCGCCGCCCCGGCATACAGCGCCCCCGGGGCAGACAGCAGGGCGAGCGCGGCTGCGGCGAGGCGCGGCGTTGCGGGTTGGAGTCGGCGTCGCATCGGTCGGGGACCCGGCACCATAGCCGCGAACTTCCTGGAGGGGAAGGCGGCCGCCATCAATCGACTTTGATCCAGTGCTCGGTCACCACGCCGCGGATGTGGACCTGGTCGTCCCCGCCCTTCGGGTCGGCCGGGAACTGGAGCCCGAGGATGCAGGGGTGCTCCCACTCGTTGTCGAGCATCCGCTCGAGCGCCAGGGCGATCTCGCCCCCGGCGGGGACGTATCCGTAAAGCACGCGCTCGCTACCCCAGGCCCGCAGTTGGACACACCTCCATTCCGCGGGGTCGGGAAAGGCGTATCCCGGGCGGTGGTCGAGGGTGGCGAGGACGCGGAACTCCATCGTCTCCCCCGGGCGCCGGGTGACATAGTCGTCCCAGTCCATCGGCGTATAGGTGACGAAGAGTTCCCAGTCGACGACGAACCCGTCCCCGGTGTCCTCGAGGATGAGCTCGCGCGTCCTCCCGCCAACGAGTTTCACATCGACGAGCCAGAAGACCTTGAGGTGGACGGTGATCTCCTCGGCGCTCTCCACCGAGGTGAAGCCGGGCAGCGCGAACGGCTTGCGGCCATAGTATTCCGCCACCAGCGGGCCGACCCGCCCGGCGTCGCGGACGAGGCCCAGCATCTCGTCTGGGTCGGCGGAGGCGAAAAATTTCCTCAACGTGTCCTCGATGCGGGCACGCGTCTCCGCCGGGGTCTCCCCCGGTTGGCCGACGAGCCCCCGCCTCACCCCCCCCGGTTCTTCCGCGCCGGAGGTCCCCGACCCGTCGAAGGTCCGCGGGGCCGGGCGCTCGGCCCCGCCCGTCTTAGCGGGTGGGGGGCGACCCGCTCCGCCGCCGGGCGCGTCGCCGCCGCCCTTGTTCCTCACCAGCAGGAGCGCGGCCCCGCCGGCGACCACCGCGACCAGCGCGGCGGTCAGCACGAAACGCTTCCGCCGCCCATCGCCGTCCGACCGGTACGCCCCGAGCGGGTCGAGATGGACCAGCTTGGGGCTGGAGCGCTCCTCCCGGCGGGCCTTCGCGACCGCCGCCCTCGCCTCGTCCCGCTCCATCGCCAAGTCCACATCGTCCGGATCCTCCGCGCGGGCCGCCGCCACCCGACCGATGAAAGGGTTGGGAACCGATCTCGCCGGGGCGGCGTCGGGCGCACGGTCCTGCACCCCCGCCGTCCCCCGCCCCATCCGGACGACGTCCTCGCTCACGTCGGCAGGCGGAACCTGAGACCCTGCTCGCTCCACAGCCGGGGCGGGCGACTCCTCCGGCGCTGGCCGCGGGCGCCGCTCGATCACCTCTTCGTCGAGGTCATCGAGGTCGTCCAAGTCATCCAAATCGTCCAGTCCGCCGAGCCCACCCGGATCGGGGGGTGGCGCCGTCGCCTCAACGGGTACCGGCGCGCCGGGATCGCCCGCCTCCGGCGGCGCTGGCTCGGCCCGCGCGCGCTTGGCCGGCCGGCGGATCACCGCCTCGTCGTCGGGCGCACCCGCGTCCTCGGCAGCGGGAGCCCCCCTCTCCTCCCCCCCGTACTCGTCCTCCTCGAAGACCAGCTCGAAATCGAAGTCGAAGTCGTCGCTATCGGATTTGCGGGGATTCGGGGGCATCGGCAACAGGGGTCGTCGGGCGCGGGCGCTTGGAACCCCTAGCCCCCAAACCACACGGGGGGCGCCACCGGTTCAAAACTAGGAAGCACCTCCGGTCCCGGCAAGCACTTCCTCGCCGCCGCACCCCGATTCCGCCCGCTCACTCTACAGTCACGCTCTTGGCGAGGTTGCGCGGCTTGTCGACGTCACAACCGCGGGCGACCGCCAGGTGGTAGGCGAACAGCTGCAACGGCACCGCCGCCACAACCGGCGCCAGGAAACGCGAGCACTTCGGGATATAGACCACGTCGTCCGCGACGCCCTCGACCGCCACGTTGCCCTCGGTGGCGATGGCGAACACCGGCCCCTTGCGGGCCTTCACCTCCTCGATGTTGCTGACGTTCTTGTCGAACACCTCGTCGTCCGGGACGATGAACACGCAGGGCATGTCCTCCTTCACCAGGGCGATGATCCCGTGCTTCAGTTCCGCGCTGGGGTGGCCGGAGGCGTAGATGTAGCTGATCTCCTTCATCTTCAGCGCCCCCTCCATCGCCGTCGGGTAGTTGAACTGCCTCCCCAGGAACAGCATCCCGTCGGCGTCCTTGTATTTCATCGCGACCTCGCGGACGCGGTCGCTGAGCTGCAGCACCTCGGATACCAGCCCCGGGAGCGACTCCAGGTCGTCGATCATGGCCAGGCCGTCGCCGAGCGCCATGTGGCGCATCCGCCCCAGCAACAGCGCCAGCAGCCCGAGGACGGTGACCTGCGAGGTGAACGACTTCGTCGCCGCGACGCCGATCTCCGGGCCGGCGTGCATGTAGACGCCGCCGTCGCTCTCGCGGGCGATGGTCGACGCCACGTTGTTGCAGATGCCGAGCACGCGGTGCCCCTTGCGCTGCGCCTCGCGCATCGCGGCGAGCGTGTCGATGGTCTCCCCGCTCTGGCTGATCACGAAGAACAGGGTGTTCTTGGTGGTCGGCATGTTGCGGTATCGGAACTCGCTG
>JANQMB010000295.1 GCA_028280355.1 Verrucomicrobiales bacterium
TCGTCGCATCGCGCGGCGGCTGGAGATACATCGACCTCGACGGCGGGCTGCGCGGGTGGGTCGCCGCCGCCGGCGTCGAGCCCCTGTGGCCCTATGACCCCGACCTCTCGGGTTGAGTCTCGGCGAGCGAGGCGCCCCCCCGTGAGGGCGCCGGCCGGTCGGGGAAGAAGACCCCGAGCGCCGGCACCGCCCTCACCTTGTTGAGGTATTTCATAATCCCGCCGGCGACCCCGGCGCTCATCTTCTCGCGGTAGTTCTCGCCCTGTAGGTTCTTGAGCTCCGTGGGGTTGCTAAGGAACCCACACTCGACCAACACCGCCGGGCAGGACACCATGCGGGTGACCACCAGGGAACGGTCTTTGATCCCCCGGTCGACAGCCCCGGTCGCCAGGGCGAAAGCGCCCTGGATCTCTGTCGCCAACAGCTTCGACCTGCGGTCGACGAAACGCTCGCCCGGCCTCGCTCCGAACAGACGGCGCTGTGGGGCGAGCACCATCCCCGCCTTCTCCATCGTGTAATAGGTCTCGAAACCCCGCGGCTGGGGGTCGGTCGACGCGTTGTGGTGGATGCTGACGAAAATCGCACCGGGATACCGGTTGGCGATCGCCACCCGCCCGGCGAGGCTGACATAGGTGTCGTCGTCCCTGGTGAACACCACTCGGACACCGGCCCTCCGCAGACGTCGCGCCACGCGATTGGCGGCGTCGAGGTTGAGCCGCTTCTCCAAAGCGCCCCCGGCAATCGTGCCACCGTCTCGCCCCCCGTGTCCAGGATCGAGGATCACCACCCGCCGGCGATCGATCTCGACCGTCGGAACCGGCGCCAGGGGCTCTACCGGCCGGGAATGCACCACCGCCCGCCCCCCATCGTCCGGCGGAGACGACTCGGGAGAAGGAACCGTCACGCCGTCCACCACCCCCCTCTTTACAGAAAGGTTAACCCACTCACTATCAATACGTAACACCTCATCCTCCGCCTTGCTGAGCCGCATGACCGACATCCCGAACAGCAGTAGACCTGCCACCGCTAGGACATTCACTAGCAACACACGAGCGACCTGGATCAGGCGATTCATCAATACCCCCCAATTTGGCAAAAAAAACTAAGAACTCTACATATTTAACTTGTCTTAATTGGTAAAAGTTTTTAAATTATGCCATGCTCATGGTTGGAAATTTGTACAAACGCGCCCCTGTCTATCTCGCTTTTGGTGCCGCTTCCCTCTTCTCCGCCCAGAACTCCGAAGGGCAGAACCGCTACGGTGCCGACCGCGATCTCGGTTACGAGGTGTACTCGATGAAGCGTGAGCTAGACGCGACCAATGGTCGGGTCAGCAAGCTCGAAGGCGACGTCAAAGCGATACGTTCGCAGTTCCCGTCGGCTGGCGGACACGTCTCCTATCGGGGTGGCGATGTCGCGCCCACCCCGACGAGCCGCCGCAGCGGGGAGGGTCTCTACCACCGCGTCCAGGCCGGCGAGACGCTGAGCAGCATCTCGCGCCGCTTCGAGATCGGCGTCGACCGCCTGGTGGCCGAAAACCGGATCACCAACCCCAACGCTTTGCAGATCGGACAGGAGATCTACATCCCGGGGCGCAAGGGTTCGGCTGCCGCCCCACGGGCCGACTCCCCCACCGCAGGTGGAGCGGGAGCGGCTCCGCAGGCGGGTGGCGAGCATACCGTCCGCGCCGGCGAGACCTTGAGCGCCATCGCGCGCCGCTATGGCGTCACCACCACGGCGATCGCCAGCGCCAATCGGCTCACCAACCCGAACGCGCTCCAGATCGGGCAGCAGCTGCAGATCCCGGGGGGCGCCGTGGGAACCTATGCCGAGCGAAAGCCCCCCAGCCCGCAGCCCGCCCCACCGGCACCGGCTCCGAGGGAGAACCGCAACGACGAGATCGTCGCCCCCGACGGACACGGTTTCTACCAAGTCGAGAAAGGCGACACGCTACATTCGATCGCGGTATCGTTCGGGACGAACACTAGAGAGCTGCGGCGCCTGAACGACATCAAGGACGACTCGCTGCATGTCGGCGACTACCTCCTGGTCCCGGTCCCCGACGAATCGCTCTACGAGAGTTAGATCCGGATTTCACACACAACCAAACATCCCCCGGCACGATCGTTTTCCGCGATGTAGCCAGGGCGCGCAGGTTCCCATCTGCGCGAGTATAGAGACGGCCGGTATCGATACCGGCCGTTTCTGCGCCCCCGGGGACGCCCCCGGTCGCGGAGGGTCGGAGGGGCGGCATCTTGCCGCCCTACTTTGGGGAGCGCGTCGAAGGGCGGCAAGATGCCGCCCCTCCCTTCCCGAACCACCCGCGCCTCCATATCCTCGAGCATCCGGAACCGCTGCGAGAGCCTTCCGACGCCCTCTGCTCAGCAGTCTCGCTCCGGCAGCTCGCGGTCGATCTCGTCCAGACGATACCCGAAGCCGGCCGACCCCAACGTCGACAGATCCAGCACGCCCCCCCGCCTCCGGTAGAGCCCCGGGTGGACAGCCGCCTCCGGGGCAGAAGCCTCGGGGTAGAACTGCATGCCGTTGCTCTCGACCCCCATGATCGTCCCGGCGTGAGCGGCCAGCGACACGTGCGGCACCTGGGCCAACATCGGGTTGGTGAGATCTTGGACCATCAGACCCATCCCGTGCGCCCTCGCCCAGCACATGCTCAACAGCGCCCCGCTCAAGGTCTTGCAGGTCTTCAGCGCCACCCCCGTCCAGCCCAATCCGTACCCCTCCCTGACATGCTTCCAGTCGTGCGCGCTCTCGTCGAGGTAGAGCGGCTTGCGGGCGCTAACGTTGCGGACGTCGATCTGGTGGGACTGCAGATCGTACGGGAAGGGCTGCTCCACGTAGAGCAGCTTCGAGTCGATATCGGGCCGCTCGGCCGCCAGCCGGTCGAGGACGCCGTTGACATACTCGGGGTCGTCGACGGTACAGTTGAAGTCCGCGCTGAGCCACTGGACGCCCTCCTCGCCGGCGATGTCGCCAACCCGTTGCAGCCGGCGGAAGTCCCACCCTGCGTCGTCGCCCCGCAGCTTGACCTTGAGGCACCGTAGACCATCCCTGCGGATCCAGTCGCGCAGCAGCACCGGGTAACCGTCGTCGGGCTCGTCGCCCCCGAGGTCTGCGGGCACCAGCGGGTCGAGCCCCCCAACCAGATGCCAGACCTCGAGGCGCCGCCGCCCCGGCTGCAAGAAGTCCGAAGGATATCTCCCCTGGAACATCTCCGACGGGTCGAGGTACCCCCCCAGGTCACGGTTCAGGTAGCGCCCGCCCAGAAGGTCGAACACCGGTTTCCCGAGCATGTTGCCGAAGGCGTCATAGGTGGCGAGGTCGAACGCCGAGAACGCCACGAGCGCCGCCAGCCACGGCACCCCCTCCGCATCCCGCTCGGCGGCGTCCGCCGCGGTGAGCAACCGGGGCAGATCGGCCGCGAGGAAGTCGCTGCCGATCTCCAGCGGGTGCCCGCAGTAGCCCACTGCCGGCAGAGCGCGGGCGATGGCCCGGCAACACTCCTTCAGCCTCTCCTCCCGCCTGGCGTACGGCAGCTCCGAAGGCCAGACCCAGGCCACGCTGAGAGGGGTCTCCCCCCACCCCTCCGCCAGCCTCCCCGCCCCGTCGGCGACCGTCACCTTGACCCGCGCGCAGGTGACCGAACGGAGGGTTTGAGCCCCGAACTTGAGCGGCAACCGCAGCTCGACGGGCAGGAGATACAGCTCCGCCGCGGAGACGGTGA
>JANQMB010000299.1 GCA_028280355.1 Verrucomicrobiales bacterium
TCCTCCCCGAACAGGTCGAGCGGCCCGCCCTCTTCCGCGGGGGGAGCGGGCACCTCGCCACCGGCGAGCTCGGCCCCGAGGCGGGCCAGCTCGTCGGGATCAATCCAAGAACCCTTCGACGTCATGATCTCCGACAGTTGACGCAAGCCCCAGCTTGCCCTCGAGCTCCGCCGCCAGCTGGTCGAAGACCAGCGCGGCAGCCGGCGGGTTCTCCGACAGGAGACCCACCGGCACCCCGGCGCCGCTAGCGCGCAGGTAGATATCGTCACGGGGTATCGCGGTGGTACACATGATGCCCTCCGGCAGGGCCGAGCGCAGCTGCGACTCGGCCTCCAGGCTCTCCCGCTGCCCCGCCTGCACCATGGTCATCAGGATCCCGGCCACGCCGACCGGCTGGCCACCGCGGCGCAGGCCGACGATCGCCCGCAGCACCTGCGGCACGGACCGCACGCCGAGCGGCTCGGCCTGCTGGGGGATCAACACCCAGTCCGAAACCCCGAGCACGGCCATCGTCGCCCCCACCATCCCGGCCGGCGTGTCGATCAGCAACAGGTCGTCGTCGCCCTCCGCCAACGACCGCAGGACGTCGGACATCGCATCCCGGAACGGCTCCTGGAAATCGGCCGCCCCCAAGGGGATGTCGAGATGCCCGGCGGTCAGCAGGCGCAGGCCCGGCAGGCGGGTGGACAGGACCAGCTCGGACGCGTCGCCCCCCCCGGTGACCGCGTCGTAGAAACCGGGCCGCTCGCGGATCCCGCGCGACAGCGACAGGCCGATCGACCCCTGCGGGTCGGTGTCGACGAGCAACACGCTGCGCCCGCGCGCGGCCATCGAGTAGGCGAGGTTGATGGCCACGGTCGTCTTGCCGACGCCCCCCTTCTGGCTGGCGATGGTGAGGGTGGTCACGGGAGCGCGCACCATAGCGGGCATCCCGTCCGGATGGCCAGCAATAATCTGCCCGGCCGCCGGCAATTTTTGACTGTTGTTCCCCCTGCCACCGCCACTATCTTTATCCCCACCTGACCCACTGCATGCCCTCAACTGTCCACCCTGCGCCGATGGGACCCCTGGTCGCGGCGGCCGCCGCCCTGGTGGGGATGTCTCCCGCCAGCGGCGAGAACCGCCTCTCCGATCACCCCTCCCCCCACATCCGGCAACACGCCGGAGGGCCGGTGGACTGGCACGTCTGGGGGGACGCCTCGCTCGCCAAAGCGGCCGCCGAAGGCAAGCTGGTGTTCGCCTCCCTCGGCTACGCCGCCTGCCACTGGTGTGCGGAGATGAACCGCAAGTCCTTCATGGACGAGGGGACAGCGGCCTTCCTGAACCGCAACTTCATCTGCATCAAGATCGACCGGCTCGAGCGGCCGGACCTCGACCTGACCTTCCGTACCTATGCCCAGGCGACCGGCAACAGCGTCGCCTGGCCGCTAAACGTCTGGCTCACCCCCTCCGGCATCCCCGTCAGCATCTCTAGCTACCTCGGCGACGACGGCTACGGGAAGTCGAACGACAAGTTCCTGGCCATCCTCAAGCACATCGCCAAGCAGTGGCAGAAACACCCCGAATATCTCAAGGAACAGTCGGTCCGCGACATCGTCGAAATCACCGGCAAACTGCAGCGCAAACCCTTCGAGGATTTCGAGCTGCCGGAGCCGGATGCCACGCGGCGGGAGTTCTATTCGGCGGCGTCCACCCACTTCGACCCGGTGTTCGGGGGCTTCGACACGGGGGTCAAGTTCCCGAGGCCCGAGCTGATCGAGACGCTGGTGGTCGCCCAGCGGAAGGAGCGGGCAGCTTCCTTCAAGCACAAACAGTATGCGAAGATGCTGGGGCGCACGCTGGACGGCATCCTTGCCGGTGCCATAGTCGACCCGCTCGACGGTGGGATGTTCCGATACTCCAACGACGCGCGCTGGCGCGTGCCGCAGTTCGAGCGCCTGTCCGTCGACCAGGGCCGCACCGGCGCCGCACTGCTCGAAGCCTACCAGTCCACCGGGGACGCCAGCTACGCCCACGCCGCCCGCCGGATGCTGGAGTTCGCGAACCGCCACCTCAGGGCTGCGGACGGCACCTACTACTCGAGCTTCGCGGCCGACAGCCAGGCCGGGGAGGGGGGCGAGAACCGGCTGGGGCACTACTATCTCTGGCATGCCGGCGAGCTGGCGGAACTGCTCGACGACGACGAGATGGCGGCCGCCTCCGCCGCCTTCGGCATCCGCGAGGGGGGCAACACCACCGCCGTCGCGGAGCTCCAAGGTATAGGGCGCAAGGCGAATATCCTCTATGCCAAGAAGCCCGCCGCCCACGCGCCGCCCGAGGGCTCGCCGCTCGCCTCCGCCGTCGCCAAGATGCTCGACGCGAGGTCGCGCCGGCCGGCACCGTTCCGCAACGAGATGGTGATCGCCAGCTGGAACGGGATGATGATCAGCGCCCTCGCCCGCGCCAGCGACATCCTCGGCGACCCCGAATACCTCAGCCAGGCCACCGCCACCGCGGCGGCGGTCAAGGCGGGGCTGTTCGACAGCGAGAAACGCCAGCTCGCGCGCGGCCAGGTCGACGGGACCCGGCTCGGCCCGGGCTACTCGGAGGACTACATCTTCCTCGCCCGTGGGTTCATCGACCTCTACCGCGCCGGCGGCCCAGCGGGCGCGCTCCAGACCGCCATCGAGCTCCAGTCGATCGCCGACGAACAGTTCCTGGCGCCGAGCGCCGGCCTCTACCATTTCACCCCGACGACCCACGTCGCCAGCGCCCCGCTCCCGCTCTGGGCGATCTCGGACGCCGACCTGCCCAGCGTCAACGGCACCGCTGCCCTCAACCAGCTCGACCTCGCCGCCATCGACGGCTCGGCCGAACGCCTCGCCAAAGTCGCCGCCCTGCTGCGTGCCTCGCGCACCGAGTCGCAAGAGCGTCCTACCCAAGTCCCGACGATCATACGCGCCTGCCTCCGGTATCCCGCCGACCCTATCCTGGCGGTCGTCTCCGGCCCGCCCGACGACCCGGCCACCGCCGCGTTGCTCGCCGCCAGCCGCCGCCACGCCCCCAGGGGCGTCATCGTCCTCTCCATGGACGGCGGGGACCGCGAGCGGGCGATCCTCGCGCTCAGGCCCGAGTTCGCACCGTTCCGTTCGACCGGCGACAGCCCCAAGCTCCTGCTCGGCACCCGCCCCGGGGAGGTCGAGACCATCTCAACCCCCTCCGCGGTCGCCGCGGCGATGGCCGAACTCGGCGCTGGCTGACGGCAGGCGCCGGTCCGGCCGGCGAACGTCCGAGAGAGTCTGATAGACAAGGCACGAGAACTCCCCATCCTTATCGCCCAGAGAGGGCTCCCCCTTGGCAGCGGGCTGCGGCCACCCCATCACCACAATCCTACGACCACCCCTCGAACCGATGAAGCACCTACTCTACCTCACCATCCTGCTGCTCGCCATGGCCGGCCCCCGGCAGGCCGGGGCTGCCGACACCGTCAAACTGAAAGACGGCACCGTCCTGGAGGGCAAGATCCTCTCCCAGACCGATAGCGCGATCCGCCTCGAGTACAACCTGTCCAAAGGGGTCAAAGACATCCGCACCATCCCGCTGGCCGACATCGCCCCGGACGGGATCGACAAGGAGACCCCGGACGAGATCGCCTTCGCCGAGATCAAAGAGCTCGGCAACACCCCAGACCTGCTCGACGCCCGGGGATACGACGCCCTGATCTCCGGCCGGCCGGCGGCGTTCATGGAGAAGTTCAAGGACAGCCCGCTGCGCGACGACGTCCAGGCGATCATCGACACGCTGACCGCCGAAAAGGCGCGCGTCGAGGCCGGCGGGATCAAGGTCGGCGGCGCGTGGATCAACGCCGAGGACGCCTCGAAGGACCCCTACAACCACGCGGCCCTCGTCTTGCTGGCCCACCTGAAGGCGGATCTCGAGCGCCGCGACTACGCCTCCGCGCTCGGGAGGTTCAAGGAGATCGAGGGCGACTACGCGTTCTCGAAAGCCTACCTCGAGGCGCTCCCGATCGCCAAGGGGGCGATCTCGGACTACTCCGCGAGGCTCTCCGTGATGGAGCGCGCCCTCCCCTCCCTCGTATCGCAGCGGGAGAAGAACCTCAAGACCATGGACATCGACGACCGCAGGCGCACCGAAGAGGCGTTCGCCAAACGGATCGCGATGTTCCACGAGCGGCGCGAGGCGGCGGAGGAGAGCGGCGCGACCTGGCTGCCGGTGAGCGAATGGGATCTCGACAGCATCACCGGCGCCCTCGAGACGGCCGCCTCAGAGGGCGAACGGCTCGGCGGGGTCGACCCCAATACCATCCGGCCGGCGACGGTCCTCCTCGCCGCCGCCTTCACCAACTTCTCCGCCGGGAAACTCTCAGACGCCGCCTCGAAACTGGTGCTCGCCACCTCCGCCGGGGCCAAGGGCAACGCGGTCAAGAAGCTCGGCGAGAACATCCGCGCCGCCGAGAAAGCCGCCAAAGAAGCGGCCGAAGCCGCCGCCAACGCCGCCGTCGCCGACAACACCCAGGATCCCGAAGACCCGGAGAACCCAGGCGACCCCGAGGACCCGGCCGACCCTGAGGCACCGGCGAAGACCGGGACCGGAGGCGAGGAGCCGCCGGCGAAAGAGCCGACGAAAGAGCCCGCGGATGGGGACGCGACCGGGCCGACGCCCGACCCGGCCCAGGACGCTGGCGACGGGACAGACCGACCTGAAAAGAAGAAGAAAAAGGACGAGGGCGGCATCGGCCTCCAACAGATCCTCCTGATCGTCGCCGGCATCCTGGTAGTGGTGACGCTGCTCGCCAAGATTTTCGTCAAGCCGGCCGACGACGAGGACGCCGGTTAGACCCTATCGCCATGCCAGAACCGAGAGCCGCCTCCCTACGCCGGGACACCGCCGAGACCAAGATCGCCATCGAACTCAAGGTCGACGGGACCGGGGAGTCGCAGATCGAGACCGGGATCCCGTTCTTCGACCACATGCTCACCCTGTTCGCCCGGCACAGCCTCTGCGACCTGAAGGTCGAGGCGGACGGCGACATCGAGGTCGATTTCCACCACACCGTGGAGGACGTCGGCATCGTGCTCGGCTCCTGCTTCAAGGAGGCGCTCGGCGACAAGCGCGGCATCTCCCGTTACGGGTGGGCGATGCTGCCGATGGACGAGACCCTCAGCCGCGTCGCGGTCGACTTCGGCGGGCGCCCCTTCATCGAGTTCCGCGCCCCGGGGGGGGTCGACAGCATCCGCGGGTTCTCCTTCAGCCTGGTCGAGGAGTTCCTGCGGGCCTTCGCCAACAACGCGATGGCCAACATCCACGCCGAGGTGCTCTACGGGAGGGACGCCCACCACATGGCGGAGGCGATCTTCAAGGGCCTCGCCAAGGCGGTCGACCTCGCCGCCCGCCACGACCCGCGGGTGGCCGGCGTGCCGAGCACCAAGGAGACGCTCTGACCCCCGTGACTGTCGGCGTCATCGACTACGGGGCCGGAAACCTGCGCAGCGTCTGCAACACGCTGGGTTCGCTCGGCGCCGACTTCAGGCTGGTCGGCGGGCCGGGGGACCTGGAGGCCGTCGACACCGTGATCTTTCCGGGGGTCGGCGCCTTCGGCGACTGCTCAGACAACCTCGTGGGGAGGGGGCTGATGGAGCCGCTCCGCGCATGGATCTCCGCCGACAAGCCGTTCCTCGGCATCTGCATCGGTTTCCAGATGCTCTTCGAGAGCAGCACCGAGAGCCCAGGCGCGCCCGGCCTCGGCGCGCTCGCCGGAGAGGTCGTCCGCTTCCCCGACCAGCGGGGCCTGAAGGTTCCCCACATGGGCTGGAACCAGCTCGATATCTCACACCCTGATGACCCGGCCTGGTCCGGGCTCGGCGAATCACCCTACTTCTACTTCGTCCACTCCTTCTTCCCACAGCCGGCGGACCCCTCCATCGTCGCCTCGACGACCCGCTACGGGAGCCCGTTCACGTCCAGCGTCCGCCGGGGCAAGCTGCTCGCCACCCAGTTCCACCCGGAAAAGAGCCAAGCCGCCGGCTCGAGGCTCATCGGGAACTTCCTCGCGACGCCATAACCCCAGCGGGAACTTCCTCGCGACGCCATAACCCCAGGCGACCGAGACCCCAGGATCAAAAAGAGGCCGGCCACCTGGGGGGGAATAGGTGGCCAGCGCACTTTTTGGGGTCAAATAGAAGCAATCGAAATCGCCTCCGATGTCCATTATATGTAATCACAATGTGATTGCAAGTGTGATTTCCACCGGCGGGCTCTTCTGCCGGTGATGAGGGGACAAAACGCCCTCCCGCCACGTCAGGAGAGCTCTCGACATAGATTCATATACTCTCCGTACGCAGCACCGCCGCTCCGCCCATGGCCAAACGCTTTTCGAATCTCCCCTACCCTTCCCCGAGCCCCGCCTTGCCGTCCGGCGTCGCCGTAGGAAACGACACCCTCAAAAGATGATTCGCCCCAGCGTTCCCTAACAATTGCTCCAACCCCGCCCGGCCTGCGAGATCTGGCGCCCCCGCGGCGGGGCTACTGGCTCACCCGCATCGGCATCAGGACGTAGAGGAACGAGCCCTCGGTCTTGATGACCCCGGGGCTCATCTCGTCGATCAGGTCGAGGTAGACCTCGTCGGTGTCGAGGTTGCGGAGCGGCGCCATCAGGAAGTCAGGGTTGAAGGCGATGGAAAACTGCGCGCCCTTGTAGGCGACGGTCATCGTCTCGCTTGCCTCGCCGACGTCCGGCGAGTTGGCAGTCACGTCGATCTGGTCCTCCCCGAAAACGAACTTCACCGAGTTGGACTTCTCGTTCGCCAGCAGGGAGATCCGGTTGACGGTGCTGAGGAAGGTCTCCCGGTCGAGGACGATGCGCTCCTTGGTCTCCTCGGGGATCACCTGGCGGTAGTTCGGGTAGTTCCCCTCGATCAGCTTGCTCACCAGAAGGTTGTCGTTGAGCCCGAAGGCGATCTGCGAGTCGCTGATCGAGATCTTGACCTCCCCCTCGTCGCCGAGCAGGCGCTGCAGCTCGGACACCGCCTTGGTCGGGACGATGACCTCGATCTCCTGGCTCTCGGGGAACTCGATGTCGTGCTCGACCATCGCCAGCCTGCGCCCGTCGGTCGCGACCAACGTCAGGGAGCCGCCCTTGAACGAGCAGAAGATGCCGTTGAGCACGTAGCGGGTCTCGTCGGTCGAGATCGAGTAGGAGGTGATCTTGAGGGCGTCCTTGAGCACCTTCTGGTCGATCTTGTACTCCTTCGCGTCCTCGAAGGTGGCCAGCGGGGGGAACTCGTCCCTGGCCAGGCCGAGGATCTTGAAGTAGCTGGGGCCGCTGCGGATCGAGGCGGCGTCCTTCGAGTCCACCTCCACGCTCACCTCGCTGGACGGGAGCTCCCGCACGATCCCCGCCAGGCGCCGCGCCGGGATGGTGGTCGCGCCGGCCCGCTCGACCTTGGCGTCCACCTGCCCGGTCACCCCGACATCGAGGTCGGTGGTGGTGAGGCGCAGTTTGTCCCCGTCCGCCTCGAGCAGCACGTTCGAAAGGATGGGCAGGGTCGTCCGGGTGCTCACCACGTGTTGGACCTGCTGCAAACCCTCGAGGAACGCCTCTTTCGTGATCGTGAACTTCATCTTGGTGGCAATGCTGGCACCCCGGGTAGCAGGCGCGGGACGAACCCCGCCGAGACGCTTAAGGATACCGAAATAATGGCTGCGATACTGTACTGAAATCAGGGGGGTGTCTAATATAAAGTCGGTCGTCGGAGGAGCTCAGAAGGCCGCCAGACAAGGCCGTGTCAGCCGCCGGTGGCGAGCCGGGACGGGCGGCGGCGGCCGGCATCAGACGCTCGACAGCCGGGTCCCCAACAGGCCGATCTTCTGGCGGATCTCCTTCGACTCCTCCATCCGGCTCTCCACCTTGCGCACCGCGTGGATCACCGTCCCGTGATCGCGGCCGAAGGCCCGCCCGATCTCCACCAGCGAGTGGTCGGTCATCGTGCGCGAGAGGTACATCGCGACCTGGCGCGCGAACGCCACGTCCGCCTTGCGCCCGCGCGCGGTCATGTCCGCCAGGCGCACGTCGAAATGCATCGCCACCTCTTTCTGGATCGAGGGGATGGTGATCCGGCGGCGCCCCTCCTCGCGGAGGATGTCCTTCAGGAGACCCTCGATCACCTCGTCGGTGAGCGCCCTGCCGCTGAGCGAGGAATAGCTCGCCAGCCGCATCATCGCCCCCTCGAGGCGCCGCACGCTCTTGCGGATCCGGTCGGCCAGGAACTCGACGATGCGGTCCTCCAGCGTCACGTCCC
>JANQMB010000327.1 GCA_028280355.1 Verrucomicrobiales bacterium
CCTGCAAGAGTTCGCCCGCGCCCGGGAACAGCTTTTTTTCGGCCCCGACCTGCTGTTCGACCCGGAGGCGATCCGCCATGCGCTGGAACTCGCCGGGCGCCGCTCGCCGCTGATCGACTACCAGGAGTTCGACGTCGCCGGCGGCAACAGCGCGGCGCGCTGGCGCTCGCCCGACCAGGAGATCCTGTTTGGCTTCGAGCCGGCCGAGCGGACGCCTTACTGGCGGGCGCTGGTCGAACAGGCCGGCGAAAGCGCCCTGACCGACGCCAAGGTCGTCGCCTTCACCCCCCCCGGGACGCCCGCGTTCGTCACCGAGAAGCTCAACGGCCACGCGCGCGAGCGGCTCGACGTCCTCGAGCTCGACCGCCAGACCATCGCCACGCTGGCCGCGGCGGAGACGGTGATCGGCGGCTCCAACTCCGAGGACGAGGCGTTCACCCTGATCTCGCCCCAGCTCGACTTCCTATGGCGCCGCATCACCCGCCCGATGGGGGATTGAGTGATCTGCGATCAGGCGTCAGTGATCAGAAAGAGCGATGCCTCTGGGTTGCCGGGAGGTCGCTTCGAACGAACTGGCAATCTTCAACCGACTACTGGTCACTGGTCACCGACCCAGCTGACCTCAGTTCAACTCCGGCCTCTCCGGGGTCGATGCGAGGAGCCGGTAGTACGGCCCCATCGAGGAGAGCAGCTCCTCCCATAGCTGCTCGTCGCTGTCCGAGCTGGCGACACCGGGGACCGGTTTGCGCGTGATCCAGGAGCGCTGCTGCAGCTCCGACTCCAACTGTCCCTCCGCCCAGCCCGAATAGCCCACGAAGGCGCGCACCTGGAACCCCTCGCGCAACCGGTGCAGCGCCTCGTCGGACGAGAGGTGGGTATCAAAGAGCAACTCCTCCCCCTGCGCCTGCCAGGTCAGGGCGGCGAAGGTCAGCTGGTCAGGGCTCACCGGCCCGCCGAGGAACACCGGCAGCTCGCCCAGCTCGCGCATCGAATCGACCTCGATCAGGTCCGACACCTTCTTGCCCATCGGCTTGTTGAGGATGAAGCCCATCGCCCCGTCGTCGTGCTTGTGGTTGGTCAACAGCAGGACGCTGCGCGAGAACCCCGGGTCCCTCAGCGATGGCGCGGCCAAAATCAGGGTGCCCTCGAGCGAAAGCTGCTCTGGATCCTCGAAGTCCACCCCTCAGGATACCGCGCATGGTGCCGCAGACAACGGGACATTTCTTGCTGCGCGGGGCGCGGGTCGGGGGCAAAGGTTGGCCATGCGCGAAATCACCGAACACCTACGCTCCGGCGCCGAGCTGACACCGGCCGAGGCGGCGGCAGCAGCCGGGGCCCTCCTCGACGGGGCGGTGCCCGACCCGGACAAGGCCGACTTCCTGCGCGCGCTCGCCGAAAGGGGCGAGACGCCCGCCGAGATCGCCGCCTTCGTGGAGACCTTCCTGGGCCACGCGGTCGACCCCGGGTTCGGACCGGCCGACTGCCCCGGCCCGACGGTCGATGTCTGCGGCACCGGCGGCGACAAGCTCGACCTGTTCAACATCTCCACCGCGAGCGTGTTCGTCCTGGCCGGCGGTGGCGCCTGCGTGGTGAAACATGGCAACCGCGGCATCACCTCGAAGAGCGGCGGCGCCGACGTGCTCGAGTCGCTCGGCATCCCGATCGACCTCCCCGCCGAGCGCCTGCGCGCGAGCGTCCTCGAGCACGGCGCCGGGTTCCTGTTCGCCCCCCTCTACCACCCCGCGTTCAAAGCGGTGGTCCCGGTCCGCAAGCAGCTCGCCGCCGAAGGGGTCCGCACGGTGTTCAACCTGGTCGGCCCGCTGCTCAACCCCGTCCGGCCCGACTATCAGCTCGTCGGCGTCTTCGACGCCAGCCTCACACGCCCCTTCGCGGAGATCATGGGCAAACTTGGCCGCAGGCGGGCCTGGGCGGTGCACGGGCACGCCCCGGACGGCGCCGGCCTGGACGAGATCTCCCTCTCCGGGGAGACCGAGGTCGCGCGCTGGGACGGCTCGTCCGTGGACGAGACCTCCCTCGACCCGGGTTCGCTCGGCCTCCAACCGGCCTCGCTCGACGCCCTGCGCGGCGGCGGCCCGGAGCGCAACGCCGAGATCCTGCTCGCCGTCCTCGACGGCACCGACCGCGGCCCGAAACGCGATATCGTCACCCTCAACGCCGCCGCCGGCTTCGCGGTCTGCGGGCTGGCGACGAACCTCGCCGCCGGGCTGGAGCTCGCGCGGGAGGTGATCGACGACGGCCGGGCGATGGCCAAACTTGAGGCGCTGCGCGGCTCCTAGCCAGGGATCTCAGAGGGGTGCCGCCGGGCATTCGGAGCCGGCGCGGTGGCCGTCACGCAGAACCCGCGCCCCGCTTCGCCCGGCAGTCGGAGCAGTATTCCTCGCCGTCTGCGGCGACGCGGAACACGAGGTCGGCGTCGTCGTTCTCCGTCTTCCCGCAGGCCGAACACTCGTGCATCGCCATCTTCGCCGAGGCCTTCGCCGCCTCGAACCTCCGCCGCCTCACCGCGACCTCACCGCGCATCTTCAAGGCCCGCCGGAACCCTGGCACAAACACCACGAGGAAGTTCGAGATGGCCAGGACCAGCGCCGCCGACACGACAGGGTCGACGCCGAAGAACCTGAGGACGTTCAGGAGATAGGTGGCGCCCCCGAAGATCGCCAGCCACATCATCTTGACCGGGATGATGAAAAACAGCCGGATCTCCAGGTGGGGGTGGTAGACCGCGACGGCGAACAGCAAGCTCGCGGAAAAGGTGTAGCCATAACCCGGGATGACCAGCGGGATCGCCACCCCGCGCGCCCACCACAGCAGGGCGGCCCCCGCGACCGCGCCGGCCATCGAGCCCAAGATATAGAGCGTCGTCCGGAAGCTCCCCCACAGCGACTCTAGCAGTTCGCCCAGGAAGACCGTGAAGATCACCGTGATCAGCATGAACAGCGGCTGGTCGAATGTCGGCGGCAGGAAGATGAACGTCACCAGCCGCCACACCTCGCCGCGCAGCACCCTGCCGAAGTCGAGGTAGAGCAGCTCGATGAGCGCCGGGTAGCCGTCGTCGGTCCCCGCGACCTGCAGGATGACCAGCACGAACACCAAGACCTGGAAGCACATGATGACCCGCACGATCCCGGGGATCGCGATCCAGCCGATTTTGCGTTCGAGGCGGTTGATGATGTGCATCTCTGGAGAGCCCGACTATCGCGGGGATGCCGCCAGCCCGCAAGCGGCGCCCCGGGCGTTGACATTCCGCCAGCCGCCGGTATCGCTTCGGCACCGTGTCCGACCCCACCCCGTCCCGCTCCCCCCTCCACGACGAGCACCTCCGCCTCGGCGCCCGCATGGTCCCCTTCGCCGGCTGGGAGATGCCGGTCCAGTATGAGGGGATCATCGACGAACACCGGGCCGTCCGCGGCGGCTGCGGGGTCTTCGACATCTCCCATATGGGGCAGCTCTTCGTGAGCGGCGGGGAGGCCCCCGCCTGGCTCGACGGCATGCTGACCGGCCACCTGTCGGCGATGGCCGTCGGCGGCGCCCTCTACACCTTCCTCCTCAACGAGTCGGGCGGGGTCATCGACGACCTCATCGCCTACCGTCTCGAGGCCGACCGCTTCCTGCTCATCGTCAACGCCGCCAAGGCCGCCGAGGACGTCGCCTGGCTGCGCTCCCGGCTGGAGGGGGACGTCGCCCTCGACGACCGCAGCGAGGCGTACGCGGCGATCGCCGTCCAGGGCAGCGAGGCGGCGGGGGTCGGCGAGAAGATGCTCGCCGGACACGGCGTCGATGCGCCGGGACGCAACGCGGTGATCCCCTTCGAGACAGGCGGCGGCACCGGGTACCTCTGCGGCACGGGATACACCGGCGAGGCGGGCTTCGAGCTCGTCTGCCCGGCAGGCGCCGGCCCGGGCTGGTTCCGGCGGGCGCTCGAGGCGGGCGCAACCCCCTGCGGGCTCGGCGCGCGGGACTCGCTGCGGCTCGAGATGGGGTACCCTCTGAACGGTTCCGACCTCTCGCCAGAACGGACCCCGCTGGCCGCCGGGCTGGGGTTCTTCGTCGACCTCGAAAAGGGCGACTTCGTCGGCAGGGAGGCGCTGGTGAAACAGAAGGCCGAGGGCGTCGCCGAGCGCCTCGCCGGTATCGAGATGCTCGACAAGGGGCCGCCGCCGCGGCCCGGGTACGCCGTCCTCGCCGGCGGTGAGCAGGTCGCCACGCTGTGCAGCGGCGGCCTCTCCCCGTGCCTCGGCCGGGGCATCGGCATGGCCTATCTGCCGCGCGCCCTGTCGAAGATTGACACGCCCCTGGAACTCGATATCAGGGGGAGGAGGTTCGCCGCCCGCGTCGCGAAAAAGCCTTTCTATCGGCCCGCCGAAAACATAGCCTGACCCCACCCATGAGCGTCCCCGAGAACCTGAAGTATGCCGAATCCCACGAATGGGTCTCCCTCGACGAGGGCGTCGCCACCGTCGGCATCACCCACCACGCGCAGGAGGAGCTGTCCGAGCTGGTCTACGTCGAGCTCCCCGAGGCGGGCAAGCAGGTGGCCAAGGGCGACCCGGTGGCCGTCGTCGAATCGGTGAAGGCGGCGAGCGACATCTACGCCCCGGTGTCCGGGGAGATCGTCGCCGCGAACGCCGAGCTGGAGGGCGACCCCTCCAAGGTCAACGCCGAACCCTACGGGGCCGGCTGGCTCTTCAAGGTCAAGGTCGCCGACGAGGGCGACCTCGACGGCCTCCTCGACGCCTCCGCATACGGGGCCGCGATCGGCTAGCCCGCCCGTCCGCGCGAAGATGGACCGGCACGACAGCTTCAGCCGCCGCCACCTCGGGTCCGTCAGCGCGGGGGCGGCCGAGCTGGCCGCGGCCTGCGGGTTCGATTCGGTCGACGCACTGGTCGCCGCCGCGGTGCCGGAGGACATCCGGCTGGGGCGGGATCTCCAACTGCCCCCCGCCCTCGGCGAAGCGGCCGCGCTCGACCGGCTCGCCTCCATCATGGGCGACAACGAGGTCGCCAAATCCTTCATCGGCATGGGGTACCACGGCACCGTGACGCCCCCGGTGATCGCGCGCTGCGTGTTCGAGAACCCCGGATGGTACACCGCATACACCCCCTACCAGGCGGAGATCGCCCAGGGCAGGCTCGAGGTCTTGCTGTCGTTCCAGACGATGGTCAGCGACCTCACCGGGCTGCCCGTGGCCAACGCCTCCCTGCTCGACGAGGGCACCGCCGCCGCCGAGGCGATGGCCCTCTGCCTGTCCGGGAGGCGGGGCGGGAAGACCTTCTTCGTCTCGGCGGCGTGCCACCCGCAGACCATCGCGGTGGTGGAGACGAGGGCGGAGCCGCTCGGCATCGAGGTCCAGGTCGGCGACGCGGGCGAGTTCGACCCCGCCTCGGCGGAGGGCCTCATCGGCGCGCTCGTGCAGTTCCCGGACACGGGGGGCGCCGCCGCCGACTACAGCGGGTTCGCCGATGCGGTGCACGCCGCGGGCGGGCTGCTGGTCGCGGCCTGCGACCCCCTGGCGCTGACGCTCCTCAAGCCGCCCGGCGAATGGGGGGCCGACATCGCGGTCGGCAGCGCGCAGCGCTTCGGCGTCCCGCTCGGCAACGGCGGCCCGCACGCCGGCTTCATGGCCTGCACCGACGCGTTGAAACGCCGCCTCCCAGGGCGGCTGGTGGGAATATCCAAAGATTCGTTAGGAAACCCCGCCTACCGGCTCTCGCTGCAGACGCGCGAGCAGCACATACGCCGCGACAAGGCGACCAGCAACATCTGCACCGCCCAGGTCCTGCTGGCGGTGATGGCCGCGCTGTACGCCTGCTACCACGGCCCGGGCGGCCTGCGCGCCATCGCCCGCCGGGTGGCGGCGGGCGCGAGAGCCCTGGCCGACCGCCTGCGCGACTCCGGGCTGGAGGTGAGCGAGCCGGCCTTCGACACCTTCGTGGTGCACGGCGCCGCCACCGGCGAGGGGGGGGTCAACCTGCGCGACTACGGCGACGGGCGCACCGGCGTCGCCCTCGACGAGACGGCCACCGGAGCCGACCTGGCCGCGGTCGCGGCCGCCTTCGGCGTCGCGGCGGAGTTCGCGGAGCTGCCGGACTACTCCGCCCCGGCGGGGCTGGCGCGCGAGAGCGATTTCCTGACCCACCCGGTCTTCAACAGCTACCACACCGAGACCGAGATGATGCGCTACCTGCGCCGCCTCGAGGGGCGCGACCTGGCGCTCAACCACTCGATGATCCCCCTCGGGTCCTGCACCATGAAGCTCAACGCGGCGGCCGAGATGCTGCCGGTGAGCTGGCCGGCCGTGAAGGACATCCACCCCTTCGCGCCCGCCGGGCAGCGCGCCGGGTACGGGCGGATGTTCGCCGAACTCGAGGGGTGGCTGGCCGAGATCACCGGCTTCGACGCCGTCTCCCTGCAGCCCAACGCCGGCTCACAGGGCGAATACGCCGGCCTGCTGGCCATCCGCTCATACCACCGCTCGCGCGGCCAGGGGGACAGGGACGTCTGCCTGATCCCTACGTCCGCCCACGGCACCAACCCGGCCAGCGCGGTCATGGCGGGCTTCCGGGTGGTGCCGGTGCGCTGCGACGACGACGGCAACATCGACGTCGACGACATCCGCGCCAAGGCGGCGGAGCACGCGGCATCGCTCGCCGCCCTGATGATCACCTACCCCTCCACACACGGGGTCTTCGAGGGGGCGGTGCGCGAGATCTGCGAGGTCGTCCACGCCGCCGGGGGGCAGGTGTACATGGACGGCGCCAACATGAACGCCCAGGTCGGGCTCTGTAGCCCGGGCGACATCGGCGCCGACGTCTGCCACCTCAACCTGCACAAGACCTTCTGCATCCCCCACGGCGGCGGCGGCCCGGGCGTTGGCCCGATCGGCGTCGCCGGGCACCTGGCGCCCTTCCTCCCCGGCGGGCCCGGTTTGTCGGAGTGTGAGGGCGGGGCGGTCTCGTCCGCGCCCCACGGCAGCGCGAGCATCACCGTCATCTCCTGGATGTATATCCAGATGATGGGCGCTGGGGGCCTGCGGCGCGCCACCGAGCTCGCCATCGTCAACGCCAACTACGTCGCGAGGCGGCTGGAGAAATTCTACCCGATCCTCTACCGCGGCGGCGGCGGCCTCGTCGCACACGAGTGCATCATCGACCTGCGGCCGCTGAAGGAGGCTGCGGGGATCGAGGTCGAGGACGTCGCCAAGCGGCTGATCGACTCCGGCTTCCACGCCCCCACGATGTCGTGGCCGGTCCCCGGGACGATGATGGTCGAACCCACCGAGAGCGAGTCGCGTGCGGAGCTGGACCGCTTCTGCGACGCCATGATCGCCATCCACGGCGAGGCGCGCGCGGTACAGAACGGCGAGGCGGACGAGCTGGACAACCCGCTCAAGAACGCCCCCCACACCGCCGCCCAGGTCGCCTCCGACCACTGGCCACACGGGTACAGCCGCGAGCAGGCCGCCTTCCCCGCCCCGTGGTTGGCGGACTCGAAATACTGGCCCCACGTGGCCCGTATCGACAACGTCTACGGCGACCGCAACCTGGTCTGCACCTGCGCGCCGATGGAGGACTACGCAGAACGGCCGGCCTCGGTCTGATCCCCCTAGCCCCAGAACTGGGGCGGAGGGCGCCCGCCCGACACATCCCGGTTGGGATTCTCCGATAGAACCGGAGACCGGCCGCGTAATTTCTACTCAAAACCACCCCCGCTCCGACGCGCGGCGCGGGACCTTCCACCTCCACCGCAACCGACCCGTCGTCATGAGCGAACCCGAGACAGAGACCGAAACCGGGACGGCCGAAACCGGCCCCCAGCCAGTCCACCAGAAGATCCTCTCGCAGCAGGACAACCTGCCCACCACCCCGGTGGACACCCCCGAAGCGACCCCCGAAGACCAGCGCCTGGCGGCCTCCCTCGTGGAGGGCCACGCGCGCCTGCGCGAGGAGGTCGGCAAGTTCATCGTCGGCCAGGACGAGGTCGTCGAGCAGGTGATCATCGCCATCCTCGCCGGCGGGCACTGCCTGCTGGAGGGCGTGCCCGGCCTGGCGAAAACCATGCTGGTGCAGACCCTCTCCGAGGCGCTGTCGCTCGGTTTCCGCCGCGTGCAGTTCACCCCGGACCTCATGCCGGCCGACATCACCGGCACCGAGATCATCCAGGAGGACCCCGAGACCGGGCGGCGGAGCTTCGTATTCCAAGAGGGCCCCCTGTTCTCCCAGATGCTGCTCGCCGACGAGGTCAACCGCACGCCGCCGAAGACGCAGGCCGCGCTGCTAGAAGCGATGCAGGAGCACAGGGTCACCGTCGGCCACACCACCTACCAGCTTGAGGAGCCGTTCTTCGTCCTCGCCACCCAGAACCCGATCGAGCAGGAGGGCACCTACCCGCTGCCCGAGGCGCAGCGCGACCGCTTCATCTTCCACGTCCGCGTCGAGTATCCCAGCAAAGAGGAGGAGCGCGAGATCATGCGCCGCACCACCAGCGGTTTCAAAGCGGAGATCGAGCACGTCCTCGACGGGGGGGACATCATCGCGGCGCAGGAGATCGTCCGCAAAGTCCCGGTCCCCGACCACGTGATGGACTACGTGCTCGACCTCGTGCGCGCCACCCGCCCCGCCGAGGCCGACGCCTCCGACTACGTCCGCGAGATGGTCGACTGGGGCGCCGGTCCGAGGGCCTGCCAGTACCTGCTGCTCGGCGGCAAGGTGCGCGCCATCCTCCAGGGGCGCTTCCACGTCACCGACGACGACATCGTCGCCCTCGCCCACCCCGTCCTCCGCCACCGCGTCGTCCCCACCTTCCAGGCCGAGGCCGACGGGGTCACCATCGACGACATCATCAACCACCTCCTCGAGACCGTCCCCCGCGGCGAGGCCTCCTCGGTCCTCTAGTCATTAGTCATTCGCGCCAGCGTGCCCTCGCTCACCGACATCCTCCGACCCTCCGACCTCTCCAGGGTAGGGAACCTGCAGCTCTTCGCGCGGCGGGTGGTGGAGGGTTTCGCCACCGGCCTGCACACCTCCCCGCACAAGGGCTTCAGCGTCGAGTTCAAGCAACACCGGCAGTACGTCCCCGGCGACGAGATCAAGCACATCGACTGGAAGGCCTTCGCCCGCACCGACCGGCACTATATCCGCGAGTACATCGAGGAGACCAACCTGCGCTGCACCATCCTCCTGGACTCCAGCGGGTCGATGGCCTACACCGGCGAGGCCGGCGTGAGGAAGTACGAATACGCACGCCGGACCGCCGCCTGCCTCGCCTACCTGATGATGTCGCAGCAGGACGCGGTCGGGCTGGTCACCTTCGACACCGAGATCCGCCGCCTGATCCCGCCGCGCCAGCGGGTCTCCCATCTCCGGGTGCTGATGGACGCCGTCGAGTCCACCGAGGTCGGCGACGAGACCGAGATCGCCGGCGTCCTCAAGAAGCTCGTCCCGAGGGTCGGCCGGCGCGGCCTGGTCGTGCTGGTCTCCGACTGTTTCACGGCCGACCTGCCGGCGTTGACCAAGAGCCTCGCCCACCTGCGGCACCGCGGGCACGAGGTGCTGATTTTCCAGATCTGGGACCGCGACGAGCTCGAGTTCCCCTTCAAGCAGTGGACCAAGTTCATCAACCTCGAGGCCGAGGAGGACTCGCAGATGGTCGACCCCGCCACCCTCCGGCGGAGCTACCTGGCCAACCTCGAGGCCTTCCGCGAGGAGCTGAAGCTCGGCTGCCAGCGCAACCGGATCGACATCGTCCCGCTTGTCACCGACCGCCCGTACGCCGAGGCGCTCGCCCGCTACCTCTCGTTCCGCGGGTCCGGCCGCCGGCGATAGACCGATGAGCTTCCTCAACGCCATCCTCCTCGGCGGCGCCGCCGCCTTCGCGATCCCGCTGATCATCCACATCCTCAACAAGCGCCGCTTCCGGACGGTGCACTGGGGCGCGATGCACCTCATCGCCCCCATCCTGAAAAAGAACAACCAGCGCATCCGCGTCGAGCAGCTGCTGCTCCTCCTGCTACGGATCGCCATCCCGGTCCTGCTCGCCCTCTGCCTCGCCCGCCCCGTCCTCACCGGCGTCAAGCGCCTCGACGGGGACGAGAAGACCTCCACGGTCTTCGTGCTCGACAACAGCTTCTCGATGCAGGACGGCACCGCCGCCCGCTCGAACTTCACCAGGGCCAGGGAGGAGATCACCAAGACGATCGGGGACATGCGCAAGGGCTCCGACGCCGCCGTCGTCCTGATGGGCGGCAACCCGGAGCCCCTGCTCGCCGAGCCGACCCATGCCCTGGAGGACGTGGCCGCCGGACTGCGCGAGACCCGGGGCTCCGCGGGCCCGGCCGCGGTCGCCGAGTCGATCCAGGGGGGGGTCTCCGAGTTCGACAAAATGAGCCACGGCGCACGCGAGGTCATCTTCGTCAGCGATTTCCAGGCCGCTGACTGGAGGGACGCCGCCGCCGCCGCACGGCGCAACGCCATGGACCAGGTGTTCGGCATGGATGTCCCGCCAACCATCACCCTGTTCCGCGTCGCCGACGGGGGCGGGGAGAACGTCAGCGTCACCTCGGTCGAGGTCTCCTCCCTCGTGCTCGGCGCCGGCCAGAAGTTCAGCCTCCGCGCCAACCTGGAGAACCACGGCGAGACCACCTACCCCGACCTCATGGTCTTCTTCAAAGTCGACGGGGTAGAAAAGCGTTCGGCGCAGATCACCCTCGCCCCGGGGCAGGGCTCGCAGGTGCTCTTCACCCACACCTTCGAAACCGCGGGCTCACACCACGTGGAGATCTCGACCGACGCCGACGCGCTCAAGGCCGACAACGTGTTCACCGCCGCCTTCTCGGTCTGGGACGAGGTGCCCGTCCTGCTCGTCGACGGCGCGCCCTCGGACGAGCCGCTGGAGGGGGAGACCGACTTCCTACAGATCGCCCTACGCCCCTTCGACGCCGCGCGCGCGACGCTCAGCGACCTCGTCACCTCCGAGGTCGTCCGCCCGGACGAGCTCGACGAGCGCCGGCTCGGCGGCAAGCGCGTCGTGGTCCTCGCCAACGTGCGGCGGTTGCACGCCCACCAGCTCTCGCAGCTGGAGAAGTTCGTCGCGGACGGGGGTGGCCTGGTGGTCTTCCCCGGAGATGAGGTCGATCCGAAGTGGTACAACGAGCAGTTCTTCAAGGGGGGCAAGGGGCTTCTCCCCCAACAGTACGTCGACCTGGCGGGAACCGGGTCGGTTACCGGGGGGGGCGGCAAAGCCAAGCTGGTCGCCACCGCCTTCAAACACCCGGCGCTCGCCTTCTTCAACGACCCGCGCAACGGCCAGCTCTCCGCCGCCGAGTTCGCCACCTGGTTCCACATGGGGGTCGGGGACGACCAGCGCGACAAGATCCCCGCCTCGCTCGAACGCGACCTGGTCACCCTGGCGCGCCTCGACGGCGGTGACCCTTTCCTCGTCGAGCGCCCCTTCGGCGAGGGCCGCGTGCTGCAGGCCGCCGCCCCGGCCGATGCCGACTGGGGGAACCTCCCCACCCAACCCGTCTACCTCCCCCTCATGCAGCGGCTCGTCACCTATCTGGCGGCCAGCGTCGATCCGCCCCGCAACCTCGTGGCAGGCAACAAGCTGGTCGCCCTCCTGCCCGCCGAACTGGCCGGCAAACGGGCGGTCGTCGAGAACCCGGCGGGCGTCCGGCGCGAGGTGGAGGTCCGCAAGGAGGGCTCCCGCGCGATGATCGAGTTCGCCGACACGGCCAAACCAGGCCTCTACACCGTGGTCGCCCCAGACGCCGAGAGCACCGTCTACCATTTCGCCGTCAACCTCGATCGCGGCGAGTCGGAACTCGCCACCCTCAACGACCAAGAGGTCCGCGAGCTGGCGGAGGAGATGGACGCCGCCCTGGTGACCTCCTTCGAAGAGTACAAGGCGCTCGACCGCCAGCGCCGCTTCGGCACCGAGTTGTGGAAACCCCTCCTCATCGCCCTCATCGCCTTCCTTTTCCTCGAACTCCTCTACCAACAGTGGGTCGGCCGCACCCGGACGGCCAGTGATCAGTGATCAGAAGTCAACGCGCCGCCCGCCTCTTGCTTAACACTTAAAACTGAACACTTAAAACTGAACACGACCCTCCAGTTCCTCGGCGATATCAACCCGTGGCTAGGCCTGTTCCTCGCCCTCGGGCTCGCCTGGCTCGCCTTCGCCCTCTACCGCCGCGAGACCAGGGTGCGGGCTGACCGCATGCGCCTGACCCTGCCCCTGCTGCGCGCCGGCTCCGTCTTCTTGGCCGTGCTCGCCCTGACCGGCCCCGTCTTGCACCACGAGCGCATCATCCGTGAACTCGGCAAGCTGTTCGTCTTCGTCGATGGCTCGCGCAGCATGCAGATGACCGACGCCTCGATGCCCCCGGAGCGCAAGGTCGCCTCGATGCAGGCGATGGGCATGCTCCCCAGGAGCAAGGCCATGCGCGAGGCCGCTGCCGCCGACGCCCACCTCACCAGGGCCCAGTTCATCGCCGAGCGGGCCCTCGATGCCGGGGCGGAATCGGAGGGGCTCAAGGAGGCGGTCTCCGCCGTCGCCGGAGACCTGGCCGCAGCCATCGCCGCCGTCGAAAAATTCTCGGCCGAAGCCGGGACGCCCGGCGCCGCCCCCGGGCTGCTGCTCGCCCAGCGCTTCGGGAGCGAGCCGAAGTTCTTCGACCGCAACTTCCGCACCCGGACCGGCTCCCTGCCCGAGCCGGTCCAGACCCGATACCTCGAGAGCTTCCGTCTCCCGAAAACCACCGAGGTCGATTTCACCCTCTGGGTAAGGGCCTTGCTCGTCGTCCCCGAAGACGGGAAATATCGCTTCTGGATCGCCAGCGACGACCGCGCCCAGCTCTGGCTGAGCCGCGATGAAGACCCTCGCCACTCCGAGCTCGCCGCACGGGTGGACGGCTGGACGGAGGAGTTCGACTTCGACAAGGACGGCTCCCAGCGCTCCCGCGAGTTCGACCTGAAGAAGGGCGAACGCTACTTCATCGAGGCCATCCTCGAAGCGGGCCCCGGCGACAACCATCTCGCGGTCGCCTGGCAGCGTCCCGGGGGCGAGCGCGAGGCGCCGGTCCCCGGCGAGTATTTCGTCCCCGCCTCCGACCCCCGGGCTTCCGGGGACGCCGAGAAGAGGCGCCAGCAGCTCCGCCAAGGGCTGCTCGCCAAGGCCGGGGAACTCGACAAGCAGGTCTCCGCCGGCAAGGGCGACCCCTTCGCCCATCTCGAGACCCTGCGCGACATCAACGACGAGGGCATCGCCATGCAGCGGCGCATCCGCGAATACGTCCTGTCGGCGGCCTCCGCCTACTACGCTGCCAACCACGACAGCGAGGAGTTCCTGGCGAAGCTCGCCGAGTTCGACGCCCTCGACCGGAAGGGGCGCGTCGGCCGCCTCTTGCTCAACGGGGACTCCGGCGTCTTGGGCAAACTCGCCGAGCAGCAGGATATCGAGCTCGTCGCCCTGCGCGAGGGCGAGGCGGATTCCCTCTGGTGGCAACGCCGCGGTGGGAGCAAGACCTCGGGCCCGCTCCCCTTCGAGATCCAGCTCGCCCGACACGGCGCCAAGTCCGACCTCGGCGAGGTGGTCAAGGCGACCGTCGGCGACGCGGAAAAGGGCGTCGGCGTCCTACTGTTCTCCGACGGCCAACACAACGTCGGCTCCTCCCCGGTCGCCGCGGCGAAGGTGCTCGGCGAGCAGGGCATCCCCATGTTCACTATCGGCACCGGCGCCGTGATGCCCCCGGAAGACATGGCGGTCATCGACGTGGTCGGCCCACAGACCGTCTTTGCCAAAGACCGCGTCAAAGGGGTCATCGTCCTGCGCGACACGGTGCGCTCGGGGGGCGAGTTCGAACTCAAGATCGAGTCCGGCGGCGAGACGGTCTGGAGCCAGTCCTTCGATGCCGACGGCCGCGAGAGGCGCGAGTTCGAATACGACTTCCCGGTCGAAGGCCTGGTGGCCGCCCACCAGGAGGAGAGCGCCGGCGGCGAGGTCGAGGTCCGTTCCGTCCCGCTGTCCTTCGAGGTCAGCGTGGCGGAGAAACGGGCGGCCGCCGCGGAGGAGGGCGGCGAGGCGGCCGGGACGCCCCTCGCCCACCTCGCCGAGAACGACCGCAAACCGCTGTTCGTCCAGGCCATCGCCCACCCCCGGAAGGTCCTCCTGATCGACGCCCGGCCGCGGTGGGAGACCCGCTACCTGCACAACATGTTCGAGCGCGACGAGGGCTGGGAGGTCAACGCTCTCATGCGGGTCTTCACCAACAACGACCAGGGCAAGTCCTGGGAACGCGGCACCGCCGCCGGGACCTTCCCGCACTCGCGCGAGGAACTCTTCAAATACGAGAGCGTCTTCATCGGCGACGTCCCACGCTTCCTATTCGAGGACGAGGAGCTGAAGTGGCTGGCCGAGTTCGTCGAGGGCCGCGGCGGCGGCCTGGTCTTCATCGATGGCCGGCGCGGCCACCTGCGCGGGTATGCGGGGACGGAGCTCGGGGAGCTCCTGCCCGTCGAGTGGATCGCACCGGCCGGCGGGGGAACTGAACCCCCGGCGGAAGAGCTCCCAGTCTCCCTGTCGCTCACCAGCCCGGGGGCGGACTTCCCACCGCTGCGGTTCGCCGGCACCGGCGACGAGAACGCGCAGATCTGGAAGGATCTCAGGCCCCCCCACTGGGTCGCCCCAGTGCGCGGACTGCCCGGGACGGAGGTCCTCGCGAACGCCGAGTTCCGGGGGGGGAGCCAGTCCCCCGCCCTCGTCCGGCGCCGCTCCGGCGCCGGCAGGGTCCTCTACGCCGCCACCGACGAACTTTGGCGCTGGCGCTACAACGTCGCCGACCGCCACCACCAGAAGTTCTGGGTGCAGGTCACCAACTGGGTGGGCGAACGGCCCTTCGCCGTCGTTGGCAAACGGGTCAGCATCGGCGCCGACAAGCTGGTCTACGAACCCGGCGGCTCGGCCTCGATCCGGGTCCGCGTCCGGGACGAGGACGGGCGCCCCGTCGGCGAGGGCGACTACGTGGCCCTGCTGGTCGACGCCGGCGACCAGGTCGCCGCCGAGGTCGAACTCCAGGTCGACGAGAACGGTGGCGGCATGTTCCGCGGCCAGACGGGGGAGCTGAGGCCGGGCGAATACGAGATCGCCGTCCGCCAGAAGTACTTCCTCAAGAAGGACACCACCTTTGGGGCGCGCGCCAAGCTGCTCGTCAAGGGTGCGGTCGACCGCGAGCTCGACGACCTCTCGCTCGACGCCGAACTGCTGCAGAACATCGCCAGGGGTAGCGGCGGCCAGTTCTTCCACGAGGAGGAGACCCAGAACCTGGTGAACCTCCTCGAGTCCATCGACCGCAAGAAGGTCATCCCCAGCCAGACGGTCCTGTGGAGCAGCTATTGGTGGTTCTTCGCCATCCTCGCCCTCCTCACCACCGAGTGGATCCTCCGCAAACGGGCCGGCTACGTCTAACACCGCACTCCATACTCCAATGAGCATCGCACGAGAGACCACCCAGGCGATCGAGGCCTTCGCCAAACGCCGCCGCGAGCTCATCCTCCTGCGCGGCCTCTGCGCCTTCGCCGCCGGCGTCATCCTCATCATGTCGGCGCTGGCGCTCCTCGACCGCTTCGTGATCATGCCCGACGGGCTGCGCTGGACACTCAGCGTCGCCGCATACGTCGGCATCGCCTACCTCCTCTGGCGGGTCTGCGTCCGGCAGCTCGTCGGCAGGGAGGACCCTAGGCACACCGCGCGGCTCATCGAGCGCGCCCGCCCCGACCTGCACGAGGACCTGCTCTCCGCGGTCGAGCTGGGCCAGCGCGAGGACGAGCCCGGCGCCCACCACAGTTCGGCGGTCTTCCGCAACCTCCTCCAGCAGGACGTCGCCGGCCGCGTCTCGCAGACGAAGGCCGAGGACCTTCTCCCGGCGACCCTCATCTCGCGGTGGGTCAAGGCCGCATGCGCGGCCGTGGTGATCCTGGTCGCCCTGCTCTTCTCGCCCAACTTCCCCCAGCTCTTCTCCCGCGCCCTGCTCCCCGGCGCCAACCTCGCCAGACCCTCGGACCTGAAGATCCACTTCGTCGCCCCCGACCCCGCCGACCGCATCGTCCCCTCCGGCGACACCCAACCGGTCGAGGTCGAGATCACCGGCGGCGACATCGACAGGGTCGTGCTCGAAACCTCGGAGCCGGGGTCGGGGACACAGAAGGTCCGCCTGACCCGCACTGCCGGCAACCGCTTCAAGGGCGGGATCAAGGTCGGCCGGGAAGACGTCCGTTACCGCGTCCGCGCGCGCGGAACCTTCACCCGCTACCACACCCTCGAGTCCCGGCCGCGCCCCTCGGTGACCAGCTTCGCCAAAACCTACGTCTACCCCGAGTACACCGGCCTCTCCCCCTACTCCCCCCCGGCCGAGAGCCACGGCGACCTCTCCGCCCTCGAAGGCACCGAGGTCGCCCTGACCCTGACCGTCAACCAGCCGATCGAAACCGGCGAGCTGCAGCTCAGATCGGACACCGAGGGGGGCGCCCCCCTGACCATCCCGCTCCAGCCGGAGGGGGACGACAAGCTCACCGCAGAAGTCCCGGTCACCCCCGAGCACACCAGCTACAAGGTCCACCTCGTCGCCGCCGAGTCCCGCTTCGAAAACACCTTCAGCCCCCACTTCGAGATCCGCGCCGTGCCCGATCTGGTGCCGAACCTCCAGATCGTCTCGCCGGAGAACAACCGCGAGGTCCGCGCCGGCGGCGTCCTCGACCTGCGCGGCACCGCGGAGGACGACGTGTCGCTCGCCGAGGTGCGACAGGCGATCCGCGTCAACAAATCCAGCTGGCGGGAGTCCGTCCTCACCAGCGAACCTGGCGCCCGCGTGGAGATCTCGCAACGCTGGGAGCTGGGGGGCTTGGGGCTCAAAGCCGGCGACGTCCTCGTCACCAAGCTCATCGGCATCGACACCAAGGGGAACCGCGGCGAGTCCCCGCCCGTGCGGCTCGCGGTCGCCGCCGGCGAGGACAACCCCGAACAGCGCGGCTGGGCGGCGCGCCAGGGGCAGATCGCCGAGGACCTCTCGGCGCTGAAAAAGGACGTCGAGCGTCTCGCCCAAGAGACCGCCAAGGCGGACCGTGCGCTCAAGAAGGAGCCGGAGGAACGCAGCCTCGCCGAGCGGCAGGACCTCGTGAAGGCCAAGGTCGCCGCCGAGGGGGCGAAGGAGAAGGTGGAGCAGATCTGGGAGGATCTCAAAGACGCCCTCGCCGAAGCCCCGGGCCGGGCCGAAGCCGCCGAGCTCGAAGCGGTCGCCGCCAAGGTGGCCGACCTCAAGAGCCAGTCGCTCCAGCGCCTCGAAGACCAGATGCAGGCCGCCGCGACCGGCGAGACTCCACCCAAGGATGGCCACCACCGGCCAGCGCACCTCGCGGGGGATGCGCAGGACGCCGCCAGGAAGGCCGCCGAGGCGATGCGCGCCTTTGCGGCAGAAGATCTCGCCCGGCTCGCGGCCGAAGACCTGGGGCACCTCGCCGATGACCAGCAGGAGATCGCCGACGCCTCCCGGGAAACCCCGGCCGAGCACCGCGACGCGCTGCTCGAACGGCAAGACCTCGCCCGCCACCGGGCGGAGGCGGCCGAGGAGCAGCTCGGGGAACTGGCCGAAATCCTCGACGGCGGCGAGCGCGACGCCGCCCGCAACGCCGCGAAACACATCGAGGGGCAGCGCAGACGCGTCGACGAGGCGCTCGCCGCCGAGAACGCGGCGGAACGCTTGCCCGACGCGGCCAAACGCATGGAGGCGCACCTCGAACACGCCGAACGGCAAGCGCAACATGTCGCCGAGGCCGCGGAGCGGCGGGCCGACGAGATGCGCCAGCGGCTCGCCCGCGAAACGCCCAGCCCATCCCGGGAGGTCGACGAGCTCCGCCGGGAGGCCGAACAGATCGCCCAGAAACAGGGACGGCTCGACCGCGAGAACAACCGGGAGAACGCGGCCAGGCTCGGCGAACAGCTCGCCGAGGCGAAGGCCGAGTTCGCCGAGAAGGCGGAGGCCGTCGCCGACCAGTTGAAAGACCTCGCGGACGCGAAGGCCACCTCGCCCGCGGCCAGCGGGGAGGAGGCCGCCGATATCGCCGAAGCGGCGCGCGCCCTCGACGCCATCTCTGAAGCGAGTACCGAGACGACTTCGGGCGAAGAGGCCAAAGAGGTTTCGGAGGCGCTCGGCGAACTGCGCGACGCCCTCGAGACCGTCGAAGCGGCAGCGGCCGCCGAACAGGTCGCCGGCGCGCTCGACGATCTCGCCGAGGCAGAGGGGCAACTCGCCGAGAACTCGGGGGAGCCCTCCGGCTCCGCCGAGAGCACCCCGGCGGCGGAATCCGACCTGGCCGAACAGGTCACCGAAGACCTCGCCCGGCTACCCGAACAGATCCAACGCGGCCTCGACCACGAGGCAGAAGTCCCGAAGCGGATCGCCGAACAGGCCGCCCGTTCGGGCGAAGCGCGCGAGTTGGCCCACGAGATGCGCGCCCGCGAGCAGGCAGAACTGCGCGGCGGGCAAGATCGCGAGGCGGCGCCCCAGGGGGAGAACGTCGCCGGCCTGCAGGAACAGGTCGACGAGCTGCGCGACGCCATCAGCCCCAATGTGGAAGAGGCACGCCAACAGCTCGCCG